>JAQWOA010000039.1 GCA_029246105.1 Woeseiaceae bacterium | reverse complement strand
GAGCCATCTGATATTCGTGAGATTAGATCGCAAGTCGTAGCTGAATTCTCAGACTGTGCGCATGACTTGACGTTTATCAGACGAATGGTCCTTGGTAGGGTCGGAGTTGCGGCTGGTTATGGCACTGAGTTTATTGATGAGGCCTTTCGAGTTTTTGATGAAGTTAGAAATGATGTTGAAATTTTTCCTGGTGTTATACCAGCGCTCGAATCTTTGAGAGAGCATTTCACAGTCATCGTAATTACTAATGGAAATGCGAATCTCACTTCTATCGGAATAAGTCATTTATTTGATGATGTGGTTACGGCTATAAAAGCAGGTGCGGCTAAACCGGCATCAAAAATTTTCGAAATGGCAGTGAAACTTGGTGGGGCAAAAGCTGAAGAAACATTGCATGTCGGAGATCATCCAAGACTTGATGTAGATGGAGCACGCAATGCTGGGTTGCGAACAGCGTGGGTTAATTGGAATGAAAGTGATTGGCCTGATGAGTTCGATTTACCGGATATAGAGATTGCTCATGTCTGCGAATTATTGAGATTATTAGATAAAAATTAGATCATGATTTAGATTTAACTACTCGATAATTTCAATGCTAGGACTAATGACAATGTCAATGCGTCGGTTACGCGCGCGTCCAGCTTCAGTATCATTGCTTGATACTGGTTGTGTTTCGCCATAGCCCGACGCGATAAGTCGATGTATTGGGATCTTCATTTCATTAATCATGAACTGTTTTACAGATTCAGCCCTCTCTTGTGAAATCCGCTGATTTAGATCGTCGTTTCCTTGAGAATCTGTATGGCCATTAATGATTAGTTCACTTTGAGGGAAAATATTAATCGCTTTCTCAGCCTTAGAAAGCAGATTAAAATTTTCTGGTTTAATTCGTGATGCGCCACTATCAAAATTCAAGCTAAAGAGTCGCAAGATAATAGTATCTGCTTCGCGGAAAACACGAGCTTCTTGAGGTGAGAACATTTTTTCAACTTGCTCAAATTGTTCTTTTACACGAGCCTGGGCCTCAAGACGTTGAATTAGCATGGCGCGATCTGAACTGGCATCAATTAGTTGCTGGTCGAGGGCCCGTAATTCTTCATCCATATCGTTTATTCGTACCGTGTTTTCAGTCTTTTCCTGCTCTAGCACCTTCAGTTCCTGCTCTAGCTTTTCCAATTTTTGCTTTAGATCTTGCTGTTCATTGCTTTGTAATTTGAAGTGGGCGACTAGTTTGGTGGTAAGTTCATTATGCCCTTCCCCCATATTCGGCACGATGCCCGCAACATCAGAAATCGTCCACATATTTTGTTCCCAGTTTAGAAGCAATTGTTCTACTGTAAGATCCTTGTCTCCCACCTGACGGACAATTTCAGATAGGTATAAGGCGTGCTTAATTTCGTAGTTTGCTTGTTTGACTAAACTCTTTGGTTGATCGATTTCATACCGATTTTTATTCAGTTCACTTTCAGCTTTTGCGATCAGACTCTTTGCCTTTTTTAATATGATTGGTGTATACCGACCAATACGGGCCTTATCAGCATCACTTAAAAGTCGTTGGGTTTCACCAAGATATTGTTCCTTGATTGAGGCAAGTTCTGCATCTCGATACAAAATAATAGCTTCACCCTCAAGCTGTTTAGCTTTCTCGAGGTCGCCACGCTCCAGTAACTGAACTGCGCGTATGAATTTTTGTTGTGCGCTATTCCATATATGAGGCGATCGTTTTGGGGCTCCAACATTGGCACCATCTTGGCGGCTCTTAATTGCTTGTGCCAATGTAGTTTTAGCAAATTTAGCTGCTCTGACAGCAGTCTTGAAATATTTAATCGCGTCAGATGTATTTGAGCGCACGTAATCAATGTTTCGACCGCGTTCTAATAGTTCTTCAGCGTCGCCATACTCTTTCATTCCCCTTTGGAAATTATTAGGCGCAAATAGTTTTGCATTGGCGGCTTCAGCCGTCGCTTTTGCAATATCCGCATCTTTGAAGAAGGCATCCCTAAGTTCGTTTTGGGCGAGCCCATTATCCGATAGGATAAAAAGAATAGCGATTAGAGTAACTTTTAAGAATCCAATATTAGTGGTCATTGATTAAATTTCCATAAGCCTGACTATAAGTTTTACTGAATACTCTATAAGTTGACAAACATATTTAATATCCCGGAGGGTCGCATCTATGTATCGTATCGCCCAAGGCGAAATTTTACTTCAGAATTAAGTTGAATGGGACTTATGCTAAATTTTTATGAATTGCTCAATTTTGAATTATTGAGTCTGCACTTATTTATGCGACAATACATAGTCCAATGCATAGCCTTTGGTTGAAGTATGAAAAACCACCACAAATTATTTCAAGGCATACCCATAGTTCAGAGTGGACAGGTAAAAAGCGGCGAGAAGTATCAGACTGATATAGGTTTTTCGGCTGTCAAAAATGGCCAAAAGCAGCGTCGTGACAGTAAACCGATAGCGCGTGGCAATAAGCCGAAATGGCTGCGCGCAAAAATGCCATTAGGATCGGGCTATTCGAATACTCGTAAGATTGTGAGTGAGCATCGCTTAAGTACAGTCTGTGAAGAGTCTATGTGTCCAAATATTGGAGAATGCTGGAATGCGGGTACGGCGACGATTATGGTCATGGGATCAGTTTGCACGAGAGCTTGTCGGTTTTGCGCTGTAGATACCGGCAATCCGAAAGGTTGGTTGGACACACAAGAGCCTAGGAACTCTGCGAAGGCAGTCAAATTAATGGGACTTAAGTATGTTGTGATTACGTCAGTTGATCGTGATGATTTGGCTGATGGTGGTGCTTTGCATTACGCCACTTGTGTTAAGGAGATTAAAAAACTGAACCCAAATACGGCTGTTGAAGCTCTGACGCCTGATTTCAATGGCATTCAAGCAAACATTGAACTTGTGGTTGATTCAGGTTTGGAGGTTTTTGCTCAAAACGTTGAAACAGTGAAGCGTTTGACACATCCTGTGCGCGATCCGCGCGCCAGTTATGAGCAGACGATAGAAGTGTTGCGTTATGCGAAGTCGCATCGTTCAGACGTGCTCACTAAAACGAGTCTGATGCTTGGACTTGGTGAAAAAGATCATGAGATTATGCAGACAATGGATGATCTTAGAGCTGCGAATGTTGATATTCTGACACTTGGCCAGTATTTGCAACCGACTCAACACCATCTTGCTGTAGAGCGCTATGTGGCTCCAGAAGAATTTGAGGCTTATCGTGCTAAAGGATTGGAAAAGGGTTTCTTGGAAGTGGTCGCTGGACCCATGGTCCGTTCGAGCTATCGAGCTGAACAAGTTTTACAAAAAAATAATGTTGGCATCGCAATATGATTGAATTTCTCATGGAGTATGGGTTGTTCCTGCTCAAAGTGATTACTGTAGTGATAGGAATTATCGCCATTATCATGGTTACTGCCTTGGCAGGACGCAAGGGTACGCATGAAGGATTGGAGGTAGAAAACCTTAACGAAAAACACGAGCTCCTAGTCCAGGCTCTTCGAACTGCTGTGTTGAGTAAAGACCAACAGAAGAATGAGGCTAAAGAGAGAAAGAAAAAGGATAAAGCTGCTGCTAAGGTCGCGTCCACGCGTCCACGTAGCTTTGTTATTGACTTCAAGGGTGATCTGAAGGCGAGCGCTGTCCCTTCACTGCGACAAGAAGTCAATGCGATCTTGGATGTGGCAACATCTGAAGATGAAGTGATTGTGCGTCTTGAGAATTACGGTGGCGTTGTGCATGAGCATGGCCTTGCGGCATCACAGCTCGTTCGTATACGAGACCAAAATATTCCACTGAACGTTTGCGTAGATAAAGTGGCCGCGAGTGGCGGTTATCTCATGGCATGTGTCGCAACAAAAATTTATGCAGCGCCGTTTGCGATACTTGGCTCTATCGGTGTTCTTGCACAAATACCGAATTTTAATCGCTTATTAGACAGTCATGGTGTTGATTTTGAGCAGGTTACGGCGGGTAAGTACAAGCGCAGTGTAACTATGTTTGGTGAAAATACGGATGAAGATAGGGCAAAACTTAAAGAAGAGTTAGAGGACGTGCACATGCTGTTTAAGGACGTCGTCACAGCTTATAGACCTGATATGGATCTTGAGAAAATCGCTACTGGCGAACACTGGTATGGAACTCGTGCTTTAGAGCTTGAACTCGTTGACTATATTCAGACTAGTGATCAATTATTGAGTGCGCGTGCGGCTACACATGATATTTACTTGGTGACATATAAGATCAAACAATCGCTTCAGAGACGTTTGATGGGTGGTATCGATAGTGCCTTTCAAAAAACCGATGCAGCACGTTGGCGACAGAAGTTTGAATCTTCTCTGCCGCGTTGAGATTGAGGAGCCTATTGGCATTTGGGATCGTGATAATCTTTAGTTATAGAGAGCCTTCTCGGGTAAGGGGTAAAAGAACATGATCCGTTCCAGTTTATTGATAAAATTAGTTTTTACGATTTTTATTGCATCTTGCTCCACCTCTCCGACTGGTCGCGGACAGCTAATTTTGAAGTCTGACGCAGAGCTTGAGGCACAAGCCCGATCAACGTTTAACGCTTACCGAGCGACGCTTCCACTGACAACCGATCGCGCGAAAATCGATTTTGTTGTTTGTGTCGCAGAAGCCATTGTTGTTGAACTTGATCCACCCTATAGTGATTTTGAGTGGGAGCTCGCAATATTTGAACAAAATCAAGTTAATGCATTTGCTATGCCAGGTGGCAAGCTCGGTGTGTATACCGGCATTCTTGATGTTACCGAGAATGAACATCAACTCGCAGCCGTTATAGGCCATGAAATCGCACATGTAACAGCTAAGCATGTGAATGAACGTGCATCACGTGGGACGCTGACTAGAATTGGGATTGAAGCGTTAGCGGTCATTATGGGTGGTGGTTATACTGGTGGTGCATATACCGCACAACAGGTCATGAGTGCAGGTGCAGCGTTGGGCATGGAACTTCCGATGGGTCGTAGTCAGGAATCTGAAGCAGATGTTGTCGGTCTTGAATACATGGCAAAGGCAGGTTTTGATCCACGTGCAGCCGTTGATTTATGGCAAAACATGGCGGCCTTGGATGCTAAGCAGCCACCTGAGCATTTATCGACTCATCCAGCAAGTGAAACCCGAATTAAAAATCTTGTTTCGCAGTGGCAAAAGACTCTTCCCATTTATAATCAGGCTTTGGCGGACGGTAAGAACCCGACTTGTGAAAAGAGTTGGGAGTGATTGCAGGGTCTGAAGCTTTGAAGCACCCTGAGATAACATAGATAGGATGATTGAATGACCACAGTAATTTTTTCCCATGGCCAGGAAAGTGGACCTTGGGGAACTAAGATTCAAGCAATGTCAGATGTTGTTAAAGAAGATGGTTGTGATGTCGATAGCATTGATTATCGAGGCATCATCGATCCGACGCGGCGCGTGGAAAAGCTCGTACGCGAATGTTCAAATATTGAAGATTCATTGATTTTGGTTGGTTCTAGTATGGGCGGTCATGTTGCTACAGCAGCAGCAGAGTCTTTGGGTGCGCTAGGATTATTTGTATTGGCGCCAGCCTATTTTATGGAAGGTCATGAGGAGTTGACTCCATCGCCACCGACTATTCCAATTTGCATTGTTCATGGTTGGCATGATGTTATTGTTCCAGTAGAGAATAGTATTCGTTATGCACGTGAGTGTTCTGCGACACTACATCTAGTGAATGGGGATCACCAGTTAACAGGTAATATTGATCAGATTAATGAATACTTAATGCAGTTTTTGAGAAGAATTATTAAATAACTGTCATTTGCACCCTTCAAGATCTCGAAGTGCTTCGGTGTGGCTCAGACAGGCTCATCGCATTTGATGAGGAAGTAATTAATATGAGTATAGATGCATACTTGATTCTTGTTGAAAAAATTCAAAACAGAATTTTGTTACCAACAACCACAAAATAAAAAAGATAATGAAAGTAGTATCATTATATCGCTTCATAGACATTGAGAACCCGCATTCATTTCGAGATCAACTTGAAAAACTTTGCAATGAATTGGGCTTACTCGGGACAATTCTCGTTGCCACTGAAGGATTTAATGGCACTCTAGCTGGTAGCGAATCGGCGATTCGTATAGTCATGGACTATATCTGCGATCAATTTAATATTGTTGAGGAACTTGACGCACGTTGGACTGAATCAGACGAAGCGCCATTTCGAAAAATCCGAATAAAGGTAAAAAATGAAATCGTAAAATTAGGTCGTCCAGATATTTTACCGCACAAGCGATCTGGCCAGCATGTTGATGTCGATCGCTGGAATGAACTGATTTTAGATCCCAATATCCTAGTGATTGATACTCGTAATCACTATGAAATCGAAGTTGGTACTTTCCCGGGAGCATTGGATCCAGGTAATGATAGTTTTCGAGAATTTCCATATTTCGCGAAAGAGCTTGCAAAGCAGTCGATTGACCGTCCAATAGCGATGTTTTGTACAGGCGGAATCCGTTGCGAAAAGGCCTCGGCACTTATGCTTGAACTTGGTTTTGAGGATGTTTATCAGCTTCAGGGTGGAATTCTTAATTACCTGTCTGAGGTGAGTGACGCTGAGAACAAATGGAGCGGCGAGTGTTTTGTTTTTGATACTCGTGTTGCAATCGATCGAGATCTTGCAGAAGGTAGATATGTTCAATGTCACGCTTGTCGCCGTCCATTAAATACTACAGATCTGGTATCGCCTGATTATCGTGAAGGTGTTTCTTGCCCGCAATGTGTTAATGAAGCTGATGAAGCTCGGATTTTGCGTCTTGAGGAACGCCGAAAGCAAGTGAAAATGTCAGCTGAACGAGAAAGTAAACATATTGGATCGAAAAATTGATAGATTTTTTTGTATTAATTCCCAAAGGTCTAAATTTGTGAGCTTAAGCATCCAGATCTGGGATCAATTTGCTTTCCAAGTTTAATATCGCATCCTTTAGAAGTAACTTCTGCTTCTTGAGTCTACGAATACGTAGTTGATCTATCATGGGGTCATGTTGAAGCTGATCAATAAGAGAATTGAGGTTTCTATGAGTGAAGCGAAGCTCCCGTAATTGTTCGAGCTCTTTAAAAGATTTCGTATTTATTTTCTCGGTCATGCAGTTGTATGCTACTCGCTGTCAGGTAGTAGTGCCAACCAGTCTCGGTCTGTGGCTCCAATGACAAAAAAATGTGGATTTAGTATGTCCTCTTTATCGTTGTATTTCATAGGGCTACCATCAAGTGTAACGACGCTTCCACCTGATTGTTCTACAATAACTTGAGCCGCAGCCGTATCCCATTCTGAAGTTAGCCCGAGTCTCGGATAAAGATCTGCGCCACCCTCGGCAATAATACAAAATTTAAGCGAACTGCCCATTTGGATTATTTCGCACTTACCAATATTATTGAGGTATGCATTAAGACTTGGATTTTTATGAGAGCGACTAGTAACGATTCGAACCGGACTCGAACTCTGAGGTGACACACTGATCGATTCTCGCCCGCCATAACTATCTCGGCGTTCAGCACCATAATCTTTGCAGCCGATATAAGTTTTATTTTGTATGGGGACATGTACAACGCCTAAAACGGGTTTGTGATGGTCTATAAGTGCAATATTTACTGTGAATTCACCGTTTCGGTTGATAAATTCTTTAGTACCGTCTAGCGGATCAATAAGCCAATATTTCCCCCATTTAATACGCTCCGCGTAGTCCGGCAAGCTGGCTTCTTCAGAGATAATTGGCATACTAGGCGTTAATTTTTTTAGTCCGGCAACGATACAAAGGTGTGCCTTAAGGTCTGCTTGCGTCAATGGCGAGCTGTCTTTTTTACTTTGAACCTCGAAATCGGATGAGTAGACTTCGAGAATTTTTTTGCCAGCAGCTTCGGCCAAAGCAACAACAGGATCAATTAGGGATTTCATTCTGGCTCCTACAGGTATTCGGCACAATTAGTATAAAATGAAAGCGTACTCAAAATCGATCTTGGAGAATATTAAGACCTTGATGTTAGATATGGATGGGACAGTGCTTGATCTCGCCTATGATAACTACATCTGGCTCGAGCATATTCCTCGCCAATATGCATTTGAGAATGACATCCCATATGAGAATGCATGCCAAATTCTGGCAGATAAATTTGCTCTTGCTCAGGGCCATTTACGTTGGTATTGCCTTGATTATTGGTCAGAACAGCTGGGTATTGATGTCATTCAGATGCATTATGATGTTAGTCATCGGATTGATTATTTGCCAGGCGCTCTTGAGTTTTTGAAGCGCGCCTATAGTAATAAAGTACGTGTTTTACTTGTAACAAATTCGCATCGCGAAACCTTGAAACTAAAAGATGCAGTTACAGGCCTCGGTGATTATTTCGATGGAATATATAGTTCACATGATTATGGATATGCAAAGGAGAATCAGCACTTCTGGGGTGCGTTACAAGAAGACGTTAATTTTGACTTAGATACAACACTTTTTGTTGATGATAGCTCGTATGTTTTGCGTAGTGCTGAAAAATACGGTATTGAGATGCTATTGAAGGTTACACAGCCTGATACGAGAGTTGAGGAGAAAAATTCCTCAGAATTTGAAGGAATTAAAAGCGTTTCTGAAATATCATAGCTAACGTCGTTGCCTTTGCGAACGACTATTACCTGATCGATTATTAGCACCGCCACTGCGATGCTGCCTCGATTTTCGCGGTCGTACTTTCGGTTTGGTGACCCTCGGAAGATCAGCTGGCTCATAACTCGCATACGGAATCTTTTTACCAATGTATTTTTCAATGTCTGGCAAAGACATTGCATAGGTTTCACAGGCGAGGCTTAGAGCATATCCAGAAGCACCCGCTCGAGCCGTTCGACCAATTCTATGAACATAGTCTTCCGCATCATTTGGCAAATCATAGTTAATGACATATTCAACTCCAGGAATATGTAGTCCACGTGATGCAACATCGGTGCCGATAAGGACACGTAGCTTACCTTCCTGAAAGTCTGACAATAAGCGTTCGCGCTTCTTCTGTGGCACGTCACCGGATATTGCAGCCGCATCAATTTCATTGGCCTTCAGATAGTCTTGGACCTTTTCTGCCTCACGCTTCATGTTGACAAATATCATCGTGCGAACATCGCCAATTTCGCGCATCAGGCCAATCAGAAGTTGCATCTTATCCTCGTTAGAAGGGTAAAATATAGCTTGTTGAACTTTGTCGGTGGTTACTTTTTCAGGCTCGATTCGAATGAGTTCCGGCTCGTTCATGTGCTCGTAGGCGAGCTCGAGGACGCGCTGAGATAATGTTGCCGAGAACAGCATATTCAGTCGTTTCTCCGGGCTAGGAAGACGCCTTAATAAATAGCGAATATCCTTGATAAAACCAAGATCGAACATACGGTCAGCTTCATCGAGAATCGCAACCTGGATCTGATCGAGTTTAAATGTACCCTGTTTGAAATAATCGATGAGGCGACCTGGTGTACCGATAATCAGATCGACACCATCAACGAGTATTTTACGTTGTTTTTCATAATCGGTGCCACCGTAAGCAAGTCCGATGCTCAAACCAGTATGCTGACCCAGGAGTTCAGCATCCTTAGCGATTTGGATAGCTAGCTCTCTGGTAGGCGCCAACACAAATACACGCGGCTGCTTCTGTTCTTTTGAGGTTTTGTATTGATCTGTTAGTAAGCGCTGGAAGGCCGCAATCAGGAAGGCAGCAGTCTTACCAGTTCCTGTTTGAGCTTGACCTGCAACATCTTTGAATTTGAGAGCAATTGGTAGCGTATTGGCTTGGATTGGCGTACAAAATTCAAAGCCAGCATCATGAATACTTGCTTGAAGATTCTTGTGTAACTGTAAAGAATCGAATCTGAGGTCGGTCAGATAATTTTCAGACATAAAATTAGAACCAGAAAATATGCGTTAAAAACTTGCAAATTGGTCTGCGAAGCGGTCAAATTAGCATTAATTCGACGCGACAACCGTCGCACCCGCCAGTTTCGCTTTCCTTACCATCCAGAAAGAAGCCGGAAATAGTCGGCAACAAAGCTGCGACATATTGCCTGATAGTTAAGGCAGCGTCATCCATTTTTATTAATGTTCGTTTGTCAGAAGGGCTGTCAACGGGCAAAAAAAACTTTCATCGAAATTTTTCATTTGGAGGATATAGCCGGTGAGCGACAAAATTGTGCATACTACGGACAGTAATTTTGATGCTGATGTAGTTAATAATAATAAGCCTGTGCTGGTCGATTTTTGGGCTGAATGGTGTGGGCCATGTAAAGCGATTGCACCGCTGCTGGACGAAGTGGCGGATGAATATGCGGACAAACTTGATATTGCTAAGTTAAATATCGATGAGAATCCAGGAGTCGCTCAAAAATTTGGTATTCGCAGTATACCTACTTTAATCCTTTTTAAAGACGGTGTCATTCAGGCACAGAAACTTGGAGCGATATCTAAATCGCAGCTTACTGAGTTTATAAATACTAATATCTGAGAGAGCTTAATTGTCTAATACAAAACCACACCAGAATTCGCGCTCTAATAATCGTCCCGGCAACAAGGGCGGCAAGGGCAATCCAAATCGTCGACGACGACGTCGTCCTCCACAGCATGAATATCCTAATGATGACGAGAGTTCATTAGAGATTATTCCTGCTGATCAACTTGAAGCAAGCAAAAATGTTATGAACCTGACGGAGCTCAAGACTCGTCCGGCAGCAGCATTGATTGAGCTCGGTGAGTCACTAGGTATTGAGAATTTATCTCGCTCACGTAAGCAAGATATTATTTTTTCTATCCTCAAGACGCATGCTAAGAGTGGTGAAAATATTTATGGCGATGGAGTTTTGGAAATACTGCAGGATGGATTTGGTTTTCTGCGTTCATCTGACAGCTCTTATCTTGCGGGTCCAGATGACATATATGTAAGCCCAAGTCAGATTAGACGATTTAACTTGAGGACTGGTGATACGGTTTCAGGACTAATTCGTCCACCCAAAGAAAGTGAGCGCTATTTTGCTTTATTAAAAATCGGTCAGATTAATCACGACGCTCCAGAAAATGCTCGAAGCAAAGTTTTGTTTGAAAATTTGACGCCATTGTTTCCAAAAAGCCGACTGACTTTGGAGCAGGGTAATGGTAGTACCGAGGATCTAACAGCTCGAATTATTGATATGGTTGCGCCGATCGGAAAAGGTCAACGTGGACTTATCGTTTCACCGCCGAAAGCTGGCAAGACAATGCTGTTACAAAACATCGCGTCCGCAATTGTTTCGAATAACCCGGAAGTAGATCTTATTGTTCTGCTTATTGATGAACGACCGGAGGAAGTAACGGAAATGGAGCGGACGGTGCGTGGCGAAGTTGTTTCATCAACGTTTGATGAACCTGCAAGTCGTCATGTCCAGGTTGCAGACATGGTTATCGAAAAGGCAAAGCGTCTTGTTGAGCACAAACGTGACGTCGTTATTCTTCTGGATTCAATTACTCGATTGGCTAGAGCATATAATACAGTCGTACCATCATCAGGCAAGGTATTGACTGGTGGTGTTGATGCGAACGCATTGCACAGACCGAAACGTTTCTTTGGTGCTGCAAGAAATATTGAAGAGGGTGGTAGTCTGACTATTCTCGCGACAGCGCTTGTTGATACTGGTTCAAAGATGGACGAGGTGATTTATGAGGAGTTTAAGGGTACTGGTAATATGGAGATCCATTTAGATCGTCGAATTGCTGAAAAACGTACTTACCCGGCAATAAACATAAATCGTTCGGGTACTCGAAAAGAAGAATATCTGACGGACCCTGATGAGTTGCAGAAGATGTGGGTGCTTCGAAAAGTATTGCACCCCATGGACGAGCTTGCGGCAATAGAGTTTCTACTTAATAAATTGCAGGATACGAAAACTAATACGCAGTTTTTTGAAGCGATGAAACGCTAGGGGCTACTTATTAGCCACTCAGGAGTTGATGCCCTTACTGCGAACTAGGGTTCCACTTTCGCTTAAAAGGGTGTGAAGCCTGATATAACCTATATCTCAATCATCTTCAAAGAAATCGATAAAGCCAGTCTCGATAGAGTATTCAGCGCCAAGAATCCTGAGTTGGTCCTTTTCAATGAGCTGCCTAAGAATTATGGAACCTTGTTGCATACTATCAACTGATGCACGAATGTTGGCACGTACACAACTCGCAACAACTGATTCGGCGTCGGCGTCGTACTCTTCTTTGAGGACTGATTCTAGGGCGGGACGAATGTTATCAACGATAGCGCGGAGATTGGGTGAGCGGTGAGACTCCTTAAGCGCCAGTTCGCGTAAAGTTGCAATAACTGCACCACAATTGCTATGTCCAAGTACAACCACCAGACGAGTGCCGAACTGTTTAGCTGCATATTCGATACTGCCAATTTGTGAGGACGAAGCAATATTGCCGGCAACTCTGATCACAAATAGGTCGCCGATACCACAATCAAATATTAGTTCTGTTGGGACTCGAGAGTCAGAGCAAGCGAGGATTATTGCAAAAGGTTTTTGTGGTAGAGCTACTCCAACATTATGTTTCCGACTAGCCAATGTTTTTTCACTGACTTTACCGGATACAAATCGACGGTTTCCTTCTTGAAGGCGCTTGAGTGCATCAGCAATAGATATCATTTGTGAACAGTAACCTGAATGATGATTAACGAGCAATCCATCTGTGAAGGGGTACGGCAGTACCGGCTGAGAAATGAGTTTGATTTTTAGCCAGCTCGATGTATCCATCGGTCGCTGACAATGACGCAAAATCCCCAGATGTATTGGTTTTGACGGGCATAGCAAGCACTTGACCGGATATATTGGAAATTAGTTTAACTGGCAGGAAAAAGGTGAGTTCCGGCTTAAATGAGATATCTGACTCAATTACAGCCAACTCAGATAGGCCCTCAGAAGCGCCGGATGCGCTTGATAATGCTGCGATAACATACTGTCGACAACAGACTAGCGCTGATACTGGATTACCTGGTAGCGCAAAAACCATCTGGCCTTTAGAGCCCCTACCAAACCACATTGGCTTTCCAGGTCGTTGACTAACTTTATGGAAAATGACCTTAACTTTTAGATCTTTAAGGACTTGCGGAATATAGTCGGTCTTACCCATCGAAACGCCACCACTCAAGATGATTACTTCGGCTTCATCAAGGTGTTCAGCCAAACGATTACGAAGCTCGGAAATGTCATCAATAATGTGGTCGTGATTGGTTTTTTTGTAGTTATGACTTTTAAGCAACGATACTATTGCTGGCCCATTTGACATTCTAATCTGGTGGGCCTCGATTGCATTGCCAGCAGCTACTAGCTCATTTCCAGTAGAGATGACTCGTATAACTGGATCTTTGGCAACAATCACTTCTGTTTTTCCACAGGAGGCGATGATCGCTATGTCGAGCGGCGAAATTCGTTTTCCAGGTATTAGTAGGTGCGCACCTTTCTCAAAATCTGAACCGCATGGATGGATAAAGGATTTTTTTTTCAGTTCGTAATCAGCTTTAATTGTAGCGATGCCATTGGCAATGTGAATTTGTTCAATCGGTACAATGCAATCCGCATTATTGGGTAGAGATGCACCAGTCATAATTTCTATGCAATGACCTACTTGAAGTGATAATGCTTGATCACCTGCTGCCTGCATCGCTTGAATCGGAAATGTAAGTTGGCCATCGCTAAAATCGTTCCATGACAGAGCGATGCCATCCATCATTACGCGATTAAATGGCGGCTGACTGCGTTCTGCTTGCACGATCTGCTGAAGTATACGTCCAGCAGCTTTATTGGCAGAAATCGTCTCTGTATCAAAGGTTTTTATCTCAGCCAATACAGCTTCGAGCGCTTTTGTTGTAGTCAGCACAGCGTTTTTAGCCCTGCTCTCGAGAAATTGCCCGATGACCAATGTCACGCCGAGAATAAACGCCTTTCCAGTGAATTTTGTCTACAGCTTCATAGGCGTTTTTTGATGCTGCTGAAACGGAAGAACCGAGGCCAACAACACATAGCACACGTCCACCATTAGTCACAATATCACCGTTATCATTAACGGTGCCGGCATGAAATACCTTTTGGATATTACTATTGACCTCGACAAGACCCTTAATACTCATTCCTTTTTCGTAATTCAAAGGATAGCCATCTGCAGCCAGGACCACACCGAGTGCAGCTCGAGAATCCCAATCAACAGTTTGCTCAGCCAAGCTTCCATTGATTGTGGCTAAACAAATAGCTGCGAGGTTTGATTTAAGTCGCATCATTATTGGTTGAGTTTCGGGATCACCCAAGCGACAGTTGAATTCGATAACTTTTGGTGTTCCATCCGCCATAATCATCAGTCCGGCATAGAGGAATCCAAGATATGGGTGTCCATCGATCCGCATACCATTAAGTGTTGGTTTAATAATTTCATTCATGATACGTAGTTCAATCTCAGGGCTTACGATGGGGGCTGGGGAGTAGGCACCCATACCACCTGTGTTGGGCCCAATATCACCCTCATCACGTGCCTTATGATCTTGCGAGGTCGCTAGAGGCAGTACTGTAGTTCCATCGGTTATGACAATAAAGCTTGCTTCTTCGCCATTAAGAAATTCTTCTACAACGATCTGTGCTCCGGCATCACCAAAGCTACCATCGGCAAGCATGCTGGTCACCGCGTCTTCGGCTTCTGTCAGCGTCATCGCAACAATTACTCCTTTGCCAGCAGCTAGACCATCGGCCTTAATGACTATCGGTGCGCCTTTTTTGCGAATGTATGCGAGCGCAGGATCGACTTCAGTAAAATTTTGATAATCACCAGTTGGAACATTGTGGCGCCTAAGGAAATCTTTTGTGAATGATTTTGAACCTTCCAGTTGAGCAGCTGCTGCTTTAGGACCAAAACAGGGCAATCCGAGAGAATCAAAGTGATCGACAATTCCAGCAACTAATGGCGTTTCTGGGCCGATGATGGTTAGGTCGATTTTTTCTTCTTGTGCGAGCTTAGAAAGAGCATTTAGGTCATCTGAGGAGATTGCTACATTTCTGACTTTATCCTCGAGTTCAGTTCCAGCATTTCCTGGAGCCACGAGGACCTCATTGATGTCTTCAGATTGAGCGCATTTCCAAGCAAGTGCATGCTCACGTCCACCATTACCAATTATCAGAATTTTCATAGATCTCCAAAATAACTTAATGACGAAAATGACGCATATTTGTAAATACCATCGCGAGGCCTTGTTCATTCGCTGCTTGGATAACTTCATTATCTCGCACCGAACCACCAGGTTGAATAATTGCTGAAATACCGATTTCAGCGGCCGCATCGATTCCGTCACGGAATGGAAAGAAGGCATCCGATGCCATCACTGAGCCTTTAATTTCTAAGCCTTCATCAGCTGCTTTTATTGCAGCAATTTTGGTACTGTAAACACGGCTCATTTGGCCTGCACCGATGCCGATTGTCATTTCTTCCTTGCAGAAAATAATCGCATTTGATTTGACATATTTCACTATAGACCACGCGAATAACATATCCTGAATTTGTTCAGGTGAAGGTGAAAGATCGGTAACTACTTTCAAATTATCGGCTCTAATGCTACCTAGGTCGACATCTTGAACCAACAAGCCACCAGAGACTTTTTTAAAATCAAAGCCAGGTTTTACAACTTTTGGCCAGTTTCCAGTTTCCAATACACGAAGATTCTTTTTTTCGCTCATTATTCTGGCTGCGCTTTCATTGATCTTTGGAGCAATAATGACCTCAACAAATTGTCGCTTGAGAATGATCTCCACTGTTTTTATATCGAGTGGGCGGTTAAAGGCAATAATGCCCCCGAATGCGGACGTTGGGTCAGTTTTAAAGGCTTTGTCATATGCGTTCTGAATGTTATCAGCAACGGCCACACCACATGGATTGGCATGTTTTACTATGACACAAGCTGGTTTCTCAAATTGCTTTACACATTCCAGGGCAGCATCACTGTCAGCGATATTGTTATAGGAAAGTGCTTTCCCTTGCAGCTGCTTTGCTGCTGCTAGAGATCCTATAGAGGATTGTTGGTCTATGTAGAATACTGCGCTTTGATGGGGATTTTCACCATAGCGTAGTTTCTTAGATGAGCTGCCTGAGTATAGGAATTTCTGACCAAGCGTCTCGTTTCCAGAAGCGGTAGATAGGTATTTAGCTATTGCTATGTCATAACTTGCAGTATGAGCGAAGGCTTTTGTCGCTAATTTTCGTCGGCGTTCAAGAGTTAATTTATTTTTTTGTATATCTTTAAGAACGGCGTCATAGTCATCAGGCTCAATAATCACTACTACATCATTATGATTTTTTGAAGCAGCTCGGATCATGGCAGGGCCGCCGATATCAATATTCTCTATAGCATCTTTGATGTTTGTGTTTTCTAGTGCGATCGTTTTCTCAAACGGATAGAGATTGACAACTAGCATATCGATAGGCTCTATATTGTGCTCTTCCATAGTAGAATCGTCGATTCCACGGCGACCGAGAAGACCACCATGAATGACTGGATGAAGAGTTTTTACGCGACCATCCATGATTGCTGGGAAACCGGTTTTTTCTGAGACTTCGACTACATCTAACCCTGCATCTCGCAGTGCCTTGCATGTGCCACCAGTCGATAGAATTTCGATGCCCAATTCAGTCAGGCCTCTTACGAATGGAATCAATTTACTCTTGTCAGAAACACTGATTAGTGCGCGTCGGACATTGAACATCAAGTCACCTGGAAAAATTAAGAGGAAAGTGCCAAGAGGGCTATTTTTTAATTAATGAATAGGTTCTAAGTTTCTTGCGCAAGGTACCGCGATTTAGGCCAAGAATACCGGCTGCCTGGCTCTGATTACCCTGAGTGTAGTCCATAACGACTTTGAATAAAGGTCGCTCTACTTCACCAATGACGAGATCATATAAATCGCCAGGACGATCGCCGTTCAGGGAGGTGAAATACTGGTCTAAAGCATCTTCAGTATGCTTACAGAGCGGTTTTTTACTTTTCTTGGATACGAGCGAGTCGTTTTGATTATTATTTGCCACAGTTGTCCAATCCTGAATTACTGCCTCATTTTAAGATAAGGTTGAGTATTCTCCTCCCCCCAATCAGACAAATCAGTAATCTATGAGCTATCTCCGTCCTCTCGATCGAAGTAGTTCTCAGTCAAGCTGATCTGTTCTGAAGCACTTTTAACACGCACTACCTGAAAGCGAAATTCGTCGGCATTTGCCAAGCTGTTGCAATACCAGGTTAGATGCTTGCGAGCCACTCGAACTCCAATCAATTCTCCATAGAACTGATGCAGTTCAGATAAGTGGCTGAGCATAATATCACGCAATTCATTTTTATCCAGTCGTGGTTTTTCATTATCTGGCTCTAGGAGATATCCAAGTTCACGAAAAATCCATGGCCTTCCTTGTGCTCCACGTCCGATCATTAAGCCGTCGCAATTCGTTACGCGTAAAACTTCAAGCGACTTCTCGATTGTTGTGATGTCTCCATTGGCTAATACTGGTATTTCAACAGCTTCTTTTACTCGTGCGATGGTGTCAAATTCAGCTTCACCTTTGTAGCGACATGCGCGAGTTCGGCCATGAACAGCAAGCGATAAGACGCCCGAATCTTCAGCTATTTTAGCGATATTGACCGCATTTCTATGCTGTGGACTCCAGCCCGTTCGTATCTTGAGGGTAACTGGAACTGAAACAGCGGTTACTACCTTTCTGAGAATTAACTCGACTAGTTTCTCATCTTTAAGTAACGCTGAGCCTGCGAGTTTTTTGCAAACTTTCTTTGCTGGGCAGCCCATATTGATATCAATGATTTGCGCACCTCGAGCAACACAAGCTATTGCGGCTGAAGCTAGTTGGTCGGGTTCTGATCCTGCAATTTGTACTGCGATTGGCTCAGTATCTAAATCCAGGTCGAGACGGAAACGTGATTTAGGAGTTTGCCAGAGGCTGGTATCAGCAGTTGTCATTTCAGATGTTGTCATTCCAGCACCAAAACGTCTGCACATACGTCGAAATGGTGCATCGGTCACCCCTGCCATCGGCGCCAAGACAAATGGTTTGTTGATTGTATAAGGACCGATTTTTAAGGGATTAAAATTCACTTAAAATCATCGACCAGTACTTGAGCGCTGTCGAAAAAGAGCCATTATTTTGATGCAGCTTATTTAGCTCGCTTTCCGTTTCCCTATTAGTAGAGACCATGTTTGGCCATCCTGATCTCTGAACACTGGGGGGTCGAATTTGATCCAAGGTTCAAAGGCCTCTATGACGCTATCAACTTGCTTATACAATATGCCAGACAACGCAAGCATACCTGACTCTTTTAATGTTAGTGCTACAGATTCTGCAAATTCAATAAGTGGTTCGGCAAGGATGTTGGCGACAGCGAAGTCAAATTCATTGGTGATATCTATAATGTCTTTACGAACATTAAGGCTTTCAATGACTTTGTTATCGATGGCATTCTGTCGAGTTGCTATAAGCGCTTGTGGATCAATATCTACGGCGGTTGCAGACAAGCAGCCCAGTTTAAGGGCTGAGATCGCTAAAATACCTGATCCACAGCCGAAATCGAGAAGTTTATTACCATTCAGTGGTAAATGATCCAGACACTCAAGGCATAAAGCGGTTGTGGCATGGGTGCCGGTTCCAAAAGCAAGTCCAGGGTCGAGATGAATAATGATTTGCCCACTGTCTGGAGCATCGTATCCCGTTGGATAAACCCAGAGTCGTTTGCCAAATTGCATCGGACCAAAATCTTTTAGCCACTCATGTTCCCATACGCGATCTTCAAGTATTTTTATCTGATGTGCAGGCAACTCAGATAAATTAAGTTCTTTGATGATTGTGATTTTGAGCTTCTGCAGGTTAACGTCAGAAAAAAAAATTCCTGTTATCGTCATATCCATCCACAGAGGTGTTTCACCTGGCTTAGGTTCAAGTAATGGATTATTACCGGCATCTGTCAATGTTATGGAGCTAGCGCCGAAGCGCTCGAAAATTTCTTCTATAGCCTCGGCGTTCAATATATTAAGGTTTATTGCAAACTGGCACCATGACACTGTGGGAGTGCTCCATATTAGGTGAGGCCGAGTCGTTTCTCGAGATAGTGTATGTCCGTACCGCCCGCTTGAAATGCGGCATGCTGAAATATCTCTTGATGCAATGGCACATTAGTCTTGATGCCTTCAATCACGATTTCGTTTAATGCGTTCTTGACTCGAGCAAATGCCACTTCACGTGACTCGCCATGCGCAATTAGTTTGCCGATCATTGAGTCATAATATGGCGGTACTTTGTAGCCACTGTAAATATGACTTTCCATACGTATACCAGGTCCACCAGGAGCATGCCAGAGTGTGACCAGACCAGGTGATGGCATGAAATTTTTTGGATCCTCGGCATTAATGCGACACTCGATAGCATGACCCTGAATTTTTACATCTTCTTGGGTATAACTGAGTTTTTCACCTCTAGCGATACGTAGCTGTTCACGGACAATGTCAATTCCAGTAATCATCTCAGTAACAGGATGCTCTACCTGAAGGCGCGTATTCATTTCAATGAAATAAAATTCATCTTTTTCATATAAAAACTCGAAGGTACCAGCACTTCTATAGCCAATGTCTTTGCAGGCTTGTACACATCGCTTGCCGATCCGGTTTCGTTGTTCATCAGAAATGCCAGGTGCAGGTGCTTCTTCTATCACTTTTTGGTGGCGGCGCTGCATTGAACAGTCTCGCTCACCAAGATGAATTACATTGCCATGTGTATCCATCAAAACCTGGAACTCAATGTGTCGTGGTGTTTCGAGAAATTTCTCCATATACACAGCATCATTATTGAATGCTGCACGAGCTTCAGTTTTGGTTAAAGAGATGGCGGAGAGTAATGATGCTTCGGCATGCACTACGCGCATACCGCGTCCGCCACCTCCACCAGAGGCTTTAACTATTATTGGATAACCGATTTCTCTGGCAATGCGTAAATTCTCATCAGGATCATCCTTTAGTTCTCCATCTGATCCAGGCACACAAGGAACACCCGCTTTTTTCATTGCTGCAATAGCTGATACCTTGTCACCCATTAAACGGATAGCGTCTGCTTTTGGCCCGATAAACGTAAAGCCACTGGATTCGACACGCTCTGCAAAATCAGCATTCTCGGATAAGAAGCCATAGCCTGGATGTATTCCAGTTGCATCAGTCACTTCAGCCGCACTGATTATAGCGGGCATATTTAAGTAGCTGTCAATCGATTGCGGTGGCCCGATACAGACAGTTTCGTCGGCTAGTAGCACATGTTTGAGATTATTGTCTGCTGTTGAGTGTACCGCGACCGTCTTGATTCCCATCTCGCGACAGGCGCGTAAAATACGGAGGGCGATTTCGCCACGATTGGCTATTACAATTTTCTCGAGCATAATTTATTGCTCGTTTAGTCGTTTTGGCGCTGATCGATGACGATCAGCGTCTGTCCAAATTCAACAGGTTCACCATTTTGTGTGCGAATCGATTTGATTACGCCTGAAACATCCGCTTCGATCGGATTCATCATTTTCATCGCCTCGATGATGCAAAGCGTATCGCCATTCTTGATGCGATCGCCAACTTGAACAAAGGGCTCAGCGCCAGGAGATGAGGCAGCATAGTATGTGCCTACCATCGGAGCTGTAACTTCAAAGCCATCTTCTTCGGTTTCAGCTGAGACGGTTGGTGTAGAGGTTGGTATTGTTGTGGGGGCGGCCATAGCTATTTGTGCGGGTGCCGCTGCTGTGATGTTAGGTGCATTGCGACTAATGCGAACTGATTCTTCACCCTCAGTTATTTCGATCTCAGCGATTCCTGATGTTTCTAGTAATTCAATGAGTTTTTTTACTTTTCTTATGTCCATTCTTATCCTCAGTTCTTTCCGATTCTCCGACTAGCTGCTTGCAGGGCAAGCTCATAACCGTATGCCCCAAATCCAAAAAGACAACTGCTCGCGATGTCACTGAAGTAACTTTTATGACGAAACTCTTCACGAGCAAATGTGTTACTCAGATGAATTTCGATAAATGGAATCTGCACAGCTAGAAAGGCATCTCGTAAGGCAACACTTGTGTGTGTGAATCCCCCAGGATTTAAAATGATGAATTCGACTCCATCATTTGTGGCATGTTGAATTTTATCGATAAGTTCGTGTTCAGCATTACTTTGAAAGCAATCCAACTCATGTCCAAGTTCCTTTGCGAGTTCAGTGCAACGTTTTTCGATATCTCTAAGATGTGTTGCGCCATATACATTAGGTTCACGCGAACCTAGTAGATTTAGGTTAGGACCGTTGAGAAGCAATAAAGAGGACATTTTGAAGGGTTTATAGCCAAATAGCCGAAGATAGCCACAATTTTAAACATTTTTCTGGAATTTACTACAACTTTCTTATACTTATAATTGGTTTAATATTAAGCGGGCCTCTGCGCTCGTGATCTCAGTTAGATCGAGGCGAGTCATGACTTCAACCATGGTGTCGAGATGAGATTGATGTAGCTCACCAATGTAGGAACCTATTAATTCGCCGTCAGGGGTAACAAACATTGTGAATGGTAGTCCGATAAACTCAAAGCCAGATGATTCCGCTACAGCGATAGCATCTTTTTCACCGATTAGTATCGGGTAGTTAAATGCTGCTGTTTCAGCATAGCTTACTACTGGTTCAGGAAAATCCACTGCAATACCAATGACCTGAAATCCATTGTCACCTTGCTCGACTTGAAACGCTTTTAAAAGTGGAATTTCGCGACGGCAAGGTGCGCACCATGTTGCCCAGAAATTTAAAATACGGTTTTTGCCACTCCATTCTGAAAAGTCGTGATTTATTCCATCCATGTCTGGTAACGTAAATGTTAGATGCGTAACCGCTTCGGATATTCGCGTTTTTTCTAATGATTTAGGCTCCTCAAATGATACTTGTGAGGTATAGAAAAGCACGCCTGCCACCAGTACAAAAAGTGCGAATGTGAAAATCAAAAAAGTTCGAGACACGTTAATATCCTACTGGTATTCAGTTTGAGTAGGCATGCCATCTGATACCGATAAAGCTTGCCTGACATGTTCGACAAAAGCATCCGCATTCATATAACCAATAACTTCATAGCCATGCCGCTGTGAGCCATTTATGTCGAAGAAAATAATTGTTGGCGGACCAAATACACCAAAGCGCTTCAGTAAGATCTGATCGATTTCGTCATTCGCTGTGACATCAGCCTGCAGCCAAATTGTATTTGAAAGTGCTGATTGTACTATCGTATCTGAAAATGTGTATTTCTCCATTTCTATACAAGACACACACCAATCAGCGTAAAAATCGAGTAGGACGCTTTTTCCATCATTTGAAGCAACTGCTATTTCCCGATCTAGATCGTCAATAGACTTGATGTGTTGGAAGGGTAAATCATGCACAGATTCTTCAAGTATGCTCGCATCGTTAAAATTGATACTCGCAAACGGTTTTAATGGGTTACTGCCACCGGCTAAAGAGCCAATAAGCAAAATAATACCGTAAATTATCATGAGAAAGCCAAATCCTTTGGCAAGCTTTTGCGATCCTTTTGAATTGGCTGTCAGCGTCGTTAAACCACCCATAAAAATGCCAATTATAAAAATGAGTATCGCCCATAACATCATACTCACGGGGCCAGAGAGAATCCTCGATAGCATCCAGATTGCGAGTCCCAGCATCATGAAACCAAAGACACTCTTAACCACAACCATCCAGCTACCTGCTTTTGGCAATAATTTACCTTGAGTAGCGCCGACAGCTAGTAGTGGTGTACCCATGCCCAGGCTCATTGCGAATAAAGCGCTACCGCCGCGCAGTATGTCTCCGGTCTGAGCAATTACAGTTAATGCAGCTATTAGCGCAGGCGTTACGCAGGCAGTGATGATCAATGAGGATAGAGCGCCCATAACAAATGCTCCAATCATTGTGCCACTTCTTTGGCTACCACTTATGTTTGATAGCTTGCTCTGAATATTACTTGGCATCTGTAGGTCGTAGACACCAAACATGCCGAGTGCGAGAACCACAAAAAGCCCCGCAAATAAAATTAGTATCCACGGCTGATTAAATGAAGCCTGCAGTTGAAGTCCGAGAGCCGCTGTAGCAATTCCAGCAACGGTGTACACAATCGCTATACCCATAACATAACTAAGTGCCAACATGAATCCACGCATTGAGTTAACGTTATTGCCCTCACCAGCAATAATACCAGAGAGGATTGGCACCATAGGTAATACGCATGGCGTAAACGCTAGACCAAGCCCCGCAAGAAAAAATAGTCCGGCTGCTATCCAGATGTTAGATTCCATGATGATCTGCGCAAGTCGAGCTTGTTCAGAGATAGGCTCGTTATAGATGATGCTCTTTGAAAGATCACTTTTTACTATCGACTCAGGAAGGTTGATGGTCAATATCTTTGATACTGGCATGTAGCAGATACTGTCGACTTTGCAACCTTGATAGTTAAGTTCAATTTTAAGGTCCATCGCTTCGGGTGTAGCGCGAGCGATAGCAGCATGTCCTAAAACTTCTTCGAAATATACTTCTTGCTCACCTAGCCACTCATCAGTTTTTATTTTGCCCTTAGGTAAATTTAGCTGACCTATCTTTACTTTTTTATTTAATGACACAACTGAAATCTTACTTTGATAGAGATAGTAATCAGGTAAGATATGGATACTAAATTTAATAGTGTTGCCATCGATGGCAAAAGCTTTAGGAATGAAAGCCTCATCGACTGGTAATGGGTCACTAATTAAGTTACCCGATAGTTTGTTGAAACTTATTTTTTTTGCGATGCTGCGTTCCTCTTCTACAATCCAGTCGGCCCCAGAGGCTGCATCTGTTTTATTAATGACATGATGCAATACATCTGCTGAAGCAGCAGGGCGATATTGGTAGTCAGCTGCAATTACTTCTGACAAGAGAAGTAAGCTAGCAAAAGCCATAAAAATTTTGTTAGGCAATGTCATGGATTTTTTGGTGTTTAAAGTGATTAGGATTCTCCAAGAACGTTAATTGTTACGTCTATTCGAGCATTTGTCACCGACTCATATTCGATTTTTTATTCTTTGTTAGGAGAAATACACTTGAAATCCTTCACTCTGGGCCTATTATTGGCACTCCTCGTGACCGAGTGCTAAATATTATCGGCTATGAGGACCGACATAAGTCGTTTATAAATCAATAATTTACAGGAGAAATGCACCATGAAGATGCGTCCACTTCATGATCGGGTAATAGTTAAGCGCATGGAAGAAGAGCGCACATCACCCGGTGGAATCGTTATTCCTGACGCTGCGACAGAAAAGCCTATCAAAGGTGAAGTTGTAGCTGCAGGTAACGGCAAGATCCTCGAGAATGGCGATGTTCGCGCTCTCGATGTCAAAATTGGTGACCAAGTCCTCTTCGGCAAATACGCCGGTACAGAGGTTAAGGTTGAAGGGGAAGAGCTGCTTGTGATGAAGGAAGACGACATCATGGCGGTAATCGAAGCTTAATTATTTAAGGAATTTAAAGATGGCTGCTAAAGAAGTACGTTTTGGCGATGAAGCGCGGCAGAAAATGTTTTCTGGTGTGAATGTTCTCGCAAATGCGGTAAAAGTGACCCTTGGTCCTAAAGGCCGCAATGTTGTACTCGACAAGAGCTTTGGCGCACCGACCGTCACAAAAGATGGCGTTTCGGTTGCTAAAGAAATCGAACTCGAGGATAAATTTGAAAATATGGGTGCTCAGATGGTCAAGGAAGTCGCTTCCCAGACGTCTGATATCGCTGGCGATGGCACAACAACTGCAACAGTTCTTGCACAGGCAATTTTGCGTGAAGGTCTAAAGTCAGTTGCTGCCGGTATGAATCCAATGGATCTCAAGCGCGGTATCGATAAAGCATCTGCTGAGATGGTTAATGAGTTGAAGAAACTTTCTCAGCCCTGTGAAGATGATAAAGCGATCTCTCAGGTTGGTAGTATTTCCGCAAATTCAGATCCTGAGATTGGCGATATCATATCTAACGCTATGGATAAAGTTGGTAAGGAAGGCGTTATTACTGTTGAAGAGGGGTCTGGTCTAGCGAATGAGCTTGATGTCGTTGAAGGTATGCAATTTGATCGCGGTTATTTGTCTCCTT
>JAQWOA010000022.1 GCA_029246105.1 Woeseiaceae bacterium | reverse complement strand
TCTACGGTTAAGCCGGGACTTATTGAGAAGTTCGGTGGGCATGCGATGGCAGCTGGGCTAACAATTACGGAGGAGTCACTGAATGATTTCAAGGTAACGGCGGCTGAACAGATGCGTCGCCTATACCCTAATGCTGATTTTAGTGGCGCAATAATGACGGATGGCCCGCTGCCAGTAGCGTCTCTAAATCTTAATTTTGCTCGGTCATTGCGAAATGCAGGCCCTTGGGGATCGGCATTCCCTGAGCCGATATGGAGCGGTGATTTTAATATTGTAGAACAGCGGATAGTTGGGGAAAATCATCTCAAGCTGCGTGTCAGACCTGCGAAAGGCGATAGTGTTATTGATGCTATTGCATTTAATCAGGCTGATAAAATTTACCGTGGTTTAGTGCATCTTGTTTATAAGTTAGAAGTAAATGAATTTCGTGGCGTCGAAAGTCCGCAACTTGTTGTTGAACAAATTGCCACATTGCACAATGGTGTAGCGTGATAAGATTAAGTACTTTTCTGATACTCGAATTCTGGAACCAATAATGGAAGTCAGCCAGATAAGGCAATCGATAATTGAACTTTCTAAGCGCACTGATGCGTTGAGGAGGTACCTTTGACTATGGGGCGAGAGCTGAAAGGCTAACCGAAGTTGAGCGTGAGTTTGAGCAACCTGATGTATGGAATGAGCCTGATCGCGCGCAGGCGCTAGGTCAAGAACGTGCTCGATTGGAGCAGATTGTCGGAGGGCTTGATGAGCTTAAAATCGGACTTACCGATGCAGATGAGTTGCTGATGATGGCAGTCGAAGATGACGACCAAGCTGCTGTTAATGAAGTCATTATTGATATTGATAACTTGCAGAAAATTATTGATGGTCTTGAGTTCCGTCGCATGTTTTCTGGTGAAATGGACAAAAATAATGCTTATCTCGATATTCAGTCGGGTGCCGGTGGGACAGAGGCTCAGGACTGGTCTGAAATGGTCCTACGAATGTACTTGCGCTGGTCTGAAGCACATGGATATAGGGCCGAAGTGATTGAGGCATCATCCGGCGAGGTTGCTGGCATCAAGAGTGCTACGGTACATGTCGTTGGTGAGTATGCTTATGGTTGGTTACGTACAGAGACTGGAGTGCATCGTTTGGTGCGCAAATCACCTTTTGATTCTGGTGCGCGCCGGCACACGTCGTTTTCATCAGTATTTGTTTCTCCTGAGGTCGACGATGATATTGATACAGAAATTGATCCGACAGATCTTCGTATAGATGTTTACCGCGCGAGTGGCGCGGGTGGTCAGCATGTCAATCGAACGGAGTCGGCAGTTCGCATTACGCACTTACCTACGAATACCGTTGTTCAGTGCCAAAATGATCGATCGCAACATAAAAATAAAGCAACTGCGATGAATCAGCTGAAAGCGAAGCTGTATGAGTTGGAGCTCCAAAAACGAAAGACAGCGGCATCGATTGTTGAGGACAGTAAAGCGGATGTTGGCTGGGGCAGTCAAATTCGTAACTATGTACTTGATCAGAGTCGCGTTAAAGATTTGCGTACTGGAGTTGAAACCGGTAACACTCAGGCTGTATTAGATGGCGGCTTAGATATATTTATTGAAGCTAGCTTAAAAAAAAGAATGTAAAAAATTGTGACTAATAAAAAAGATGAAAATAAATTAATAGCTGAGCGCCGAAGCAAGCTGGATTTGATGCGCGAAGGCGGTAATGCTTACCCGAATGATTTCAGGCGTGACTCCCTCTCAGGGCAGTTGCATCAGACTTTTGACGCATACAAGGATGAGACGCTACGAGAGGAGCACATCAGAGTCGCAGTCTCGGGCCGCATGATGGTGAAGCGACTGATGGGTAAAGCAAGCTTTATTAAATTGCAGGATCAGTCCGGACAAATTCAGGTTCGCGTTGAGCGAGACTCTTTACCTGAAGGTATCTACCAGAGATTCAAGAAATGGGATGTCGGTGATATCGTTGCAGCTCAAGGTGAGCTTTTTAGGACTCAAACAGGCGAATTGACGATTTTGGCAGATGAAATCCGTCTGCTGACTAAATCATTACGTCCACTGCCAGAAAAGTGGCATGGCCTTTCTGATCAGGAGATGCGTTACCGGCAGCGTTATGTAGACCTTATCATCAATGAATCCAGTCGGAATGTATTTCAAAAACGTTCTCAAATTGTCACTTATATGAGATCTTTTTTGGAGGCAGCTGATTTTCTTGAGGTTGAAACTCCAATGCTGCAAACAACACCTGGTGGAGCGAATGCACGACCATTTAAATCGCATCATAATGCTCTTGATATGGAGCTATATTTACGGATCGCTCCTGAATTGAATCTAAAGCGTCTGATTGTAGGCGGCTTTGATCGCGTCTATGAAATTAATAGGAATTTCCGTAATGAGGGTGTCTCAACTCAACATAATCCTGAATTTACAATGATGGAAGCTTACCGAACGTACGCTGAATACACTGATTGGATGGACATGACCGAAACGATGTTGCATGGCATGGTTGATGCTTTAAACGGATCTACGCTAGTAAGCTATCAGGGCGAGGAATTCGATTTCGGTAAGAAGTTTATGCGCATGACGGTAGAAGAGGCTATTGAAGCCTACAATCCAGAATTTGATATGGCGAGAATTCGTGATCGTGAATATCTAGCAGATTATTGTGTGAAAATCGGAGTGAATGTTCAGGATAATTATGGTGCTGGCAAATTACAGATAGAAATATTTGACGCTACTGGTGAAGCAGAGCTGCGTGAGCCGACTTTTATTACACAGTATCCAACCGAAGTTTCGCCTTTATCTCGAAAAAATGATGATGATCCATTCACTGCTGATCGCTTCGAGTTCTTTGTTGCGGGACGTGAAATAGCGAATGGATTTTCTGAACTTAACGACCCAGAGGATCAGGCCAGTCGGTTTCGTGCACAAGTTGAGAATGCGAAGGCTGGCGATGATGAAGCGATGTCATATGATCACGACTACATCAGAGCGCTGGAGTATGGAATGCCACCGACAGCAGGAATAGGTATTGGTATTGATCGGTTAGTTATGCTGCTAACTAATTCGGCATCCATCCGTGACGTTTTGTTATTTCCTCATATGCGTCCTGAGAGCTTTGATTGATTATGCAAGAATTGTTGTTTTATCAAGGTAAGGTAAGGAAGCTAGATGAAGTTTAGAATTATTCACTGATAGTTCTTTGTCAGCCTTCTTGATGGGGACGACCGCTAAAAGGCTTGATCCAGATACATTGAGGACGTTACCAATATTCTGACCATCATGTGACACTTTATCTCCTGGAGATACTGGTGCATTGCTTTCAAATTTCAGCGTTCTTCGCTTGGTCATACCTTTATAATGTGTTCTAGCAATAACTTCCTGGCCAGTGTAGCAACCCTTTTCGAAGTCGATTGCATCAAGAAGGTCTAGGTTGAGCATGTGTGGTGTATATTGTTCAGACTGTTTTAGGCCGATAATTGGGTGACCTTTTCTAATTAAAGCGGCTGTATCCATCGTTATATCTTCATCAATGATTTTGAAATCTACTTTGGCTCTAAAGCGAAAAATACTCAAACGCTGAACTATATTTTCGGCTAAGTCTGTAGGTGTCGAGAGCTTGAAATTTGACTCAGTTAATAAGACGCTGCCAAACCAGATGACTCTACCTTTTGGGTTGCACCAAGCAGCTAGAATTTTAGATACTGATTCCAGTCGCTTTAAATCGTTAGTCAGTTGATTCTGTAGAAAATCAAAAGCATCAGTACCACTGACCAAAATTGTTGAAATTTTATTCATTTTCTTCAATATAGTTGTTGTTACTGCAGCGCACGATCACCTCTGGCATAATCTTCATATGTGTAGTGATAAGTCAAAAATCATTACTGAATCTGAAGATTCAGAGGCCGATGATAACTCGTCAGAGATTCAAAATCCGCCCAAAGAGATTGGTGGTCGCGATGGGCCGGATCCAACTCGCTATGGTGATTGGGAAAAAGCAGGACGTTGCATAGATTTTTAAGGATAATACCAGTCAACTATGGCGCAAGCTCACAACAAGTCAGGGATTTTATGATTAATAACGATAGACCGCTGTCGCCGCACTTATCAATCTATCGCTGGCCCATCACTATGACTACCTCGATTCTCCATCGAGCAACGGGTTTAGTGTTAAGCGTTGGCTTTATTGTGTTAACTGGCTGGATTTTTATTGCATCCATAGGTGCAAATTTCTATGTGGGTTTCTTGGAGATAATGAGCTCTGCTTTAGGTCGAGTGTTACTGGTTGGCTGGAGTTTTGCATTTTTTTTCCACCTTTCAAATGGCATTAGGCATTTGGTATGGGACAGTGGGCGTGGATTTGAAAAATCGACTGCTGATGCATCTGCTTGGTTTGTATTGGTACTTACTGTGATTTTGACAACGTTGTTTTGGTGGGCACGCTCATGAATCTAAGCGCTCCAATGAACAAAGTACTGTATTTTTTTTGCCCTAGAAGCGGCACATCTCACTTTTGGGCGCAGCGCCTATCTGCTGTTGGCACTCTTATCACTAGTTTATGGTTCGTTTATGCGATTCTTAATATGCCTGGATTTCAGTATTCTGATGCGTTGACTTTTATTGCTGCTCCATTGAATAGCATCATGCTTTTTTTTCTAATTATCGTAATGGCATACCACTCGAGTTTAGGTGTGCAGGTTGTGATTGAAGATTACATTCATGCCCACAAATTGAAGTTAATTACATTGATTCTATCCCGCTTCATGCATGTGTTTTTTGTGGCGGCGGCTGTTTACGCAATTATTAAAATTAGACTGAGTATATGAGCGACTACAAATTTATCGACCATAGCTATGACGTAGTTATTATTGGCGCTGGTGGCGCTGGTTTGCGTGCCACCTTTGGATTGGCTGAGGCCGGATTCAAGACAGCTTGTATAACGAAGGTATTTCCAACTCGAAGTCATACCGTGGCGGCACAGGGCGGAATCAGTGCTGCTCTTGGTAATATGGGTGAGGATGATTGGCGATGGCATATGTATGACACCGTTAAGGGTTCAGATTGGCTCGGTGATCAGGACGCTATCGAGTATATGTGTAAAGAGGCCCCTGATGCGGTTATTGAATTAGAGCACTATGGCGTTCCTTTTTCGCGAACTGAAGATGGAAAAATTTATCAGCGACCGTTTGGCGGCATGACAACACGTTACGGTGAAGGTACAGCGCAAAGAACCTGTGCAGCAGCTGACCGTACCGGTCATGCGATGTTGCATACTTTATACCAGCAGTCGCTGAAGCATGACGCTGAGTTTTTTATTGAATATTTCGCCGTTGATTTAATTATGGAAAATGGTGTGTGTCGCGGCGTGGTTGCGATTGATCTTGCGACTGGGCACTTGCATCGCTTCCGCTCACATAAAGTCATCCTAGCTACAGGTGGTTATGGTCGTGCGTTTTTTTCCTGTACATCAGCACATACTTGCACTGGTGATGGTAACGCTATGGCATTACGTGCTGGCTTGCCTGCTCAAGATATGGAGTTTGTCCAATTTCACCCAACCGGAATTTATGGTGCTGGCTGCTTGATTACTGAAGGCTCACGTGGCGAGGGCGGTTACCTAACAAATTCTGATGGTGAACGATTCATGGAGCGCTATGCTCCAAATGCAAA
>JAQWOA010000045.1 GCA_029246105.1 Woeseiaceae bacterium | reverse complement strand
GCTATGCATTCAGAACGTTTTTCTGCAGTAATTAGTAAGGATAATTTCGTTGCAACACAATTTCATCCTGAACGTTCATCTACAAATGGATCAAAATTATTATCTAATTTTCTCGATATAAAAAAATGAAAATAATCCCTGCTATTGACCTCAAAGATGGAAAATGTGTTCGGCTATTTAAAGGAGACTTCAATAAAGTCACTGAATATAGTTCTGATCCTGTAAAGGTTGGACAGCGATTTTCATCTTTATCAGTAAGAGACCTTCATATTATTGATCTTGATGGCGCTCGTACTGGACATCAAAAAAACCACAAATTAGTAATGGAAATTGCTGCTCAGTCTAAATTATCAATCCAACTAGGAGGCGGTATTCGTAGTCGTGAAGATGCTGCAACATGGCTTACTGCTGGTGTACAACGATGTGTGATTGGTAGTTCTGCAATCAACAAACCTGAGATGGTAAAAAACTGGATACAAGATTTTGGAAATGATGCGATTGTTCTTGCGCTGGATATCAAATTAAACAAAATATCAGAACCAATACTGACAACTCATGGGTGGACAGAGGACTCTAAGATTTCCTTATGGGACCGAATAGACGATTATAGGGCTGCCGGTTTAAAGCATGTCTTATGTACTGACATAGCTCGTGATGGTGCAATGACTGGGCCTAATTTAAGCCTGTACACTGAAATACTTACCCGATATCCAGATTTGCATTTGCAAGCATCTGGTGGAGTCAGAAATATAGTAGACCTAATAGAATTAAAATCTATTGGAGTTTCAGGAGCAATAACGGGTCGAGCGTTACTCGACGGTAAAATTACTGCAGTGGAGATTGCATCATTCCGACTAAGCGAATAATCCCATGTCTAGATGTGCGTGATGGCGTCGTCGTCAAAGGTATTCAATTTCGAGACCACCAAGTTGTTGGCGACATTCTTGAATTGGCCCAACGTTATTGTGATGAGGGGGCCGACGAACTAGTTTTCTATGACATTACTGCTAGCCCAGAGGGTCGCAGCGTAGACCGGGCTTGGGTTTCAGAAGTGGCCTCTCTTCTTGATATTCCATTTTGTGTCGCTGGCGGTATTAGGTCTATCGCCGAAGCTGAAGACATTCTAAACAAAGGCGCCGACAAAATATCAATCAATTCCCCCGCGCTGGAGGATCCTAATCTCATTACACTATTAGCAAAACGTTTTGGTTGCCAATGCGTGGTAATAGGCATCGATAGCTGCAAAGAGGATATAGGTTATAGCGTCTACCAATACAGTGGCGATCCCAACAAGGTAATAGCTGCAAAACGGCTGACGATAGACTGGGTAAAGGAAGTTCAAGATCGAGGTGCTGGTGAGATTGTCCTTAATTGCATGAATCAAGATGGAGTGCGCAGAGGTTATGACAACAAGCAACTCAAAATCATACGCTCAGAATGTAACATTCCATTAATAGCCTCCGGTGGTGCGGGTGATATGGAGCATTTTTATAAAACTTTTATTGAAGCCAATGTGGATGGAGCATTAGCAGCGAGCGTATTTCATAGCGCTGAAATTGATATTAGAAAATTAAAATTATTTCTACTTGAAAAGAAAATCAGTATTCGCATATGAGGAATTAAATTGAAAAATAAAGACATAACATTCATATCTGAACTCGAAGACATTATTCATGAGCGTCTTAATAATCCTGATAATAAGAGTTACACGGTTCAGCTCGCTAAAGCTGGAACAAAACGAATTGCACAAAAGCTCGGCGAGGAAGGGATTGAACTAGCACTCTCCGCAGCAGCTGGCTCACAAAATGAAGTTGTAGATGAGGCAGCAGATCTTATGTACCATCTTCTGGTTCTGCTTGCCGATCAACATCTGACGTTGAGTGACGTTTCAATTCGACTTAAAAACCGTCACCTTAAACAAGGTTAATCTAATTTTTATGACGTTCAGGCATGCATTACATTCATGACAATGATCTGTATAAGTATAAAATTATCGCTATCAAGAATTAGAATTCTTCTAAGGAAACTGAGGGCATATAAATTTTATATGAAAATCTCTTCCGCGATTTCACGACGGTTATAGTGCGAACTCATGACATAGCCATATGCTCCAGCATTAGCAATAAGGATGATATCCCCCTCTACCGTAGGGGGTAGTAGACGATCACTGCCTAACCTATCGCCGGTTTCACATATCGGTCCTACGATTGTCACTAATTCACTCAGAGCCTGATCTGACTTCGATAAATTGACAATCTCATGGTAAGAGCCATATAGAGCAGGTCGAATCAAAGAGTTCATTCCGGTGGCTACTCCAATATAAAGCATCTCACCCTTACCTTTTGTTTGTGTACAGCGTGTTAGCAAAACACCCGCTTGAGATACTAAGAACCTACCAGGTTCAAGCCATAGCTTGAATTGTGGATACGCCTCCTGAATTCCTGCTAGGGTTTGATCAAGTCTATCTAGATCGAATGATGCATCACCAGGCTTTTCGGGCACACCAAGTCCGCCGCCCAAATCAATTGTTGCAACGTCAGGAAATTGTTCGGCAATGTTTACTAATTTATCGGCAACTCTGCGCCAATTATCTGGATCCAATATTCCACTACCGCTATGCGCATGAATTCCAATAATTTTTGCGCTAGCAGATTTAACCAGTTGTTTAAGTTCATCCACTTCAAAACTAGGAATTCCAAATTTCGAGTGAACACCAGCTGTCTTAACATGCTCATGATGGCCACGACCTTGGCCCGGATCAATCCGAATGAATAATTCCTTGCCAGAAAATAGTTCTGGCCATTCCTTTAATGGGTAAAGATTATCTAACGTTACCTGCAATCCTTTTTCAAGGGCCCACTCATACTCGTCACGCGGTGCAAAATTTGGCGTGAATAGGATTCGATTGAGATTTAACTCGGGCACTGATTGTTCGAGCCATTCAACTTCACCAGGCGAGACGCATTCGAAATCCACGCCTGTTTCAGCTAACGTTCTTAATAATGTAGCGTTAAAATTCGCTTTCATCGCATAAAGAATACGGTCAACATTCTTGAGGGCAAGAAGATTGTTTGCTGCTTTAATAATAGTATCGCTATCGTACACATAAGCATTCAAGCGACCATCAACAAGTTTCAATAACTGCTTTTTCTTTTTTATCCACCAGGCATCAGGAGACCGCGTCATTAGACTTTCATTTGTAAATAGTCTTTCCCAGCTACTTCCAAATACTGATAATGACCCTTTCTTTCGAATTATCGTTGAGTGGAGTTTCGATACCAAACGTGAACCCTGCTGCTGATCGACAACGAAACTAAGGTTAAGGTCATTTGCAGCCTGAGACATTAGGTGTATTCGCTCTTCTTCGAATACTTCTAACGCTGGTGCAAGGCGTGGAATTATTGTCCGAATCTTGCGTCCGACCAAGCTTACTGCAGTGCAATTCGATATCAATCTTACATGACAAAGCTCTTCGAGGTCGCTGATTAACGACTGTTCAACATCATCAGGTAACACACCGTCCGAAGTATCAATAGATATGGTCACATTAGTTTCAGATGTTGAAACCAGATCTACAGAGACACCGTTTTTGCTAAAAGCAGCAAATGCCTTTGCCAAAAATCCAACTTCGTGCCACATGCCAACGCCATCCAAAGAAAATAGAGTCAAGCCATTTCGAGTACATATTCCTTTTACCTGTGGCTCAACCTCCTCTGTAATTGACGAAATAACCGTGCCAGAAATCTCGGGCGATATTGTGCTACGAATAAATAAAGGGATACGTGATTCACGAACCGGTGCAATACATCTGGGGTGTAATATCGAACTTCCTGCCGAAGCGAGTTCCTGTGCCTCCTCATAATGCAATGCAATCAATAAGCGGGCAGAAGGGACAACTCGCGGGTCCGCAGTGAACATTCCCGGAACATCACTCCATATTTCTAAGCGACGCGCTTGAAGCTTAGACGCAAAGTAAGATGCAGAGGTATCGGAACCGCCGCGTCCAAGTAATACTGATTCGTTATTTGCATTTCGAGCAATGAAACCCTGAGTAAGAATGATCTTGTTTTCTTTATTCAATATAGACTGCAGATGATCATCAGGTTCAAAATCACAGGTAGCCGACAAATAACTATTTTCAGTTAGACGGTTACCTCGATTCTGGCTGATTAACAAATCTCGTGCGTCCATCCACTTAACTGGCAGGCCTTGAGACTCAAGATATGCGGAGCCAAGCTGCGTTGCCATCAACTCCCCAAGCGCCATTATTCTGACGCGCACACGCATACTAACTTCCTTCACTAAATAAATTCCAGACACCAACTGCTCGAGCTCATGAAATGAACTATCTAGTATTTCCTGCCCATTAAGATTAAGTTCCGCCGCGAGTAAATAATGCTGCTCTCGAATCTCATTGAGTAATTCGCTTGAGCTTCCAGATGTAGCGGCTGTCAGAATTTCTTCTAGAGAGTTTGATACTCCATTCAAGGCAGAATGCACAACGACAGGCTTGAGGTCATCTGCCAAGCGATGATTTAGAAGTTCGACTATATTTTTCCAGTTTTCTTTCGTCGAAATACTACTTCCACCAAACTTCATTACCACCCATGGAGACTTGGCGATATGCTCTGGTGCACCTAATATATCGCTATTTTCGAATTTAGCTTCCATCAATTGACTATTCATTTAGTCTCTCTAATAAAAAAAAACCCGCAAGGAATTCCTAGCGGGCTTGGTGACAATGTCCGGACTTATTTAGCTAGCCGGTACAATTGCCATTCGTACCCACGCACCTCTGTTGCGCCATTAATTTTATAAGTTTTAACACAACTAGATTATCGATGTGCTGGCACAATACATGGGTGTCGAAAAAAATCATCCTGCGAGTAAAACGAACATCAGATAAAAGGTCAAGTACAAATATCAAACCCAAGAGTTACTTGTTCCAGATTGGGGGGATTGTTACCGCACCTTCTGACGCCGATGAAACAGCACCTCGGTACTTAGCAAGGACACCGCGAGTCACAGACGAAACTGGTCTACTCCATTGTGAGCGCCTCTTTGTCATCTCCTCATCACTAATGTCAACGCTTAATTCCCTGGTCTCAGCGTTAATGCGAATAATATCGCCATCTTCAACGAGGCCTATTGGGCCACCAATTGCGGCCTCAGGTGTTACATGACCCACAACGAAACCATGGCTGCCACCGGAAAAACGACCGTCAGTTATTAATGCGACATCTTTGCCCAGACCCTTACCCATGATCGCGCCAGTTGGACTCAGCATTTCACGCATACCAGGTGCCCCTTTAGGGCCCTCAAAGCGAATAACAATGACATCCCCTGCTACAACTATATCGCCTAAAATGGCCTGTAAAGCATCCTCTTCAGAATGAAAAATACGAGCTGGTCCTTCAAAATAAAGGCCTTCTTTTCCTGTTATTTTTGCGACAGCGCCTTCTGGAGCAAGGTTGCCATAAAGAACTGTTAAATGACTATCTGGTTTAATTGGATTGTTAAAATCTCGAATGACGTCCTGACCCAAAGGATAATCAGAAACATTGGCAAGATTCTCTGCAAGCGTCTTACCTGTAACGGTTAAGCATTGACCATGCAACATACCCTTCTTCAGCATGCGCTTCATTAAAGGTTGAATACCTCCGATCTCAATTAGCTCTGACATCAAATATTTGCCACTTGGCTTTACATCAGCAAGAACAGGTGTCTTTTTTCCGATTCGCGTGAAATCATCAAGTGACAATTCAATGTCAGCTTCTTTCGCCATGGCAAGAAGATGTAATACGGCATTTGTTGATCCACCTATTGCAATAACTACCGTAATAGCATTTTCGAAGGCTTCTTTCGTCATAATATCAAGAGGTTTAATATCATGACGAATAAGGTTAATGACGGCTTTGCCAGCATGTACGCAATCAGAAATCTTATCGTCAGAGATAGCTTCTTGGGCAGAGCTATTACCTAAACTCATTCCCAATGCTTCAATAGCAGAGGCCATTGTATTTGCAGTGTACATGCCGCCACAAGCACCTGGACCCGGTATGGCTGTTTGCTCAACTTCAAGCAACTCCTTATCGGTAATCTTTCCGCTAGATCTTGCTCCGACAGCTTCGAATACTGAAACGATATCTCGGCGCTTCGCTCCTGGTCGAATGGTTCCACCATAGACAAAAATAGATGGACGGTTCAATCGTGCCATCGCCATGACGCATGCAGGCATGTTCTTATCACATCCGCCGATCGCAACTAGGCCATCAAATCCCTCCCCTGCAGTAACCGCCTCGATTGAATCAGCTATAATCTCTCGGGAAACAAGTGAATATCGCATCCCAGGCGTCCCCATGGAAATGCCATCAGAAACACTGATTGTATTGAATATAACGCCCTTGCCACCAGCTAAGTTAGCTCCTTCAGCGGCCTTCTCGGCAAGCCCTCCAATATGCATATTGCACGGCGTGACCATACTCCAAGTTGAAGCGATCCCAATTTGAGGGCGCTTGAAGTCTTCTTCATCGAATCCCACTGCGCGCAGCATGGCTCGGCTAGGTGCTTGTTCGTCACCGTCAACAACAACGCGTGAATAGCGCCGTAGTTCTTTTTCAGTCATGGTTTATCTATAACTCCGTATTTAGTCACCGGATATGGGGCCGTATTAGAATTCTAGCAGTAAATTTTGGAACTAGTTGTCAAATTACCTTACCTGGATTCAGAATATTTTCCGGATCTAATGCTGCTTTTAAAGTTCGCATCAAACTAATTTCGGCGGTGCTTCGATATTTGAGTAAATAATGTCTTTTCAATTGCCCAACACCATGTTCTGCGCTAAAGCTACCACCCAGCTCATCAACTAAATCATAGATTGCACCTGTGACGAGTTCGCCTTCTTTAGATTCATTTGGGACTGTAACATTGTAATGAAGATTATCATCGCCAACATGGCCAAACACAATTAGCCTTGCGTCAGGTGAAATGCTCGACAATAATTGATCGCCCCGCTGTAAAAATTCCTGCATACGCGATCCAGGCACGGAGATGTCATGCTTAAGTGATTTGCCCTCTGCTCTCTCAGCTTCGGCAATAGAATGGCGCATTCGCCATAGTTTTTCAGCCTCCGTAGAATTTTTTGCTACAACAGCATTGCATATCAGCCCAATCTCCAAGGCATCCATCAATGCTCTTTCCAAGCGAACTTTGTCATCTTCAATTGCAACATCTATCAGCACATACCAAGACTCCTTTTCAGTAAATGGCAATCTAGAGTCCGGTATGTGCTTTTCAAGCAATTCAAAAGCGTAGCCTGATACAAGCTCAAATGCCTCAATTTTGTCAGCAAGTACTGTCCTAAGTTGTCCTAGAAGATTAACTGCGTCACCAGCCTCCTTTAAAGCAACTAGTGCGGTGGTTTTTTCGCCTGGTTGCGGATAAAGACGCAGCGTCGCTGCTGTAATAATGCCGAGCGTTCCCTCGCTACCAATAAATAGTTGCTTAAGATCATATCCTGCTGTGTCCTTTTGGAGTGACCGGAGGCTATTCACTATCGTTCCGTCCGCTAAGACAACCTCAAGTCCTAATACTTGAGCTCTAGCTGTACCATAACGAAGAACATTGATGCCTCCAGCATTTGTTGAGAGGTTACCACCAATCTGACAGCTACCTTCTGCACCAAGACTTAATGGGAAGTGAAGATTAACTGCAGATGCTTCGTTTTGAATATTCTCAAGTATGCAGCCGGCTTCAACTTCCATGGAAAAATTAGCTGCATCGACTGCTCTTATTGCACTCATTCGAGCTAAAGAAATAATAACCTGTTCTCCAGAATTATCTGGAACTGAACCCGCACACATTCCAGTATTTCCACCCTGTGGAACTATTGAAACACCCACCTCTGCGCAAGCCTGCACAACTAATGAGACTTCCTTGGAACATGCTGGAAACACTACAGCATAAGCTTCACCTCGTACCACACCTCTCCAGTCAGTTAATCGCGGTTCAAGTTCAGATTTATCCTGAGTCAATCCATCCTGACCAACGATTTTTTTTAATTTATCAATCAACATCATTAAATACAGCATACCGGTAAAAGCTGTCCCAATCGATATTACTTCCACACATAACTAAGACAACTCGCTTACCTTGTAATGACTTCCGCAATGGACCCAATAGTGCTGCCGTTGAGGCCGCACAAGCAGGCTCAACGGCAATATTCATTAATTTAAATAAACTCCCCATGGCCTCTTGTATTTGCAGGTCTTCAATCATCACAAGACGATCAACATTTTCCTTAGTCAATTCGTAGGAGTAAGGCGTCGAGAAAGGTGCACCAAGACTATCAGCAATAGTTGTCATGGCTCCATCTAGCTTTTCTGCGGCACCCTTAATAAAGCTTCGATGCATTGAATCTGCACCTTCAGGCTCTACACCAATTATTTCTGTTTCTGGTTTAAGTTGCTTTACAGCATTAGATAAGCCGCCTATTAAGCCTCCACCGCCAATAGGGACAATAATTGAATCAAAATGGTCAACTTGATCACATATCTCCAGTCCAATAGTACCTGTTCCAAGGGCTATCAAAGGTCCATCGAATGGATGCACAAGGTATCGACCTTCATCTTCCTGAAGCATCTTTGCGATTCTAAAAGCATGATGAATATCATCTGCAATAGTAATTTCCGCACCATATGACTTACATGATTCAATCCTGTATGTATTAGCCGAAGGAGTCATCAATACTTTCGCAGAGGTGCCAATCATTTGAGCTGCATATGCAGTAGCTATTGCGTGATTGCCAGCACTAACTGCTGTAACACCACGTAAAAGTTGATCCTTAGATAACGTTTGCATTGTTGCAATAGCACCTCGTACCTTAAAAGAACCGGTACGCTGCAAAAATTCTAATTTTGCAAATACCTCTGTGCCACCTGCGAGGCGAGCCTCAAGGGCAGGACACCTTATTACAGGTGTACGAAGTACACTCCCAGATAGTTGATTATGCTGGGCTTGGATTTCTGCGATACTAGGTCCCACCATGGTCATGATTTTTGTAGAACTCCATGACAATTTATGTTTTTAGTGAAAAGAAGAAATATTGAATTCTAGCCGAAACTAATGATGCTGGCATTTTGAATGCAATTATATTGAGCTTTAGCAGTAGCCAAGGATTTAATTAAAAAGTGGTCGGGGCGAGAAGATTTGAACTTCCGACCCCTTCTCCCCCAGAGAAGTGCGCTACCAAGCTGCGCTACGCCCCGACCGATGCAGGTGAAGGATGTATTTGAAGCCCTCCAAGAGAAGGCATAATAGACTTCACTATAGATCGTTAAGATTTAGAGTATTTAGGGTCGAAGAATCTTAAGAACCTGTTCAAGTTCAATTCGTATCTGCTTGATTATCTGTTGACTTTGCGTGACATCAGATTTCGCACCATCACCCATGAGGCGTTGGCGTGCTCCACCAATTGTGAATCCCTCATCATAGAGGAGACTTCGGATCTGACGGATAATCAGAACATCTTGACGTTGATAATAACGGCGGTTTCCCCGGCGTTTTACAGGTTTTAGTTGTGGGAACTCTTGTTCCCAATACCGAAGTACATGTGGCTTAACTGCACAGAGATTGCTTACTTCACCTATCGTGAAATAGCGCTTCCCGGGTATTGGGGGGAGTTCGTCGTTATTCCCCGGTTCCAGCATATGCTTCCACTCGAGCCTTT
>JAQWOA010000033.1 GCA_029246105.1 Woeseiaceae bacterium | reverse complement strand
GTTCGTTTTCGGGTCATTTCAACAAGACCCAATGACGATACAGGCATAATTTGGTGGCGGGCTTGGTCTCGTGATAAAGATTTTTTAAGCTCATACAACACATTATTACGATGATCTTGCTCTTCCATATCAATGAAGTCGATAATGATGATGCCACCCAAATTACGCAATCGAAGCTGACGAGCGATAACAACTGCAGCCTCGAGATTAGTCCTATAAATTGTTTCTTCAAAATTATGATGGCCTACATATCCTCCCGTATTCACATCAATAGTGTTCATCGCTTCAGTTTGATCAAAAATTACATAGCCACCTGATTCTAAATTGATATTTCGACCAAGCGCTTTCTTGATTTCATCTTCTATATCATGCAGATCAAAAATAGGATGACATTCTTTATAATGTTCCAATATCAACTCAGCATTTGGGATGTAAGTGCTCGCAAAATCCAGCATCATCGTAAAATCTACTTTCGAATCAACCAGCACTCGCTCTACATCAGTCGATAACATGTCGCGCAACACTCGCAAAGGTAATGACACATCTTCATAAATCATTGTTTTTACATTAGCCGACATGTATCTCTGCTGAACTTTATTCCATAATTTAAGTGTGTAACGTAAATCTGCAGCAATAGTCTCCAACGCAGCACCCTCTGCAGCAGTTCGCACAATAACCCCATATTCCAATATATTTTCTTTGAGTAGACCTTCGACCATGTCACGCAAACGTTCTTTTTCATCGTCGTCTTCGATGCGCGTTGATATACCCACGGAATCACCATGCGGCATCAACACCAGGTAACGGGAAGGAAGCGTAATGAGCATCGTCATACGTGCGCCTTTGTTACCGAGTGGGTCCTTGACGACTTGAACCATGATGTCATCACCTTCGTGGAGCACATCCTTAATATCCAGTTCATCACTATTTTTCTCGACGGCTTTCGGTATTACGATATCCGAAACATGAAGAAATGCAGTTCTTTCCAGCCCAAGATCAATAAATGCTGCCTGCATCCCTGGTAAAACTCTCGAGACTTTACCCTTATAGATATTGCTAACTATTCCACGCTGTGTAGAGCGCTCAATATGAACTTCCTGTAATACGCCATTCTCAAGGAGAGCCGCGCGTACTTCGGTCGAGGTAACATTAACAAAAATTTCTTTTTTTTCAGATTCTTCCGTCATGTCTTTTTTTTAAAAATTTCTATACCAGCCAAAGTTAACAACTCGACAGTCTCAAATACTGGCAGTCCCATAACGCCGGAATAGCTACCTCTTATGTTTTTCACAAACATACCGCCAAGACCCTGAATACCATATGCACCGGCTTTATCTACAGGCTCCCCACTTTGCCAATAACACACCGCCTCGTCTTTACCAATTTCGCGAAATTCAACATCCGTGATAGATATTAACTTTCGAATTCCTTCTGGTGCCTTCAATGCAACACCAGTAAATACGGTATGTCTACGTCCTGATAGCGAAAGCAACATGTCGACTGCTTCCTTGGCATCTTTAGGTTTTCCAAACACGCGATCTCCGGACACGACAACCGTATCAGCACCTAGCACATAACTACCATAACTCGTGGCCTCAGCTTTGGCGGCTGCCAATCTCAAAACTAAATCTGAGGGTGCTTCACCTTTCAGCTGACATTCGTCCGTTGCTACTTCAACAACATCAAACCGAATACCCAACGATGCCAGAATCTGTCGACGACGCGGAGATTTAGAAGCTAATTGTAGTACCGGAGCTATCGATTTATTCACGATGATATGGATGTCCAGCTTGTATCGACCAGGCTCGATAAAGTTGTTCTGCCAGAAGCACTCTAGCCATACCGTGTGGCAAAGTGAGCTGCGATAGTGCCCAGAGCATACCTACTCGCTGCTTAATAGCATCAGATACTCCGTCAGGACCACCAATAATAAAACATAAATCTCGCCCATCAGATTGCCAGTCCGTAAATTTCGATACCAATGATTTACTAGTCAACTGTTTGCCGCGCTCATCCAACAGTACCGCCTGGTCAGTCGAATTGAGTTTTGCGAGAATAAGCTTGCCCTCAGCTTCCATTGCCTGACGTGACTTGTCATTTTTATTGCGTCTAATTGCTGGAATCACATCAAGACGAAACTTCCACTCACGAGGATAACGAGAAGTATAGATATTAAAGGCATCATCTACCCACGAAGGTTGGCGATCACCGACAACTAAAAGGCGAATATGCACGAATTAACCATCGATTGCTGCCGTATCTTCGGTAGGTCTAATCGACCAAAGTTTCTCCAAATTGTAAAACTCTCGTATCTTGGGCAGCATGACATGAACCAGGGCATCCTGAAGATCAAGTAGTACCCATTCACCACCACTCTCTCCCTCAATCCCAGAAGGTCGATGGCCAGCCGCTTTGGCTCGATCAGAGACATTATCAATAAGCGCCTGTACATGCCGACTCGAATTACCGCTTGCCACAATCATCCAATCAGTAACCGTAGTCATATCGCTGACATTAAGCTTAATGATATCCAAGCCCTTTATTTCTTCTAGTGCTTCTACAACGAGTTCACATAATTCTTCACTATTCATTCGTTTCACTCATATATAAATTCATCTGTTTAATAATATCCCTAACAGCATCCGGTACTAAGAATCGTGGATCTTGACCGACAGCTACCAATTCTCGTATCTCAGTTGAAGCGATCTCCAGTTGAGTCACTGCATGAATATAGATGTACCCATGAGTGTTCTCGTGCAGGTCATCTATTCGATGTGTTCCATTCTCAGTAATCAGATTACTCAATATTCCAATATCTGGTGCTCTCCACCCCGGTCGATGAGCAACGACTATGTGGGAAAAATTTAGAATCTCATCCCAGCGATGCCATTTGGTTAAACTAAGAAATGCATCCATTCCTACTATCAAGGCCAATGAACGTTCTGGAAATTCCTCACGCAAACCTATTAATGTGTCAATCGAGTAAGATAGCCCTTCACGGCGCAATTCACGATCATCACTTAAAAAACCCTCTTGATCTTTAATAGCGACATCAACCATGCGATATCTGAGCTCAGCGTCGGCATATACGATATTGCGATGTGATGGATCACCGCATGGAACAAACCGAACCTCATCAAAGCGTAACACCTTCAACGCCTCAAATGCTGTTCTCAAATGGCCATAGTGAATAGGATCAAAGGTACCACCAAATATGCCGATTGGGCGTGCAGGATTCATTGTGACAGACTCACTACGATGTCAGTTGCTATCTGCCAGGGGTTTCCGGTGAGCTGTCCTTTAGCCGCTGCGTCTGCACGCCCGGTTACTTTAAGCATCTTATGGAAGTCACCGTGCTGATGTCGATTAATGCAATTACGTACCAAACCCTGTCGATTTCGCCAAACACCTGACTTTTGCATCGCCCCACCAAGATCACCACCTTGCTTAATGACATCATCCAATGTTGCCAGCGTTCGCAGCTCACGAGTCAGTGCCCACATAACAATAACGGGTTCTATACCTTCTTTACGCAGTCCACTAAGAATCTTTACAGAGCGATTAACATCGCCCTCAAGCGCGGCATCAGTCAATTTGTAAACATCATAGCGACTACTATTGGTGACAGCTTCTTTTACAGCTTCTACACTCACTTTTCCTTTACCGAGAATCAGGCGCAGTTTTTCAATTTCTTGGTGTGCGGCAAATAGATTGCCCTCCACTCGATCGGCAATCAACATTACTGCATCTTTTTCAGGATGCAGATCTACAGATCGCATCCTATTTGCCACCCAACCTGGGAGTTCGCGAACACCAATTGACCAGAGCGGCAATGATATACCTTTCTGATCAATGGCCTTTGCCCACTTGGATGCAACACTACTTCGATCAAGCTTGGGGCCGGTAACAATAAATAAAATTTCCGGACCTGACTGTTCAACAAGATCAATGATTGCCGCACTACCAATTTTTCCGGGCTTCCCAGTGGGCAGACGCAATTCAATGATGCGACGATCAGCAAACAAAGAGAAATTTTCTGTTGACGCCTTTAGCGCAGCCCAATCAAAACCAGGAGTTGCCACATGCAACTCGCGAGACGCGAAACTGCATTCGCGTGCTTTTTCACGAATACTATCAAGTGCTTCGCTAACAAGTAGAAACTCGTCGCCAGTAACGAGGTAACAAGGAGCCAGAGATTTAATGAGATACGAAGAGAGTTGATTAACCTGGATCTTCAAGCAAGCTGCTCCATGCTGATCGATTCACTCTCGAGCAACACCGGAATACCGTCGTCAATCGGATAAATACGCTTACCATCATCAGTGATCAATGCCTCATTTAGTGGATCAATTACTGTCAAGCCTTCGTGATTCACTAGGAGTCCCGCACCGATGGCTTTGTTAACTCGTGCCAACTCATCTTTTTTCAGGAGGGCTAAACCCTTGAACGATAACGGGCATCGCAGAATTGTCAGTAAACGCTTATCCATATACCTATTGTAGCGCTTCAAAGGCGTCTTAGGACAGTCGCAAACTCAATTTTTGGAAACTGGGTCGTATCCAGAATCACCCCATGGATGACAACGGCCAATACGTTTAACCGCCAACCACGTCCCTTTAAGGGCACCATGTTGCTGCAATGATTCAATCGCATATTGTGAACACGTTGGGTTAAAACGACAGTTCGCTCCAATCCAAGAAGAAATTGCAAACCTATAAAACTGCACCAGCAGAATGAGCGGCCACGTAAGTACTTTGTTAAGAAATTTAGTCATCAAGGAGCCTGAATAGCCTCAGATGCGAAATGTTGAATCGCTGTCAACATAGATGACAATCCAGTGCTTCGAGTTGGACTAAGGTGAGTTTCGAGTTGCAGTGCTGTTACAAAATCTGGCGGCGTATCCAATATATCTTTCGGCATGCGCCCACTATAAAGGCGCAACAACAATGCAATCAATCCAGAAACAATTGCAGCATCGCTAATAGCTTGAAAGTAAAGGCGTCCTTTTTGCTCTTTAGCAATAAACCAGACCTGTGACTGACAACCTCGAATTCGATTCTCATCGATCTTATACACTTCGGGGAACTTAGGTAATTGGCGGCCCATATCAATTAGATACTGGTAACGGTCCATCCAATCTTCGAATATATCAAAGTCCTCAATAAGTTCCTGTTGCGCGATCTGTATCTCATTATTCACAATTAACTCCGACGCCAACTTGTACCATCACGATGGTCTTGAATAGTAACGCCGGCATCAAGAAGTTGATCACGAATAGCATCTGCAGCATCAAAATCATGCGCCTTCTTTGCAGAAAGGCGCCTTTCAATCAGAGCCTCAATCTCATCAGAAGTCATGTCGCCCTCTAGATATCCAGAAAACCACTTATCTGGATCATTACCAAGAAGTCCCATTAATTCACCGCCGGCATACAATGCAGCAGCGAGGCTCGCTTTTTCTTCGTACTTAGTTGCTTTATTAAGATCTTTTGCCAAGCTAAATAATGATGCTATAGCCAGCGGAGAATTCAGGTCATCTTCTAGTGCTCTAATGATAGCCTTTGGTACATCGGCCTTTGCTCGAGCTTGTTCTGAGACGACGACGCCTTGCAAAGCACCATAGAGACGATCCAGCATGCGACGAGCAGATTCAATTGAATCGGCCGACCAGTCCAGAGGCTGCTTATAGTGGGCGTTGAGCAGCGCTAGGCGAATAACCTCGCCTGGTATAGTCTTTAACATTTCATGCACAAACAGTACGTTTCCCAAAGACTTTGACATTTTAGTCTGGTCCATGCTGAGAAAACCGTTATGCAACCAATAACGGGCGAATGGTGCACCATCATGGACGCAACTACTCTGTGCCATTTCATTTTCGTGATGCGGAAATACCAGATCACGCCCGCCAGCATGAATATCGATCGTCTCACCAAGATGTTTTTCAACCATAGCAGAACACTCGATATGCCAGCCTGGTCGACCTCGACCCCAAGGTGAATCCCAGCCTGGCAAATCTAGTGTCGATGGTTTCCATAAAACGAAGTCACAAGGCGCCTTCTTGTAAGGCGCGACCTCTACTCGAGAGCCCGCGATCATCTCCCGCAAATCCCGTTTTGATAATGCACCGTAATTATCGATTGACGACACGTCAAACAAAACATGACTTTCTGCCTCATACGCAAATCCTTTTTTGATCAGTGTTTTTATCATCGTAATCATTTCATCAATGTGTTGAGTCGCACGTGGCTCGATGTCAGGTGCACATACACCCAGCGCTCCCATATCATCGTTATAGGCTTTGATGAAGCGCTCTGTAATTTCTTCAATGGGTTTGCCTGCCTCAACTGAAGCAGCGTTTATCTTGTCATCAACATCAGTTATATTTCGAGCAAATGTCAATTTATAGCTGCGACGTAATAGTCTTGCTAACAAATCAAATACTACGGCAGGCCTCGCGTTACCAATATGCGCATAGTTGTAGACTGTGGGGCCACACAGGTACATCGTAACCTCACCTTCTATGAGAGGTTCAAACGGAACTTTCTTTCCCTTAAGGGTGTCATGTAGCTTTAATGTCATTGTCCTGGCATTCAGTTGCTTAAAGAGTGTAATCATATCAACATTGATGCTAACCGATACGCCCGGTATTCTTCTGTTCTAAAAAAATTCTTAAAGGATCCGCAATGTCAGCCACTTCTGTCAAATTCCAAACTCGCGACAGCGTTGAACAGGTTGAAGAAGGTAATAGCCTTTCACCTAAATTCGATGACCATGGATTAATCACTGCCGTCACTACCGACGCCAATAGTGGCGAGGTTCTAATGCAGGGTTATATGAATAAAGAAGCGCTACAGTTGACTATTTCAACTGGCGAAGCCTACTACTTCAGTCGCAGTCGGCAAACGCTATGGCACAAAGGCGCCACTAGCGGTCTCGTTCAATCAGTTCAGGAATTATTAATCGATGATGACCAAGATTGTATATGGCTCCGAGTGAATGTTGCGGGTGGTGCAAGTTGTCATGTAGGTTACCGCAGCTGCTTCTATCGAAAAGTACCGATCGGAAATGATTTCGAAATGAAACAATCAGATGGTCACATAAATTTGGAATGGACAGAATCAGAAAAAGTATTCAACCCGAAAGATGTTTATGGAGATACCCCAAATCCGACTATCTTATAATAAACGCTCTCATTATTTTGATCATCAAAATCGTCCCTCGGTATCTTGTCGGCGTTTATCACGACGACGACGAGCGGCGGGTTGAGGCTCAGCATTCGTAATAGCTCGTGCTTGAAACGAATACTCGATCGTTCCAATCATCCACAAGAAGTAACCAATCAATTCGATAAATTCTTCGGCTGCAAGTTTAATGATACGACGATAATCATCACCAAGGATCGACATCCATAGTGGTTCATGACCAATAAATCTTACGAATGCAAAAAGAATTACAGCGCCTGCGAACAATAACGTCAATCCAGGTGAAGGCCAGATGCGTGCAAAAGTAATTCGAGTACGCTTTCTATGTCGAAATATATAAACAATTACAATTGACCCGATGATTGCGATAATGACCTGCCAAAGATTATCGATAACATATCGATCAAGAAAATAATCTAGCTCCCTAATCAGGCAAATTAAAGCCATACCACCAAACAAAACTGCAATCGTACGTTGAGATGGGCAATAGAGTGCTACCCACCACATAATCATGCCGCACAAACAAAGAATAATTGCTTGAATTATTTCTACAGGAGAAAATTCACTAGTGCCGAAGCGTTCAGCTTCACTGAGTTGAATATGCAGCTTCAAACTGCCAGGAAGCGAAAGTTCCATTTGTGCCAATGCCCACGTCACAAAAGCAATCGCTATGAAGTACAGAAGCAGGCGCAACCAAGGCATACCAAACTATACACTGCGATCAAGCTATTGGTATAGCTAAAAATCAGTCGTTCATATGATTTCATAACTTCATGATTTTAATGAACTTTAGACACTAAATTGAGGTCAGGCCGTTTTATATGTTCAATAAAAATCTAAAAACTTCGATGCCAATCAGAAACGAGTAACATATTTACTTAAAGCGTGGAGATTTGCTTCAACACAATACGAACGAGATCCTGAACAATCGCATTGCGGAGTAATTCCTCTTCACGCGCTTTGCCCAAAACAAGGGTTGAATCGTAGGTGTAGTCTCTAGTGAGCGTCAGTGTTTGTGGTGACATCAACACATTAGGCCCGCTGTCGAGGCTATAAGTAACGGTGTAAAATACCTCATACTCAGTCGGCACATTTCGGGCTGAAACTGACAAAACTCGTTGTGAAGTTTGGTCGAAGAAAATACTAAAAATAGCCGTTGCGTTGACTGGAGAGTCACTTACCGCAACACCTGCTGTACGAAGCTCAGATTTAAGTTCTCTGAAAAACGGGCTATAACGGTCATCCGTCGCTATATAAGTCCGCTCCATAGCAGCTGGCGCTGTAAATGCACCTTGAAATTGAAACCCGCATGCAGCAACGTTGGCAATCGCCAGAATGAGTAATTCTATGCGGACTTTCTTAAACAACGATATTCACCAATTTACCCGGCACAACTATAATTTTACTCACATTATTATCGCCGATAAATCGCTTTACATTTTCATCAGCTAGTGCATTTTTCTCTACTTCATCTTTAGACATATCGACAGCAACGGATATTCGACTGCGTAATTTACCGTTAACTTGCACTACGATTTCAACAAGCTCGAATGCGATTGCACTTTCATCATGCTCTGGCCAGCTTTGATCAATTAAGGCTGATTCGTGACCTAGCTCTTGCCACAATGCGTGGCAAATATGAGGCACTATCGGTGATAACATTAAGACAATAGATTCGAGCGCCTCACGCTCAATCGCGCGGCCATTATCTGACATATCTCTAAATTTATTTACCGCATTAAATAATTCCATTGATGCTGCCACAGCGGTATTAAAGCTGTGACGACGACCAAAATCGTCAGTAATCTTAACGATCGTTTGATGTACTTTGCGGCGAAGGTCTTTTTGCGCATCAGTTAAAATACTAATATCTAGCACATTCACCTTTCCTACAGCGGCATGGCTAATAACCGCACTCCAGAACCTCTTTAAGAACCTAAAACTGCCGTGAACACCATCATCAGACCACTCTAAAGACTGCTCAGGTGGTGCTGCGAACATCATAAAAAGTCGCACGGTATCCGCGCCATATTTTTTAATCAAGTCTGCCGGGTCAACTGTGTTTCCTTTTGCTTTTGACATCTTTGCGCCGTCCTTAAGTACCATGCCTTGAGTCATCAAGTTAGTGAACGGTTCGGATATATCAGTTAGGCCTTCATCGCGCATAACTCTCTGAAAAAATCTCGAATATAGAAGATGCAAAATCGCATGCTCAATGCCTCCCGTATATTGATCTACAGGCGCCCAGTACTTGGCACGATTATCAAGCATGGCACTATCACTATCTGGACAAGCATAACGGGCGAAATACCATGATGATTCAATGAAGGTATCAAAAGTATCTGTTTCACGACGTGCTGCTTTACCGCACCTCGGGCAAGGTGCATTAACAAATTCAGGTATATCCTTGAGTGGAGAACCGGTTCCCTTCACTTCAATATTTTCAGGCAAAATTACTGGTAACTGGTCTTCAGGGACAGGGACGGCATCACAATCATCACAATAGATAATCGGAATAGGCGTACCCCAATAGCGTTGCCTCGAAACACCCCAATCACGCAAGCGGTAATTCACCTTGCGACTACCAAGGCCAGTTTTTTCAAAATGATCGGCTATTGCATTAAATGCAGTGTCAGAATCTAGGCCATTGTATTGGCCTGAGTTTACGAGCACGCCATGCTCAAGATAAACGGCTGCCTTAACATCAATATCAGTACCATCTTGCGGTGCAATCACTTGTTTGATTGGTAGGCCATGTTTTTTTGCAAACTCCCAATCACGTGCATCATGACCAGGAACGGCCATAACAGCACCTGTCCCGTAAGTCATCATCACAAAATTTGCAACCCACAGAGGAATCTCCTCACCACTCAATGGATGAATAGCAGACATACCCAATGACATGCCTTTCTTCTCCATTGTTTCCAATGTCGCTTCCTGTGCATCTGTTTGCTTACACTGCTCTATGAATGCCGCAATATCTGGGTTCGAAGCCGCCGACTTTTTAGCCAATGGATGCTCTATAGCAACTGCCATATAAGTCACACCCATAAGAGTGTCCGGTCGTGTTGTGTAAACTATCAATGATTCATTTTCGTCGTTAACATCAAACGATAACTCAACGCCCTCTGAACGACCAATCCAGTTACGCTGCATCGTTTTAACAGACTCGGGCCAACCGGCCATATGGTCCAGTTCATTGAGTAACTCATCCGCATAATCAGTAATTTTCATAAACCACTGCGGAATTTCACGGCGCTCAATGAGTGCATTAGATCGCCATCCACGTCCATCAATAACCTGCTCATTCGCCAGGACCGTCTGATCGACAGGGTCCCAGTTAACAATTGATTTTTTACGGTAGACCAAACCTTTGGCAAACATTTTCGTAAATAACCACTGCTCCCAACGATAATACTCAGGTTTGCAGGTTATAAGCTCACGTGACCAGTCGTAGGCATAACCCAAACGCTTCAGTTGGCCATGCATATCTTCTATGTTGGCATATGTCCATTTAGCTGGTGGAATTCCGCGCTGTATAGCAGCATTCTCTGCCGGCATACCAAATGCGTCCCAACCCATTGGCTGCAGAACATGCTTTCCCTGTAAGCGCTGATAACGCGCAATGACATCATTGATAGTGAAAACGCGAACATGACCCATATGTAATTTTCCACTTGGATATGGAAACATGGTCAAGCAATAGTACTTTTCCTTATTAGCGTCTTCGCTAACCTCAAAACTATGGTCATCATCCCAATACTTCTGGGCATCAAGTTCGACTATTTCAGGGTTGTAAGAGGTACTCATAAATACCATGCGTCTTCATTATTATAAAAAAATGCAAGCCTACATGAACAGACTACAATGCGCAGTAGCGGTATACATCAGATATCTGAATGCATTAATTTCTGAAGCGGCCGCAAATCCAAAAGAATCCCAAAATTAAGTAGCAAATTCCCAACATTAACCAATTGCCGCTTTCTGCATAAATCGTAGCGCCACGATGGGCACGCACACTGGCGGTCATTACTACTGGCTTAAACTGCCTACCAATCTTAAGTATATCGCCTGTCGGACCAATAAACGCGCTAATACCGGTATTGGTTGAGCGAATAGAGTAACGCCCTACCTCCAGTGCTCGCATTCGAGCAATCTGTAAATGTTGGTGCGGTGCAATCGAATCGCCAAACCAACCATCATTACTGACATTAATCAATAAATCGGCATCAGGGAGCGCATATAACTGCTCCGCGCCAAACGCATCTTCCCAGCATATGGCTATCGCCAAATTTACGCCCTTAGCTGTTTGCAGTAACGCTTGAACATCGCTTCCCGCCGCTAGGTCAGAGTAAGGAAGATTTCGCAACCTCATCCATTCTCGGACAGCTGCAGGAACCGGAAAATATTCACCAAAGGGCACCAAATGCCGCTTGCGGTACACCTGCTGCTCATTAGTACCCAGCATTAGAATACTGTTAAATATCTGCATGTCAGCACTATGATTCATATTGCGTTCGAGAATCCCAACCAGCACTGTTTGAGTATCTCGCTTCGCATCGCCATCAACGGTATGCAAATAATCTATGATCTGATCCTGCAAGGCAGGAATTGCAACTTCTGGCCATATGACTAGCTCACTTTCGGGCACACTCAATGTTGAACTTCGATAAAAGTCGAGCGTCGCCTGGCGTTGCGCAGGAAGCCATTTGTTTTCTTGGGGTATGCCCCCTTGAATAATAGTAGTGCGAATCGGGTCACCATAAGGTTCAGTCCAATTCACTTCTTTCAATGCTCCGCCAATGATCCAGGGTAGAAAAATAAGCAAAACTGCAATCAGACGCTCCCTCTTCGCAGTCATAATTGATAAAAGAATTGCGGCACTACTAAACAGCACCATCATCGATACACCATATATACCGAGGACAGGTGCCCATCCGCTAAGAGCAGAATCAATTTGTCCATAACCTTGAGATAGCCATGGAAAGCCTGTCAATACCCAACCACGCAGCCACTCCACAAGAACCCATATTGCAGGCCCAACGAAATACATACGCCAAGGCTTACCATGCGAAAGTCGAGATATGGCCCAACCTGCAAACCAAAGAAATACCGCCATGAGAAGCGATAAAGCCATCATTAAAATAATCGCGATCCATAGTGCCGCATTGCCATACACATGAACGGATATATAAATCCAGTATGTGCCCGTAAGAAACAATCCGAAACCGAACCAAAAGAAATGTGCCGCCGCAACTTTAGGTGGCGTCGTGAGCGCGACAAACAAAAGTGGAAGTATCAGCAATGGAGCCAATAGTGGCCAATCTATAGGTGCGAATATCAAAGTCGTCGCGCTACCTATAATAAACGCAAGCAAACGACTTAGTCTTGGTCGATCTGAAGTCAGAGAAAACAGAAAAATTAGTAGCTTCTTATTGGCCAATAAAGTCAGCCATTGATGCGCTGCACCTGTAATACATCAATCCGTCGTTCATCTGCTTTAATAACGACAAAATTAAATCCGCCAAACTCAACATTTTCACCACAACTAGGAAGTCGTCCAAGCTTATGCATAACTAGACCACCGATCGTATCGTACTCCTCATCTTCCAATACACATTCAAAGTATTCATTAAAATCTTCAATACGAGTGAGTGCACGCACAGCGAAACATTCTTTTCCATCTCGATCATCGTCTGGCTTAATAAACTCCACTTCTTCATGATCATGCTCGTCGTCAATTTCACCAACTATCTCTTCGAGCACATCCTCAATGGTTAGCAATCCTGCAACGTTACCATACTCGTCAACGACAATTGCCATGTGATTGTGGCTTGCACGAAATTCTTTCAAAAGTGCATTAAGTCTCTTAGATTCAGGAATAACCGACGCAGGTCGAAGTAATGTTTTAATCGTAAGATCTTTTGCCTCATCACGGCCGTAATAACGTAGTAAATCTTTTGCCAATAAAATACCAAGAACCTCGTCACGATCTTCTCCAATGACAGGGAAACGTGAGTGGCCAGACTCAACGATTAACTTCAAAGTCTCATCAAATTCATCTTCTATATTAATCACGGCCATTTGTGATCTCGGCACCATAACTTCTCGTACCTGAGTTTCAGATACTTCAAATACACCAGATAACATGCTCTTTTCTTCAGCATCAAGCTCAACATCAGACTGGATAAAATTTTGAATTTCATGGCGGCTTAAAGGCTCACCTCTGATTGCTCGAATAACACGTGCAATCAAACTAGGTGCACCTAAGCCACTGGTACTTGGAGGTTTCTCATTCATAGCTAAAGTGTATCAGGTCTCCTAGGGGGCTCTCCATAGGGATTAGCAATCCCATGATTAGTCATTATCTGTATCTCTAAGTTTTCCATGACAGCTGCATCGCTTTCATTGATATGATCGAAACCTAACAAATGCAGCATTCCATGCACCAGCATATGTGCCCAATGATCCGATGCAGTCTTATTCTGCTCTTCGGCTTCACGACGGACTATCTCAGCACAAATAACAATATCGCCAAGAAACAACTGCACATCGTGCGGCAATCCATCAATTAGATCTGCTGGAAATGACAGGATATTAGTCGGCTTATCCTGATCACGATATTTAACATTGAGTTTCTGCATCTCTACCTCATCCACTATACGAACAGAAACTTCAGCCTCACTATTGCAACCAGACAACTGGAAGGCACGATTTATCCATAGGATAATATCACCTGATTTTGGGATTGATTCATCCTCAACTGCTATTTGAATATCAACCTGAATGTTTATTCTTCTCATAAGCTTCAAAAATGCGCCTTACAAGTTTATGGCGCACAACATCCTTCGACGAGAAGAATGTGAATGAAATATCCTCTACATCCTTCAACACTTCAACAGCATTATTGAGTCCTGAGATCTTTCCAGGCGGCAAATCTACCTGTGTCAAGTCACCTGTAACGATAGCGCTTGACCCAAAACCTATACGAGTTAGGAACATCTTCATCTGTTCGATACTGGTATTTTGTGCTTCATCGAGAATAACAATTGACTCATTTAAAGACCGGCCACGCATGAATGCCAAAGGTGCAACTTCTATTATGTTTTTCTCAATAAGTTGGATTACATATTCAGCGCCAAGCATATCGTATAGCGCGTCGTACATTGGTCTTAAATAGGGGTCAACTTTCTGTGCTAAGTCTCCTGGCAAAAACCCTAGTCGTTCACCCGCCTCCACAACTGGCCTCACTAAAACAATTCGTCGTACGTCTCCATTTTCAAGTGCATCAACGGCAGAGGCAATAGCTAGATAAGTTTTACCCGTGCCTGCCGGACCGATACCAAAGGCGAGATCATAATCACGGATTTGACGTATATAAGCAGTTTGGTTAGCACCCCGAGGTCGGATAAGCTTTTGGCGCGTCTGAATAACAACTGCTTCGTCACTATTATCCTCAAATAAACTACTACTATCCTTGCTCCAAGGTAGTTCAGCACCATCCATAAACGACTCCTGCAATATTATATGAACACGCTCTGGATCTAATCGCTCTCGATCCGTCATTTTAAAAAGAGATAGCAGCACATCACCACCAATCTCCACGGCACCAGGGCGACCAGTCAAACAAAAATGATTACCACGACTGGCGATTTCAATCTCCAGTCTGCGTTCGATTTGTCGTAAGTGTTCATCAAACTGACCACACAAATTTGCTAGGCGATTGTTATTTTCGGGCTCGAGAACAATGTCTCGAGAAAATTGGACAGCACTCAAAATCTGTGTTTAAAACATCTTGGCAAAGAGCTACTCATCAGAAAGACAAGGTTGAATTAAGCTCAATGGGGAGTCCATTAAAACTGTAGATCATTTTCATATTGACACCGCCGAAATCGATTTACTTGCAAGGCGGCCACGTAAGGAGTTTGGCATCGCCTCAGTAATTATTACATCGACAAATTCTCCAATTAAAGAATCAGGCCCATCAAAATTTACCCAGCGATTATTTTCGGTTCTTCCAGTTAACTGGTTCTCATTTTTTTTAGATTTTTTTTCTATGAGAACTGTTTGTATTGTTCCAACCATAGCATCACTAATTTTTTTTGCGTTTTTATTTATTTTTATTTGAAGTTGCTGCAGTCTCTTTAATTTTGTTTCATGATCTACATCATCAAACATTTCTGCTGCTTTTGTATTTGGTCTTTGGCTATATATAAAGCTAAAAGATTGATCAAAACCAACCTGATCTACTAGACTTAATGTAGCTTCAAAGTCCTCTCTAGTTTCTCCTGGAAAGCCAACTATGAAATCTGACGATATACTAATGTCAGGCCTTATTAATCTTAATTTTTTAATACGATCAAGATATCTCTCAACTTTGTACTTTCTCCTCATTAGTTTAAGTATCCTGTCAGAGCCACTTTGTACAGGGAGGTGAAGATAATTCGCCATTTTTCTATCTTTGTACGCCTCTATTAAATCGTCTGTAAACTGAAGAGGATGAGACGTTGTATATCTAATTCTCTCAATCCCTTCTATAGCACTTACTAATTTCAATAGGTCTGCTAATCTAACTCTTATATTGTTTTTGTTTTTTGCCAAATAAGCATTCACATTTTGCCCAAGAAGATTAATTTCTCTAACCCCTTTCATAGCAAGATCATTTATTTCATCTATTATTTGTTCCGGCAGTCTACTTACCTCATGACCCCTTGTTGCAGGTACTACACAAAAACTACAAATTTTACTACATCCCTCCATAATGGATACAAAAGCAGATGCCTGAACATCTCTAGCTTTAGGAAAATTATTAAATTTCTCAACTTTCGGAAATGAAATATCGATGACTGCTTTTGCTTCTCTGTCAGCTGTATCGATCAATTCAGGCAATCGATGTAAGGTTTGTGGGCCAAAGACAATATCTACGAATGGTGCACGCTTGGTTATTCCCTCACCTTCCTGACTCGCGACACAGCCGCCAACACCTATTTTAATGTTTGGATTCTTTTCCTTAATTTTTCGCCAGCGACCCAACTGTGAAAAAACCTTTTCCTGGGCCTTTTCGCGGATTGAACAAGTATTGACTAGCAATAAATCTGCGGACTCAGGATCATCAGTCAATTCATAACCCTGCGACTCATACAATACGTCCGCCATCTTCTCCGAGTCATACTCGTTCATCTGGCAGCCCATGGTCTTGATGTATAGCTTTTTGTTCATGCTGGAGCTTCGCTAGAACGGAATATCGTCGTCAAAATCATCCGGACCTGGTTGCGGAGGAGTATTACTACTGCTCTGACCCTGCTGCTCACTACTGGCCGGTGCGTTACCTTTCTGATCACCGCCAAAACTACCTCCACCTGATCCACCACGGCCGCCAAGCATTTGCATCTCATCTGCGATAATTTCTGTGGTGTAACGATCCTGACCGCTCTTATCCTGCCATTTTCGCGTACGCAGTTTACCTTCGATATAAACCTGTGAGCCTTTCCGGAGGTATTCAGCCGCAATCTCAGCCAAACGATTAAACATCGCCACCCGATGCCATTCAGTACGCTCCTTTCGCTCACCAGTTGCCTTATCTTTCCACGATTCATTGGTTGCGATCGTCAAGTTTGTTACAGCTGAACCGCTCGGCATGTAACGTGTCTCGGGATCTCCACCAACATTTCCAACAATAATTACTTTATTTATACCGCGAGCCATTTACGGATCCCCTATCTAATATATGAGTTTATGTATCACGCCAAGGTTGGCGAACAGAACTATTGTAGTGCTTGATCGCGTAAAAGCTAGCCTGATTCTTATCTACAACAGTAAATTTCATGTTTTACTAAAACGGTCAAAGACCTGTAAAGCCAACCATATACCCGCCAAAAGAGCACACATGTAGAATACATCAGCAGGTCGCCCTTGACCCAAAAATTGACCGCCCATCAGACCGCCGATAAATGCACCCAGGAATTGGGCGCTGGAAAACATCCCTAGAGAGGCACCGCGGACTGCATCATCTGCCAATATGGATAGCCTAGCCGGGAGACCTGCCTCCAAAAAATTAAAGCCTCCAAAGTAAATCGCCAAAGCTAGAAACACTGGTATAACTGAAAAGCTTAGGAATGTGAGAACCAAATGCGCTATTAGAATCATGCCAATTGCCATGCTAATCAATTGACCTCGGCCCTGCCGATGATCGCTCATGATCATTGGGATCGAAATCAACAATGACACCAAAAGCGCACCGATATAAATCTTCCAGTGATCAGCTAGTGCCAGGCCTAGACGGCTTGTCAGAAGGAATGGAAACGCCACAAAGGTTGCAGTCATTATCGCATGCAACAAGAAAGCATAGAAATCTATACGCAATAAATTGATGCGCATGGCAGGCATAAGGCTCCATCTTTTACTTTTCTTGGCTCTAGGAATGTTGGGTAGTAGCGTTAGAAACATCCCAGCAATAATAGCCATTACTGCCGCCATCAGAAACAAAGAGCGAACGCCAAAATTCGCAGCTAGTAAGGGTCCAGCAATCATTGCAAACATAAATGACATTCCGATACCAATACCGATTCCAGCCATCGATTTCGTGCGAACCTCTTTGCGAGTAGCGTCAGTAATCAACGCACTGAGGGTTGAAGAAATAGCACCGGCGCCTTGAAGCAATCGACCGGTTATGACGCCATAGATTGATTCACTCATTGCGGCGATAACGCTACCGATTGCGAATATCGACAACCCAAGAAGAATGACTGGTATTCGACCGATACGATCCGACAGCATACCCAAGGGTATTTGTAGGCTTGCCTGCGTCAAACCATATGCACCAACAGTAAGTCCAATCAACAAAGGTGTAGCATTTTCGAGCTCAGTCGCATACAGCGACAATACGGGCAATAAAGCGAAAAGTCCGAACATACGAAACATCGAAATAAGCGCAATGACGCCAACTGAGCGTCGTTCAGCTGCATCCATTATTATGATGTCTTCGGGCTTTTTCAAACTCATCAGTAATGCTTCTTTGCACTGCATATATGTGGCGGCGTATATTAGCAGGTTACCCGAAAATGACTGACCCTAATTATATGAAAAAAATTTCGCTACGTGGTGCAAGAACACACAATCTAAAAAATATTGATTTGGACTTACCGCGAGACCAATTAATAGTTTTTACAGGCTTATCAGGTTCTGGTAAGTCATCGCTCGCATTCGACACTATTTACGCCGAAGGTCAGCGGCGCTACGTCGAATCTTTGTCAGCATATGCCCGGCAATTCCTATCAATGATGGAAAAGCCAGATATTGATCATATCGAAGGTCTTTCACCAGCCATATCGATAGAACAGAAAGCCACCTCGCACAATCCACGCTCGACTGTGGGTACAGTGACAGAGATATACGACTATCTGCGCCTCCTATATGCACGAGCTGGCACACCAACCTGCCCTGATCACGGTTTACCCCTAGAGGCTCAAACTGTTGAGCAGATGGTCGATCAGGTAATGGCTTTACCTGAAAACAGTAAGTTCATGCTACTTGCACCGGTCGTCACGGATCGCAAAGGTGAGCATTTACAATTGATGACTGATCTACAAGCACAGGGATTTATACGTGCACGAATAGATGGCGAAATTTATGAATTGGATGAACCGCCAACGTTAGATTTGCGTAAAAAACACCGCATTGAAGCAATTGTTGATCGATTCAAAGTTAAAAAGAATCTCAGATTGCGTCTGACGGAATCATTTGAAACAGCACTTAAACTAGCGGATGGAGTAGCTCGTATTGCTTCTATGGAGGATGCGTCAGCGGATGAAATCATTTTCTCAGACAAATTCGCTTGCAATCATTGTGGCTATGCTCTGACAGAACTTGAACCGCGTCTATTCTCATTCAACAATCCCACTGGCGCATGTCAGGCCTGTGATGGGCTTGGTGTCAAACAGTTCTTTGACCCAATCCGTGTCGTTGTTAATCCCAATCTGTCTCTAGCAGGGGGCGCAATTCGAGGCTGGGACCGCAGAACTACTTACTACTATCATATGATCCAGAGTCTTGCTTCTCATTATGACTTCGACATTGAGACACCATTTAATGCGCTCTCGGAGAAACTACAAAACGTCGTTCTATATGGCAGTGGCAAAGAAAAAATCGAGTTTCTCTATGAGAGCACTCGCGGCATGCAAATTAAAAAATCACATCCCTTTGAGGGAGTTTTACCAAATCTTGAGCGTCGATATCATGAAACAGAGTCCAACGCAGTTCGTGAAGAGCTACAAAAGTTCCTCAATAGTCAAACCTGCCCTGACTGCAAAGGCGCACGCTTAAACCAATCGGCTCGTCATGTATTCGTATCCAATCGCTCCTTGCCTGAGGTTACAAAACTTTCCGTTGGTTATGCGCGCAAATTCTTTGACACTATGGAAGTAAAAGGCTGGCGCGCGACGATCGCTGATAAAATCGTCAAGGAAATTAGTGACCGTCTCAACTTCCTATCCGACGTTGGTCTAGATTATCTGTCTCTAGATCGTAGCGCTGATACGCTATCCGGTGGTGAAGCACAACGTATTCGCCTTGCCAGCCAAATTGGATCTGGACTAGTCGGCGTGATGTACATTCTTGATGAGCCATCAATCGGTCTACATCAACGCGACAACCAACGCTTACTAAAAACATTGATTCACTTACGCGATATCGGTAACACAGTAATCGTGGTTGAGCATGATGAAGAAGCTATACTCACTGCTGATCATGTTGTCGATCTTGGGCCAGGTGCTGGAGTCCATGGGGGTCAGGTGGTATCACAAGGCACACCTGAAGAGATTCGAAACGATACAAAATCTTTAACGGGCCAATATCTGTCTGGCAAGCGCTCTATTGCATTGTCAGGAGAACGCATTCCCAACGATCCGGCCCGTCAACTAAAAATTATTGGTGCAACGGGAAATAATTTACAAAATATTGATGCATCAATACCAGTCGGTCTTATGACTTGCATCAGTGGTGTTTCTGGCTCGGGCAAATCAACACTAGTGAACGACACTTTATATAAAGCTGTCGCAGAAAAATTGAATCGATCCAACAAGAATCCCGCACCACACCGAGAGATCATTGGTCTTGAAAACATTGATCGTGTAATTGACATTAGCCAGAGTCCTATCGGTAGGACGCCACGATCCAATCCAGCCACCTATAGCGGTCTGTTCACTCCAATACGTGAACTTTTTGCTGGTACACAGGAGGCACGTTCTCGCGGTTATATGCCAGGGCGTTTTAGCTTCAATGTAAAAGGTGGTCGTTGCGAGCCATGTCAAGGTGACGGCGTTATTAAAGTAGAAATGCATTTTTTACCAGACGTATACGTCCCCTGCGACACATGTCGCGGAAGACGCTATAACCGCGAAACACTTGAGATTCGATATAAGGGAAAGAATATTCATGAAATACTCGATATGACGATCGAGGATGCAGCTGATTTTTTTAGAAATGTACCAATTATTTATAGAAAACTTATAACCCTTGCAGATGTTGGCCTAAGCTATGTCAGGTTAGGACAAAACGCAACCACGCTATCAGGTGGTGAAGCGCAACGAGTAAAGCTCGCAAAGGAACTATCAAAGCGAGATACTGGCAGCACACTTTATATTCTTGATGAGCCCACAACAGGGCTGCATTTTCTCGATATCGAACATCTATTACATGTTCTACACAGACTCCGCGATCGTGGTAATACTGTGGTCGTTATTGAGCACAATCTTGATGTCATTAAGACAGCAGACTGGGTGATCGATCTTGGCCCCGAAGGGGGTGACGGTGGTGGACAGATTATTGCAACAGGAACACCTGAAAAAATTGCTTATGCAAAAGGGTCATTTACAGGAGAATACCTAAAACCATTAGTGAATTGCTCGAATAAGTCAGCCCATGAAGAGGCTATTAGCGCATAATTTCTGCCAGCTATCGGCCTCTTTGGTAAAGCATTTTTGTATAGTTGAACATAATACCGACATGCCTATTTAAAATATTAATTCACCTAATATGAGAAATAAGGTCAATACAACTAACTTGATGCTCTTAACAAGCTGTCACTTTTTTAGGTTGCATAAAATGCTATCTAGTAATGTGGCGGTCGCTCGTCGCCAGAATCACTATCCAGTAAAATTTCACTACTGGACCTAGCCCGCTGAATTAACATCTTGCATAATTCTTCGATTTGCATAATTTTCGCTTGCTGCTCGGTCACAACATCATTCAACTCATGCAAAATTTGATCTTGATGGGCCAGCTTGCTTTCAAGATCGATAAATCGTTCTTCGCTCATGTATTTCCCCTGCGACATCTAAGCAATTCGTAATAGGATACATGGATTAACTAATAGGATTACTTTATGTCGTTACTTCGATTTAAAGATATAAGATTGGAATTTGGCAAGCAGATAATACTACGTGACGCTGAGTTTTTGATCAGACCTGGCGAGCGCGTTTGCCTAATTGGTCGTAATGGTGCAGGTAAATCAACAACACTCAAATTGATTATGGGTGAGATAGAAGCTGATCAAGGTGAGATCATTTCCGAGGCTGGCATAATTATCAGTCAACTTAGACAGAATCTCCCAGACGCGGCGGATCTGCCTGTAAGAGATGTCATTCTTTCTGGCCTAAAAGATATCAAGGCGTTGTTGACTAATTATAAAGCCATGTCAAGTCGCGATCTTAATAACCAAGGGCTGGCAGAGCTTGAGAGTCTTCATGCCAAAATTGATGCGCATGACGGTTGGCATATTGACCAGCGTGTCGACACAACAATGACTGACCTTAATCTACCTGTAGATAAAAAAATGAGTGAGCTTTCGGGCGGCTGGCGACGCCGAGTTGCCCTTGCTCGAGCACTCATACAAAAACCTGACCTATTGCTTTTGGATGAGCCAACCAATCATCTTGATATTGCGACTATCAAATGGCTTGAGGACCGTATTTACTCATATTCAGGTGCCGTATTATTCATCACACATGATCGCGCCTTCCTGCAGCGACTCGCCACCCGCATTATTGAGATCGACCGCGGTAAACTTACTAGCTGGCCTGGTAACTACAGCAATTTCCTAAGGCGAAAAGATAAAGTTCTTGAAGATGAAGAAACCGCGAAGGCCCGCTTCGATAAGAAGCTTGAACAGGAAGAGGCCTGGATGCGGCAGGGCATTAAGGCTCGACGAACTCGAAACGAGGGTCGCGTTCGTTCACTTAAAAGAATGCGTGAAGAGTCCACCAGTCGCATTAAACAAGATGATAAAGCTCGGATACATATCGAAGAAGCTGAGCAATCTGGTCGTAAGGTCATTCGCGCGAAGAACATTGTCTATGACTATGGTCATGAAAGAGTAATTAAAGATTTTTCTATCAAAATCATGCGTGGCGATAGAATAGGCTTGATCGGAAATAATGGAGTCGGCAAGACCACCTTATTGCGTCTTCTGCTTGGACAGCTCGAGCCAAAAAATGGAGTAATCAAACATGGTACGAATATCGAAATTGGATACTTCGACCAAATGCGTCAAACGCTCGACTTGGAAAAATCAGTTGCCTATAACGTGGGTGAAGGTCGTACTTATATCCATCTCAATGGTAAGAAACGTCACATAGTTGGCTACCTGAAGGGGTTTCTATTTACACCGAAACGCTCGGCAATGCCGGTTAAAGTATTATCTGGCGGTGAACGAAACCGGGTTATTCTTGCTAGACTTTTTACGCGCGCTACAAATCTTCTAGTTCTTGATGAACCAACTAATGACCTCGATATTGAAACGCTTGAAGTCCTTGAAAAACAACTACGTGACTACAATGGAACCTTGATAGTTGTGAGTCATGACCGAGAGTTTCTCGATAATGTGGTTACTAGCGTTATTGTATTTGAAAAGGATGGCCGTACTCAAAAATATATTGGTGGATATTCCGACTGGTTGCGACATGGCCATCAACTCGCGGAGACAGAAAAAATTGAGACTAATAAAACAAAAAAACGTGTGGCCAGCGAACACTACAAAGTCCAACCGAAAACAAAGCTTAGCTACAAGGAGCAACGCGAACTCGATCAACTACCCGAAGAAATTGAATTACTTGAATCCAATATATCAATGTTGCAGTCTCAGATCGCATCGCCAAATTTCTATTCTAGTGACAGAAAAAATGTGCAAGCAACCCTGAATAAACTTAGTAAAATTGAGATATTACTAGAACAGCGCGTTGAACGTTGGAGCGAGCTGCAAAGTCAACAGGATTCGTTGAAGTCCTACTAAAAGATTGCCCAATAAATATAAAAGAAAAATTTAGGTAGACGTACCAAAAAGTCGATCTCCAGCATCACCGAGACCTGGCACAATATATTTTTTCTCATTAAGCTTTTCATCAATCGCAGCAGCATAAATAGCTACATCAGGATGCTCACCTTCAACCAATGCAATCCCCTCGGGGCAGGTGACTATACAAACTACAACGATATCTCCCGCACCACTTTCCTTGAGCTTATCGATAGCAGCGGCGGTAGAACCTCCAGTCGCTAGCATAGGATCAATAATTATGCAGGTGCCATCCTTGATCTGCTTCGGGAATCTCTCGTAATAGGTAACAGGTAACTTCGATATTTCATCCCGGTACAAGCCAACGAAGCCAACACGTGCAGTCGGCACCAACTCAAGAATTCCTTCTAACATACCGACGCCCGCTCGCAGAATGGGAACTACAACTAAGTTAGTATCCAGCTTATAACATTTAGCCTCTGAGACGGGTGTTTGTACTAATACCTTCTTAGTTTTTATATTCTTAAGGGCTTCGTAGCAAATAAATTTGGTGATCTCTGTCGCCAATTCACGAAATCGTTTATGCCCCGTGTCCACATCTCGAATGATGGCAAGCTTGTGTTGCACGCAAGGGTGGTCTATCAATATAGCCATGACTTTCTATCCTAGTTTGCGAATTCCGATTGCACTGCGAATCTCATCTATATAAGGCAATGAAATTTCTCGAGCGCGTGCGGCGCCCTTTCGGAGTTCCGTTTCGACGACTGAAGGATCGGTTATTAATCGATCGTACTCGGCACGCGCTGGGCCTATATGATCATTTATATATTCAAACAACTGCTGCTTCAGCATACCCCAACCGATACCTTCAGCATATTGCTTCTCCACAATCGCTACTTCTTCCCGCGTCGCGAAGGCTTTATATATATCATAGAGCGTACTACTCTCTATATTCTTAGCTTCACCCGGTTCCAGAGAGTTCGTCTTAATTTTCATTATGAGCTTCCGAAGCTTTTTCTCAGGAGCGAACAAAGGGATTATGTTGTTATAGCTTTTCGACATTTTACGGCCATCTAGTCCCGCCAAAACGGCATTGCGTTCATCAATAAGAGGTTCCGGCAATACGAGTACATCACCATAGTGATAGTTAAAGCGTTGCGCGATGTCTCGTGCCATTTCGACATGCTGCTTCTGATCTCGACCAACAGGCACTTTCGTTGCTTTGAATATCAGAATATCAGCCGCCATCAGTATCGGATAGCTGTAAAGCGCCATCGTGATGCCTTTATCCAGATCTTTATTGCCGCCGTCGACATTAGACTGTACCGCGGCCTTGTAGGAATGCGCGCGATTCATCAAGCCCTTCGCCGCCATACTCGTCAGTATCCAAGTTAGCTCAGGAATTTCTGGAATATCCGATTGTCGGTAAAACACGGAATTATTAGTATCCATGCCGAGCGCCAGCCACGCGGCGGCTATTTCCAGTGTCGACTGATTTATTTTGTCAGGGTCTTCATTCTTGGCCAGCGCGTGAAAATCGGCTAGAAAGTAGTAATTCCTCTTGTTCGCATCCTTACTCGCCACGACGCTCGGGCGAATTGCTCCAACGTAATTGCCGATGTGCGGAGTGCCCGTCGTGGTGATGCCTGTTAGGTATATTTCTTGCGTCATTAATTAATACCCTGCTGCCTGTCCATCCTTCCTGACTTCCGAGGCACCGTAATACACGTCCTGCTCTTTGTCCCACATAATGGCCTGATAACCGCCAAAACTTCCGTTGCTATCGCCTAATATGTGTCCCATTGCCTCAAGTTCAGCACGAGTTCCGGCGCTAAATGCAGACTCCAGATGCACCACACCACCATCCGCCATTGTTGTGCCGTTTGGTTGAGACGATCCAGTGTGATTGATTCGCGCCGCGTCACCCGCCTCCTGCAAGTTCATCCCAAAATCGATGATATTAATCACGATCTGAGCATGTCCCTGGGGTTGCATAGCTCCACCCATGAGTCCGAAGCTCATGAGTGGTTCACCATCTTTCATGACAAACGCAGGAATGATCGTATGAAAGGGGCGCTTGCCGCCCGCAACAACATTCGCGTGACCGGCATCCAGTGCAAACATCTCGGCGCGGTCCTGCAAAACGAAGCCTAGATCGCCCGGCGTCATTCCAGATCCCATACCTCGATAATTACTCTGAATCAGTGACACCATATTGCCGCTCGCATCTGCGACGGTAAGGTAAATCGTATCCCCGGATTCAAGCTTG
>JAQWOA010000036.1 GCA_029246105.1 Woeseiaceae bacterium | reverse complement strand
CAAACGTTTCCTCTGAAATCCCAAAATTAAGGCAAATCGACATGACATGCCCAATGTGGAGATAGCCGTTCGGTTCCGGCGGAAATCGAGTCACAATTTTTTCATGTTTTTTGGACTCGAGATCGTCATGGATAATCTGGCGGATAAAATCCCGCGATTCAGTTTCACTCATTAAAACAGTTCTACATACAACTCGAAGGAGCATTATTGTACTTGAACTTTTTTATCCGCGGGGTATTTCGCGTACAATATTACTCCGTCCAGTTCATAAATCATTATTTGTTGAATTATGCTGAAAATCACCTTACCTGACGGATCCGTTCGTCAATTCAAATCTGCTGTCAGCGGCGCTGATATAGCTGCAAGCATCGGCGCTGGCCTCGCGAAAGCTGCTGTTGCTGTTCGTGTGAATGGCGATCTGTGGGATCTTGGACGAACCATACAGGAAAATTCAAAGCTCGAAATTCTAACCAGAGATTCTGAAGATGGATTGGAGCTATTGCGCCATGATGCGGCGCATATTCTTGCCGAAGCCGTAAAAGAGCTTTGGCCAGACACGCAAGTGACTATTGGCCCTGCTATCGAAAATGGTTTTTATTATGATTTTGCTCGTGATGAAGCGTTCACAGATGCTGATCTCGAGGCAATTGAAGCGCGCATGCAAAAAATTGTCGATCGCGATGAGTCAATCAAGCGAGAAATCTGGGATCGTGATGAGGCTGCTGAGTTTTTTCGTGGCATCGGAGAAACCTATAAAGCTGAAATTATCGAAAGCATTTCATTGGATGAAGACCTAACACTCTATCGGCAAGGTGATTTCATCGACTTATGCCGCGGCCCACACCTTCCCTCGACAGGAATGCTCGGCAAGGCTTTCAAACTAACGCATGTATCTGGTGCTTATTGGCGTGGTGATTCAAATAACGAGATGCTGCAGCGTATTTATGGAACTGCTTGGGCTAATGATAAGCAATTACGGCAGTATCTACACATGCTTGAAGAAGCCGAGAAGCGCGATCATCGCCGCCTCGGTCGAATCATGAATTTATTTCACTTTCAAGAAGAAGCACCTGGCGCCATTTTCTGGCATCCGAAAGGCTGGAGTCTATTTCAGAGTTTGATCGGCTATATGCGGGAAATGCAAAATAGTGCCGGATATCAGGAAATTAATACGCCTGAAGTTATGTCTCGATCACTGTGGGAAGCATCTGGTCATGTAGAGACTTTTGGCAATAACATGTATACGACCCAAACTGCCGATGGTCGACAATATGCGATCAAGCCAATGAACTGTCCAGGACACGTTCAAGTCTTTAAGCAAGGTATTAAAAGCTATCGCGATCTACCCATCCGACTGGCCGAATTTGGCAAGTGTCATCGTTATGAACCATCAGGTGCACTGCATGGAATGATGCGAGTGCGTGCATTTACGCAAGATGATGCTCACGTATTCTGCACAGCAGAACAGATTACTGAAGAATCCATAGCGATTTGCGATCTAATTCTTAATATCTATAAGGACTTCGGTTTTAATGACGTACGAATTAAGTTTGCTGACAGGCCTGAAGTACGAGTTGGAGAAGATGCTGTTTGGGACCAAGCAGAAAATGCACTAATCAAAGCGCTTGAAATTACCAATCTCAAATATACGCACAATCCTGGAGAAGGTGCGTTCTATGGACCTAAACTCGAATTTGTACTGCGTGACGCAATTGGTCGTGATTGGCAATGTGGTACTTTGCAGGTTGATCTAAATATGCCAGGTCGGTTGGGCGCAACATATGTTGCCGAAGATGGAGATAAGTATTTTCCTGTGATGTTACATCGTGCAATCTTCGGCTCACTCGAGCGCTTCATAGGTATCCTCATCGAACACCATGCTGGCAATTTACCGCTTTGGCTCGCGCCAATGCAAGTCAAGGTTCTTACCATTACTTCTGATGCAGATGACTATGCTATGGAAGTCGTTCAGAAACTGCGACAACTAGGTATACGTGCAGAAGCTGATCTTAGAAATGAAAAAATCTCTTATAAAGTACGCGAACATAGCGTTGCCAAGATACCAGTTCAGCTCGCCGTTGGCTCACGAGAGGTTGAAAATCGGAGCGTGGCAATTAGACGGATTGGCTCTAAAAAACAGGAATTTATGTCCCTCGAAAACGCTGTTTCCGCTCTATCACTTGAGATTAATAGACGTGGGGGAAAACCCTAAATCTAAATTCGCTCAGCAAGCTCCCAAAGACTATAGGCCCAATATTTACATGGTAAATAACTGAACTAAGATCGAGAAGCTTCTTATTTAATTATCCAACTCCATTTCAACTAACAATTGCGAGTGTTTTAGTCTTTTTCTGCAGCACGAGCGAGGTCAGCATCAATCCATTTTCCAGCACAATAATAGTGCCACATAGCCCAAGGTAGAATGATTGACGTTACAATAAGTAGGCTATAGCGAATAGAATTCCTACCAAATTGAATCTCTAGTGCATCGCTAAGAATACCCGTAATTAATGGTCCAATAGCTAAACCAATGACATTGATTATCAAAATGATCAACGCTGAAGTTGTTGCTCTCATTTGGAGTGCAACGAGACTTTGTGCCTGAGATAGAACTGGTGCTAGATAAATATTCATAGTCGCTGCTGGTAATATAAATAAGAGCAAAGCCATCATCGACGTTTTAGCGAGGAACATTGTTGCTAGCAGTACGGTGGTTACCAGTATATTAATCGCAATAAAATTAAATGCTTTGCGATGACTATGTCGACCAAGCCGATCCGCAAGGTAGCCACCAAAAAAATAGCCAGCACCGCCTGCAATTCCAAGAATTAATCCCAGCCAACGACCTAATACAGCGAGCTCCATATCAAAGCTTCGCATCATAAAGCTCGGCATAAAACTAATCACCGAATAGCCAACGAACGATGATAATCCGGCAGCAACTGCCATATGAGTAAACGATTTTCGTGAAGCGAGAAACGAAACCACTTCCTTAATATTGGACTTTCGGCTGCTCACCTCACGATTTTCAGAAGCGCCACGAAGTGGCTCAGTTAGCGTGAAACGAACAATTACAGCAAGCAATAATCCTGGTATCCCTGCGACAAAAAATGCCGCACGCCAGCTCACATTCTGAGCAACCCAGCCGCCAGCAAGATATGCGATCATTATCCCCGCGGAAATTCCGAGTGTGTAAAAACCCATCGCGGTAGATCGCTTGTCGGGTGGAAAATAGTCGGCAATTATCGAATGCGCCGGCGGACTACAACCTGCCTCACCAACTCCAACGCCGATTCGAGCAGCTGTCAGTTGCCATATATTCGCTGCTAAGCCAGATAAAGCAGTCATCGCACTCCAAAGAGCAACAGCCGCAGCAATCAGGTTTCGACGATTACACTTGTCTGCATATTGAGCTATTGGAATACTCAGGGTCACATAAAAAATTGCAAACGCCGTCCCCGAGAGAAATCCGAGATAAGTATCACTTGCCCCAAATTCATCACGAATTTGTGGTAACAAGATAGCGAGAATTTGTCGATCAACAAAATTAAACATGTAAACGATAGCTAGAATGACCATCGTGTATTTGCGCCCTCCCCAGCTAAGATTGGTCGAGCAACTGTTGTCACTCATTCGAGAGGGCCTGGATCCACTGGAGCCACGCTACCTGCACCCGAGCGCCGTGTGTCTGATGCACCCTGAAATAGTCCGTCGCTAAAACCAACCGATTGAGTATTACCGATAGGACCTCTTGCACTTTGGATGTTATGCCCTCTTTCTTTCAAGATGCGAATCGTATCGGGGCTAAATCCAGACTCAAGCGAGAGAATATCTGGATACCATTGGTGATGCATGCGAGGTGCATTTGCTGATTCAGCGAGGTTCATGCCATGGTCGATAACATTAACAATCATCTGCAACACAGTTGTAATTATCCGACTGCCACCTGGACTTCCTGTCGCAAACCACGGACGGCCATTAGCAAATACCAAAGTTGGTGTCATAGAGCTCAATGGCCTTTTACCGGCTGCCACCGAATTTGCTTCGCCACCCAGAAGTCCGAATGCATTCATGATACCCGGCTTCGCCGAAAAATCGTCCATTTCATTATTGAGCAAAAAACCTGCACCAGATACGGCGATTCCCGAACCAAAGGAAAAATTCAGGGTATAAGTATTCGACACTACATTGCCGTCACTATCCATGACGGAGTAGTGAGTTGTGTCTTCGCTTTCATAGGCCGGTAACACCCCAGGCGCGACATCGTTGGAATCATTTGCTTTTTGCATGTCGATCAGCGCTGCGAGTTGTTTACCGTAAGTTTTGCTAATTAGCCAATCAATTGGTACATCATAATGATCTGGATCACCGAGGTGTTCAGATCTATCGGCAAATGCGAAACGCGCAACTTCTGCCAAGAGATGGATATTATCTGCGCTACTGGCACCAAGCTCTGCCACCGGAAACGATTCGAGGATATTTAGCATCTGCATGATATGTATACCGCCAGAACTTGGTGGTGGCATGGATACTATCTCATAGCCACGATATGTTCCGACGACAGCATCACGAAATACTGGCTTATATGCTGATAACGATGCAGCGTCGATCAGTCCGCCACCGCGCTCCATCTCAGCTATAATCAATTCAGCAATATCGCCCTTATAAAATGCATCGGCACCCTGATCAGCGATCAGTTGCAAGGAATTCGCGAGGTCTTTTTGGATAAATAAGTCACCTACCCTATAAACGGTACCGTCAGCTTTATAATAGTAAGCGCATGCCGCGTCATTGCGGCACAAACGCTGCTGTCGTTCGCGTAAGAACTTAGCAAGGCCATGGGTCACTATAATGCCGTCTCTAGCCTGCTCTATCGCTGGTTGAAGTAAACTCTTCCATGGAAGCCGACCGAGTTTTTGGTGTGCGGCATAGAAACCACTCACCGTTCCTGGCACTCCTGCAGCCAAATGGCTAAATCGTGAACGTACTGTATCTACATCCCCATTTTCGTCGAGATACATATCCCGAGTTGCAGATTGTGGTGCCATTTCCCTGTAGTCAATAGCAATATTTTCGCCAGTCATTACGTCATGAATCAGCATGAAACCGCCGCCGCCGAGATTGCCTGCACGGGGTAAGGTCACTGCAAGAGAAAAGCCTGTCGCTATCGCTGCATCGATAGCGTTTCCACCGGCCTCCAAAATACGGGCACCAGATTCAGCAGAAAGACGATTCTGTGCTGCGACCATGCCAGATGATCCCAACACTGGGTGCTGCAAATCACTATAACGAATCACCGTATTTTCGGCAGGCTGTGCGAGAGCTGTATTCTGAAAAAAGAAACTCAGGACGACAGCAAGCAGAAATCGAGTATTCAATAGTTCGGCCCTATGGCAATACCGCCCGGAAAAGGAAAAAGAAGAAGATAGCAAGAACGGCACCGGCCGGAATGGTGACTATCCATGACACAAGAACCCGTGATACCACTCGCAAATCAATAGCATCAATTCCACGTGCAAGCCCGACACCTAGTACTGCGCCAATCAACGTATGCGTTGTGGAAATCGGCATACCCGTTCCAGAGGCAATTACGATAGTAGTGGAGGCGGCAACTTCAGCCGCGAAACCGCGACTCGGTGTAAGCTGGGTGATCTTGGTTCCTACAGTAGCAATAACATGCCGCCCATAAGTTGCAAGGCCAATAACAATACCGACACCACCGAGAATCAGAATCCATATGGAAACAGTTGATTTAGCTGAAACTATGCCTGTCTGAGCAACAGAGATTACTGCTGACACAGGTCCGATCGCATTAGCCACATCGTTTGAACCATGAGCGAAAGCCATTGCACAGGCTGTAACGATCATCAGCACACCAAAAATCCGTTCGACAGTGTGGAATGCTGCCTTTTTCTCGGCCTTCTTATCTGGCTCAATTCGTTGAATAAAAAACGCACCAATTGTCGCGATAATAATTGCCAATAAGAATGCGAGCGAATAGCTATCCATCATACTCAGATCAATGCCCACGTGTTTCAATCCTTTCAAGATCGTAACGAGAGTAATCGTGAACGCGGCCAGAAAGATATAAAACGGCACATAACGACGAGCTCTTGCAACTGGATCTTCATGTCGAAGTATTAACCATTGAACGCTTTGATAAAGAAAATACGCAATAAATCCAGCAGTAACTGGTGAAATCACCCAGCTCATCACAATTTCACCTACGGTGCTCCACTGCACAGCATTAATACCAATTCCAACAGCTGCAAAACCTACCGTCGCACCAACGATTGAGTGAGTTGTGGATACTGGCCAGCCATTCTTAGATGCAATCAATAACCAAGTACCTGCCGCAACTAACGCCGCTAACATGCCATAAATAAGAAGTTTAGGATCGCCAGACATAAGGTCTGTGTCTACAATACCCTTGCGAATAGTCGAGGTAACCTCACCGCCAGCCAGAACCGCACCAAGAAACTCAAAAATTGCAGCGATGATTATCGCTTGTTTGATCGTCAGCGCTTTAGAACCGACAGACGCCGCCATAGCATTAGCGACATCATTAGCACCAATTCCCCATGCCATAAATAAGCCAAAAACAGCAGCCAAACTAATGTAAATGTAATGCGCTTCCATCTTTATTGCTCCAGAAGTACAGTAAAACTTAGTTTATTCATTTTAATGAGAGAGGAGAAGCTCCAAGCGACGACCAACTCGTTCGGCCATATCTGCAATCTCGCCAGTCAATTCAATAACCTGATACATAAATATTGCATCAATTGGGTCCAGCGATTTTTCAATTTCAAATAATGCCCCACGCAACGCCGCCTGTTTATCATCGGTATCCGTTTCGATTTGATCGAGCTCCTCAATTAGGCCAGCAACGAGGTCAACTTCTGCACCTCGAAATCCAGCAGTAAAGAGCTCATCTAGTTCGCGCACGCTTGTGCGAGCCTGCTTAGCTGCATCGATGTTACGGTCGACAAATTCCAGAAACTGGTCAGCGATTGGTGGCGGAATCTGCAGTTTTCGACCAATAACAATACCCGAAACATCTTTGGTTCTATTCGCTATTTTGTCTTGTACTAGCAACAACTCAAGCAAATCTTCCCGCGGCACAGGCATAAACAAACTCTTTGGCAGGCTAAGCCGAATCTGTTTCTTTAAATCGTCGGCACTATGCTCCAGCTTTCCAATCTCATCGCGAAACTTCGTGGCTTTATCCCAGTCTCCATCAATAGATGCTATAAAAAATTCATGAAGTTGCTTTGCACAGCGATATACAATATTGATATGCTTTTTAAGTGGTTTTACAGGTGACGAACCGAAAATGTTTGCCAGAACATTGGCCATTACGAATACCTCAATTGCATCAATCGATTAGTTTATTAGACTTTAAAATAACATTAATCAAGAATCAAAAGACATGCTAAAATGCAATTTTTATAAATCCCTAAAAAAACAAGAGTAAAATCGATGGCTTATTGGTTAATGAAGTCGGAACCTGACGTATACAACATTGATACTCTTAGAAAAAATAGTTGCGAAATGTGGGGTAAATCCGTTCGTAACTATCAAGCCCGCAATATGATACGGGATGATATGAAAATCGGTGATGGAATATTCTTTTACCAATCAAACTGTAAAGATATCGGCATTTTAGGTATCGCAAAAGTTGCTAGTAAGCCATATCCAGATCCAACTCAATTCGATAAAAATTCACATTACTTTGACGAAAAGAGTAGTAAGGATGATCCACGGTGGTTCTCGATCGATGTCGAGTTCGTCCGAAAATTTTCACGAACGATTACGCTGGCTGAAATCAAAGCTGAAAAAACTCTTGAAGGTATGATTCTGACCCGTAGAGGCAATCGCTTATCGATAACTCCAGTTGACGAGAATCACTGGCAAAAAATACTCAGTCTCGAATAGTTGCTAAATGAACGAATCAACAAGTAAGTAGTACATTAAAGATCTTCTGGATCCAGCTCGTGTCCCCAGTTTCGCTTAGCCTCCATGTATTTCCGATTACTATCAGTGATTCCGATAACGTGTTTGACTCGCGTAATATCGGTAATACCAAAACTCATTAAATCATCTACTTTTTTTGGATTATTAGTCAAAAGGCGAAGAGGTTTACCAGCTACAAAATATTTTAGTAACGACGCAGCATCACTAAAATCACGCGAATCATCCGAAAATCCCAAACTACAATTCGCTTGGTAGGTATCTTCACCTGCATCTTGCAGTAAGTAAGCTGCCGCCTTTGCCCAAAGTCCAATGCCCCTGCCCTCATGGCCAGACATATAAATCAGTAGTCCACCCTGCTCGTCTGCCTGAATACGCTGCAATGCAGATCGCATTTGAGGCCCACAATCACAACGTTGAGACCCAAGTACATCGCCAGTAAAACAACAAGAGTGGACACGCACCAATGGATCCTTCCAATCGATTGGATTTCCTACGACGACAACACTATTGACTGATACCAACGATGACATCGACGCAAATGATTCTTGGTCATCCTCTTCTCTAAAATCAGTGACTAATTTCTCAATCTTTTTTGACTCTATATTACGAGCACAGGCATACCATTGAGCTTTCACTTCAATATCATAAAATTCCAATGGCAATGGTATTGGACCAAGCACACTTGTTGCTTTTTCTGGGATGCCTTGCAGTTCTGCATCTAAGACAGCACCGTTACTATCTATCTGAAAAAGCTTCCCATGCTCAATAAGGCGTTTGCGTATTTTGGGATCAATATAAGGAAACATAGTTGAATTAAGCAGTGTCTTTAAAATGGCGCGCCCGGAGAGATTCGAACTCCCGACCGCTCGGTTCGTAGCCGAGTACTCTATCCAGCTGAGCTACGGGCGCTTGGTCTGATCTAGCAGAGAGGAGACCCTCCACAAGGTCGCACATCTTACTGATGTGGCCCTTATAGGTAAAGCTATTGGTCACCTTCTTTTATACCCAATCGCTCATGCATAATGGGGCTTGTAGTGGTGTACTGGACGAAGATTTTCTTGTCAGGCTCGATTCGTTGTTTGATTGAGAACGCAGCTAATGCCGCTTCATGAAAACCACATAAGATCAGCTTCTTCTTACCGGGGTAATGATTAATATCACCAATAGCATAGATACCCGGCATAGACGTCTCGAAGTGCTCCGTATCAACATTAATTGTTTTACGATTGATATCAAGACCCCACTCAGCAATCGGACCCAATTTTGGAGCTAATCCAAAAAAAATCAACATCTGATCCGCTTCAACTTCTGTTGCTTCTTTGGCTTTATTTAATACGACCACTGATTTCAAATTATCCACATCACCTTTGATCTCGGTCACCTTGGCATTTTCAATAGTGGTCACTTGGCCGTTTGCTTCCAACTTTCGCATTGCAGCAACCGTTGCATCGACGGCTCGATACTCATTACGACGATGAACCAATGTGATGTGCTTGGCAGAGGGCGCAAGCTCAACAACCCAATCCAACGCGGAATCTCCACCTCCTAAAATTAGAAGATTTTGATTTTCAAACTGCTTCGAGTTTTTGACTCGATAATGAGTCGTTTTTAATGCAACCTCATCGATTCCCTTTGCTCGCAACGCTCGCGGCTGGAATGAACCAACACCCGCAGCAATCACAATGGCTTTACAACTAAACTGCTGGCCTGCGTCGGTCTCAACATAGAATCCACCATCTACCGGATTAACAACCGTGACTTCCTGGCCGAGGTGCATGCCAGCGCCAAAAGGCTCTATCTGCTTCAGCAAGTTTTCTGTCAATTCATTACCGGTACATACAGGAATAGCGGGAATATCATAAATGGGCTTATCTGGATACAGTTCGGTACATTGCCCACCTGGCTGCCGAATGGAATCGATGACTTCAGCCTTAAGATCTAACAGCCCAAGTTCGAAAACCTGAAAAAGACCACAAGGGCCAGCGCCAACAATAACAACATCAGTTTTGATCAAGATCTATGTCCTTTCATCAAACACGAGGAAAGTGGCGGAGAGAGAGGGATTCGAACCCTCGAAGGGGTATTAGCCCTTACTCCCTTAGCAGGGGAGCGCTTTCGACCACTCAGCCATCTCTCCGTCGAAAAAAACCCGCATGCCTCTGGCTACGCGGGTCGGACATATTACTGTCAGAGGTACTTCTGGTAAAGCGCACATCGTACTTATTCTGTCTTACGGTCAATCACTATTGGGTTCAGCATCGCCACTGTTAATCTGCTCACTCTTAATTTGTTCGTAAATTTCTTCCCGATGAACAGCGATATCTTTAGGTGCATTAATTCCTATTCGGACCTGATTTCCTTTGATCCCAAGCACTGTAATCGTGACATCGCTGCCAATCATTAACGTCTCGTCCACTTGTCGTGTCAAAATCAGCATGGCTTCCTCTTTCCCCTAATAGGGCAATGCCCTGTTCTTATTCTCGCTTTAATCTCCGTAGCTATTTTTGATAGCGTCCAATCTTTGCGCCACTTTTGAATCTAAACTACAAGATCAAATCAATTGTTCCGTCACCCAAACCACCACAGATTCAAGCGCATGGTCAAGGGCAGCGACATCTGCTCCGCCAGCTTGTGCAAAATCGGCGCGCCCACCACCTTTGCCGCCTATTTTCTCAGCGATAGGCTTGATGAGGTCATTGGCTTTAATTTTATCGATATTGTCTTTGGTCACACCAACGGCCAAATGCACTCGATCGCCATTGACGGAACCCAGAACCACAACTGCGCTGCCTAGTTTATCTTTAAACTTATCGACTGCGGCTCGCAATGTCTTTGTGTCAGCACCATCCATACGTCTTGCCATTACCTTAATATCCGCAATTTCCTGAATACCTTCGGTCAAATCAATGCCACTTCCTGAGATCAATGCCTGCTTCGCGGCCGCCAATTCTTTTTCAAGTACCTTACTATGTTTCAATAATTGCTTAATACGAGGTGCAGTAAGATCAGGTTGTGTTTTTAAGAGGCCCGCTAGATCACCGAGTTGCCGTTGATTTATATTGATCCAATCCATCGCACCTTTACCTGTTAAAGCTTCGATACGACGAACACCAGACGCGATACCACTCTCAGAGGTGATTTTAAAAACACCAATATCTCCAGTTCGATCAACATGCGTTCCACCACACAGCTCCACCGAGAAATCACTGAATTTAAGGACGCGAACCGTATCGCCATATTTTTCACCAAATAATGCCATCGCTCCAGAATCAATGGCTTCATCGTAGGCCATCAACTGAGTAACAGCTTCGGTATTATTTCGTATCTCAGCATTCACTATATCTTCTATTTCTTGAATCTGATTTGACGTCACTCGTTCATAATGTGAGAAGTCAAAACGCAATCGATCTGGTGCAACGTGCGAGCCTTTCTGGGCTACGTGGTCGCCTATTACCTTTTGTAGGGCAGCATGCATCAGATGCGTCGCTGTATGATTGAGTCGAATAGCTTGCCGACGCTCGGCATCTACTATTGCTTGAACTTTGTCACCAACCTGAAAGTCACCCTGATCAACAATACCAAAATGAATATTCGCTTTATCGCTTTTCTGGGTATCTAGAACAGAAAATAATTTGCCATCCGAAACCAAGATACCTTTATCACCAATTTGGCCACCACTTTCTGCGTAAAACGGCGTGGCAGATAGAATTATGATGCCCTCTTCACCGATCTGCAGTGAATCAACCAACTTATCACCTTTATATAAGGCAACGATCTCGCTCATGCCATCAGTGCCATCGTAACCTAGGAACTCAGTTTCAATGTCTGTTTTTAAAGAGTCTCTAGCGGCATTACCAAACTTGCTGGCAGCTCGCGCGCGATCACGTTGCATACCCATTGCTACCTCGAAACCATTGTGATCAATGGTTAGATTACGTTCGCGAGCGATGTCCGCTGTCAGATCAATTGGAAAACCGTAGGTATCGTATAACTTAAATGCAATTGTGCCCGATATTATTTGTCCGCCTTTCAATTCTGAAATGGCTGACTCGAGGATCTCCATACCTTGATCCAGCGTCTCTGCAAAACGATGCTCTTCCTTTTGCAGAACCTTCTCAACATGCACTACTGCTTTCACAAGTTCTGGATACGCATCTCCCATTTCTTTTGCAAGTGGCGCAACAAGTTTATGGAAAAATAACCCATCAGTACCAAGCTTCTTACCATGACGGATAGCACGACGAATGATCCGGCGCAGAACATAACCCCTGCCCTCATTACCTGGTAACACCCCATCAACGATCAGAAATGAACAGGCACGAATGTGATCGGCGATAACATTGAGCGAGCTTGAGCCGTCCCTTTCGATGCCAAGCACATCAGCGATAGCTAAAATCAAATTCGTGAATAGGTCAATATCGTAGTTAGAATGAACTCCTTGCATAACTGCAGCAATACGCTCAAGGCCCATACCTGTATCAACTGATGGCTTAGGTAGCGGCACCATCTCTCCGTTTTCCGAGCGATCAAACTGCATGAAAACAAGATTCCAAATCTCAACGTAACGATCACCGTCTTCATCTAGTGATCCAGGCGGACCACCCGGTCCATCCGTACCATGATCATAAAAAATCTCCGAGCAAGGTCCACAAGGGCCAGTATCGCCCATTGCCCAAAAGTTATTTTTGGCATCCAAACGTGAGAATCGTTCGGGGTTGACCTTAATCTCGTTTAGCCAGATATCGGCCGCCTCTTCATCATCATCAAGGACAGTGACCCATAATTTCTCAGGCGCCAAGCCTAACGTTCCTGTCAAAAAGTCCCAACTATATTGAATCGCTTCACGCTTGAAATAGTCACCGAAGCTGAAATTTCCTAGCATCTCAAAAAATGTGTGATGCCTCGCGGTATAACCCACATTTTCAAGATCATTGTGTTTACCACCAGCCCTTACACAACGTTGCGAGGAAGTCGCCTTGCTATAGCTGCGCTTCTCATCACCAAGAAACACAACCTAGAACTGAACCATGCCTGCAATGGTGAACAAGAGCGTCGGGTCATTACCAGGCAACAAGGGGGAGCTCGCGACGATTTCATGATCGTTCTCACGGAAAAACTTCAGAAATGCCTGGCGCAACTCATTGCTTGTCATCGACTTCATTAGACTATGGTAACGACTAAAACGCCGATTGGATATGGTCCTGTTCGAATCCGCGGTACTGCAAGAAACGCATCTGCTTCGCCTTGGCCTTAAAATCCACAGGTTTACACGTTCCGAACTTTCGTAGTCGCGCATTGATCGCCAAGCCATGCCAATCAGCTGCTGACTCCTCAATGGCCATCTCAGTCACCGCATCGCTGATTCCACGTTGACTAAGATCAAGGCGAATGCGTATTGGACCCTTGCCTTGATTGATGCGCGATTGAATAAAGGCCTCAGCGAATCGATCATCACTTTGTAGGCCTTCATTAGTGAGTTTTACTACTTCCGTCTCTACAATCTTGCGAACGTAACCTTTATCTGTGAGCTTCTTAATGAGCTCCGCTTGACTGTATTCACGACGAGTCAAAAAATCCAATGCCTTCTTGCGTGCTTCTTTCGGACACAAAAATTTGTCTTCATTTTCATCTTCGAGAAGATCGCTAATTTCTTCATGTAGCTTCATATACGTACGTTAAACATGCCTCTACATCACCCAAGGGCGTATAAATTCCTCTCTTATGAGGCCTCCTTTGTAGCAGGATCAGCTTCATCCGCCAGTTTTGGGGCATCTGGAACAGCTATAACCGGTGGCGGCATCAAGATTGCGCGCACTCGTTTTTCGATCTCATCAGCAATCTCAGGATGCTCCTTAAGAAACTCTTGAGCATTATCTTTACCTTGTCCTATACGATCATCGCCATAGCTGTACCACGAACCCGCCTTATTAACGATATCATTCTGCACACCAAGATCAATGAGCTCACCCAGGCGGGAAATACCTTTACCGTAGAGAATTTCGAATTCGGCTTGCTTGAATGGTGGCGATACTTTGTTCTTGACCACTTTGACGCGTGTCTGATTTCCCACTACTTCATCGCCTTTTTTAATTGCACCAATTCGGCGAATATCGAGACGAACTGAAGAATAAAACTTGAGTGCATTTCCGCCTGTAGTCGTTTCAGGACTACCAAACATGACACCAATCTTCATTCGAATCTGATTAATAAAAATAACCATTACGTTTGATCGCTTGATGTTACCCGTCAATTTTCTAAGCGCCTGCGACATTAGGCGAGCTTGCAAACCCATATGTGAATCACCCATGTCACCTTCAATTTCCGCTTTAGGCGTCAATGCTGCGACAGAATCGATGACGATGATATCAACACCTCCGGAGCGAACCAGCATGTCAGTGATTTCAAGTGCTTGCTCACCAGTATCCGGTTGCGACACCAGTAACTCATCAACATTGACACCCAGTTTTCCCGCATAGCATGGATCAAGTGCATGCTCCGCGTCGATAAACGCTGCGGTACCTCCTACTTTCTGCGCTTCTGCAATGACTTGCAATGTGAGCGTCGTCTTGCCAGATGATTCTGGTCCATAGACTTCAACAACACGACCTTTTGGCAGTCCGCCAATGCCCAATGCAACATCAAGGCCAATAGATCCTGTCGATATTGCTTCAATATCTCTGATGGATGTACCATCTCCCATCCGCATAACTGAACCTTTACCAAACTGCTTTTCGATCTGGCCAAGGGCCTGCGCAAGTGCTTTCTTTCGATTTTCGTCCATTATTTTGCCGCCATTTGATGATTTTTAGATGTACTGTAAATATGCACAGTACTATCGCATGAAAGCCACGTCAATACGAGCCTTCAGCAACATCAAAATCTAAATAAGATCGAAAAAAACATGAAATACTAGTGAAAACCTATTGTTTAAGCAGGGTTCAGACAGCAATATCTGGATTCAAAACTAATTCAATCAGTTCAAATTCACCCAAATAAACACTCAATCGTAAAATCACAATCACTAAATGAGGTATTGAGTCAAAGTGCAGCTAAATCTATATGTATTTATTTTTTTAGAGCAATTCTCATCTAAAATAAAATAAAATAAAATAAAATAAAATTATCTACGCCTCCTAATCCAAATAAAAGCAAAATCAATGAACTCCATTCATAAATCTATAAATGGTAAATCATCATATTTAATAAAATACTCGTCTTTATTAATATTGATTTTAATTAATGTTGCTGCATTTTCTCAAGATAGCCAACCATCGATACGACTAAAAATAGATACCTCTGAAATTATTGAAGTAAAAAAAGAAGAAAAAAATATAGAAATGAAAATAGATGGAAAAATAGATGAAGAGGCATGGAAAAATCTTACGGCATACGATCCATATAAAGTAACGGTTCCAAGTACATTAAGTGAAACAACCTACGAAACTAAAACACGATTTTTTTATACATCAGATGGATTCTACTTCTCCATGGAAATGGAACAACCCAAAAATTCACTCGTAAAACGCTTCAAATCTAGAGATGACTTTGAGACAAAATCAGATAGAGTTGGATTTTCTTTAGACACTTCCGGTGATGGGAAATATGCATATTGGTTTTCA
>JAQWOA010000016.1 GCA_029246105.1 Woeseiaceae bacterium | reverse complement strand
CGCCATCCGCAGATGATGACAATGCTTCGCAGTCTGTTGTCTTATTGTGCATTACTGACAAGGGCAATGCCATTATCAGTAATTCTTCAACAATGTCATGTGGCCGAAATTCGGTTTTGGTAAGCTCCCAAACTTCAAACTCATCACGATCATCTTTCGGTTTTTCCGAATCCAATAACAATAATTTCGGCTTGATTTGAATTTCGAGCTTCATTGGCCCCAAGCAACGCTGACAAACGGCATCAACATTAGCAGTAACACTTCCAGCCATCATCGGAACACGCTTTTCTGTCTCGGTAAGACCAAATTGTAATTCACCATAAACATCACCATCTCGCCATCCAGTTGGCATTTTATCCAAATCGAGCGTAGCAAGATCTTTCTCAATAATATTAGTCAAGCCGTCGAAATGACTAATTTTATTATTAAATTCAATCACTTGAGAAGATATAGCTAATTCTATTGGTGTGCATTCAGCTTGAAGCAGATTACCCATGGCGCGCGCATGATAAGGACACCGACCGTCAGTGTCAAAACCTTATTTTAAAGGATTACTACAAAATCAGTCATGATCGTCATAAAAACCGTTAAAATCATTCATTGACGCCCTAACATTCTGATTCTTTATGCAAAATCCATCTGCTCCAACTATTTTTTTAGCTTCATCTTCACCCTACCGACACGGTTTACTCAACCGTTTTCTCGATAGTTACAAAACCGTAATTCCAAATATTGATGAGTCAAATGATCAGTGTTTGCTGCCTTCAGATCTCGCACCCTACCTTGCGCGAAAAAAGGCCGAGATAGTTGCAAAAGATATCCAAAATGCATTGATTATTGGCGCAGATCAAATAGCTGTTTTAGATGGCCAGATTTTGGGCAAACCGAATAACCATCAAAAAGCTTTGAAGCAACTTCTTGCGGCCTCCGGCAAAGACATTACCTTTCTAACAGCTGTATGTATGCTCGATTCCATCAGTCATGCTCGCTATGAATATACCAATACAACCAAGGTTCGCTTTCGACAATTCAACCAGAGTCTCGCTGAAGCTTACCTTCAACTCGACAAGCCCTACGACTGTGCGGGTAGTTTTAAGCTTGAAGGAGCTGGGTTTGTGCTGTTTGATTCAGTAAAAACAGATGACCCAACTGCATTAATAGGTCTACCTATGATTTGGATTGCTGACCAATTATTAAAATTAGGATATTTAACCGCATAAAGCTAGTCACTATTTTTTTTCTTCGTAGATTTAGGAGTCATAAATGATAGGAACTTCTCAAGATCTTCTGGCAGCGGTGCAGTGAAATGAAAATCCTTACCGGTATCGTCGACAAACGATATCGATTGCGCATGCAGAAAGAGCCTCTTAAGACCTAACCTCCTACTTATAGCATTTGCATCATCATCTCCATAACGTTGGTCGCCCAAGATCGGAAATTCAGCATGCTCAAGATGTGCTCTTATTTGGTGAGTTCGACCGGTAATGGGCACGCATTGTAACAAGCTGTATTTACCGTATCTCTTGGACAGGCTGACTTTAGTTTGTGCCTGCTTACCAAGACTGCCATTAACAACTACATGTCGTTCACCATTCTGTCGGTTATGGATATGCAATGGTGCATCAATGAGTTGATTGCCTAACTGCCAGTCGCCAACTACCAATGCTAAATAATTTTTCTCGACTTTACTTTGCCGAAATAGCTCATGAAGATTTCGCAGCACGCTTCGCTTTTTAGCGATGATTAGACAACCCGATGTTTCACGGTCAATACGATGCACCAACGCCAGATCTTTTAGGTCCATACGCGCATAGCGCAATAACTCGATGACACCATGGCTAATGCCACTTCCTCCATGAACTGCAATTCCAGTCGGCTTATTAAGCACAAGCAATCGTTTATCCTCATATATGACTTGATCTAGAATGTTAGTAAATATCTTTTCTGACGGCGGTATACCTGCAATACGAATATGTGCCGGCGGTATCCGGACTTCATCACCTTCTTTTAGTTTGTATTCAGCCTTAATTCGACCGCCATTAACCCGCACTTCACCTTTACGCACCATTCGATAAACTCTACCTTTTGGCACTCCTGGCAACTCTCCACGCAGAAAATTATCAATTCTCTGCCCTGCCCTTTCGGAGTCGATAATGACCTTGCGTACCTGATGCTTTATCGTTCCAGCTATTTCTTGGCCTCTGTCGTCAGACGGTAAATTTTCTTGCATGATCAGCAACTTGATGTTGAGTAGTGGTATGCTATATTATAGCTATGTGAGCAAACGTCATACACGAGCTCGCATTTAAATCCAATTTTTTGGTCTTGCAATCTGCGAGACCTGATTTCAGAAGGCAGCAAAAACCGGAATCCGGATTGTGCCGAAGCGGCAGAGCCGCAGGAAAATCATGCTAATTTTACTACGGGTGCTGACGATATTTCGTCGACCCCAAAACGAAATTTTAGATCTATCTGATAGCGCAATCCAGCGCTTAATTCGTTTGCGTGACCTCACCTCTGCCCGCATAGCGCTACCCCCTCTATTGCTGTCCTTAATTACTCAAGTAGGACAATATGAAAAGAATGTTAATAAATGCAACTCAAGAAGAAGAGTTGCGCATGGCAATGGTCGACGGTCAACTATTGTACGACCTCAATATCGAAGCACCGGCTAGCGAACGCAAAAAGTCCAACATATACAAAGGAAAAATCACGCGTGTCGAGCCCAGTCTTGAGGCTGCCTTTGTAGATTACGGCGCTGATCGGCATGGCTTCTTGCCAATGAAGGAAATTTCTAATGAATACTTCATTAAGGAACCCAAGGCCGGCGGAAAACCCAATATTCGAGACGTACTCAAAGAAGGACAAGATATTGTTGTCCAAGTCGAGAAAGAAGAGCGTGGTAATAAAGGTGCTGCACTAACTACTTTCGTCAGCCTTGCCGGTAGATTCATAGTATTAAAGCCAAACAAGGACCATTCAGGTGGTGTCTCTCGACGCATCACAGGTGATGATCGTGACCTCGCGCGACAAGCATTAAGTGAGGTTGATATACCAGAAAACATGAGCGTCATCCTTCGTACGGCCGGCATTGATCGTAGTTCAAAAGAGCTAGCTTGGGATTTACAAAATCTACTTACGATCTGGGCGGCAATACTTAATGTAGTGCTGGAGCGCACATCACCATTCCTAATCTATCGCGAAAGTGACTCAGTCGTTCGTGCGTTACGTGACTATCTAACCAATAATATTGGTGAGATTTTGATCGATGATGAAACTACTTATAAAAACGCTTATGAGCACGTTGAACAAACGATGCCGCATAACCTAAAAAAACTAAAACATTATGTTGATCCAGTTCCTTTATTTACCCGATTTCAGATTGAGTCTCAGATTGAATCTGCCTTCGCACACAATGTAACATTGCCGTCTGGTGGCAGTATTGTGATTGACCATACTGAAGCTTTGGTCTCTATTGACATCAACTCCGCACGCGCAACTAAAGGAAGTGATATCGAGGCAACTGCCTTAAACACTAATCTCGAATCCGCCGATGAAATTGCACGACAATTGCGAATTAGAGATCTTGGCGGTCTAATTGTTATCGATTTTATCGATATGAGCTCCCAAAAAAATCAACGTGAAGTCGAGAGTCGTTTACGTAATGCCGTTCATGAAGATAGAGCTCGCGTACAAATTGGAAAGATTAGTAGATTCGGATTGCTTGAAATGTCACGACAACGGCTCCGGCCCTCAATAGGTGAGTCCGCTTACAAGACTTGTCCTCGATGCACTGGTTTTGGCACCATTCGTGGCACTGAATCATTAGCGTTAGCTATTCTTCGTATTATCGGCGAAGAAGCACGCAAAGAACGTACATCGAAGGTCATTGCCCAGTTGCCAGTAGAGGTGGCAACTTACCTCTTGAATGAAAAGCGCGACTGGGTGCAAAACCTTGAAGATAGAAATGAGACTCAGGTGGTCCTAGTAGCAAACTCACATCTAGAAACACCACATTATGATATTCGTCGTGTACGCGACGATCAAATAGATCTACCTGAAAACTCGGGCAGCAGCTTCATGCTGGCAAACGATCTCCTTGGACCTGAATCTCCACAAGCTATATTGGCGAGAAAGGGTGCAGAACCAGCAGCTGTTGGAACATTAAAACCATCGACACCCGCACCAAAGCGCAAAAAAGCGTCTGGAATAGGCTTATGGAAGACCATAATCGATTGGTTCAACGGTGACAGTAAAAACAAAAGCAAGAAAAACAAATCGCAAAAATATAACAAGAGCTCCCAAAGTAAATATGGACGACGATCACAAAAAAGATCGCGTGGTCGTAACGAAAACCGTGGAAACCAACGTAAAAAAACCAACAAAAAGATCACTGATAAGTTCACTAATAGGAATCAGCAAAAACCAAAGCAAAGTCAAGATGATCAAGCTGATAATAGTAATAATGAGCAAAAGCGAACTCGTAGTCGTCGCAGTCGTGGTGGTCGCCGCAACTCAGCTAACAAAGCTGGTCAAACGCAGGAAAACCAGCAGAATAGCTCTATTAGCGAAGCACCAGTTCAAAAAGGCACTGATAAATTGCAAGCATCCAACGAGTCTATCCAGCAGCACCCAAAACAGGATGATAAAACTCAGGACAACCTATCTACAAACCAAGAGCTTCAAAAAGATAAAAAAACCCAATCAAAGAAAAAGCCTGTTGCCAATAAGAAAAAAAATGTAGCTAAAGATAGGCCTAAACCTCGTCGACGTAAAACCAATGAAGGCAGTCCATCAGGATCTCATAGCCATACTGAACGTGACATAGAGACACCTAAAGCAGAAAATAAAATATCACGTAAAATTATTGCGGAACAAACAAAAGTTGAGCCCGCGAAAACTAAATCAAAACCTAAAGCTAGTCCTGACTCGGAATTGGCTACAGAAAAAAAACCAGAGCCAAAGTCCACTAAGCGTTTGCTTCCATGGGACACTGAATAAGTTCGTAAAAAAATAAAATTAGAATAGCGTCTCAAGTAAGCCCTGGGACGCTTCCTCAACTAAATCTAAGACATGTTCAAATCCAGCTACATTTCCGTAATAAGGATCGGGAACTTCAGTTTCAGTGCCTACCGTGAAACTCATAAATAGTTTTATTTTATTACGATATTCATCTGAAGATAGCTTTTTTAGCCGTATCAGATTATCTTCATCCATCGCAATAATGTAATCAAACCTCTCAAAATCGTCATCAATAATTTGTCGAGCCCTCAGCTCAACTAACGAAAATCCTCTGCACTTCGCTGCCATTATGGTTCGATGATCTGGTGATTCACCAACATGATAGGCATGGGTTCCAGCCGAATCCACAGTAATTTCGTTACTGAGTCCAGCCTCATTAACGATATGCCTGAATACTCCCTCAGCTGTAGGAGAGCGACAAATATTACCCATACAAACAAATAAAATTGAAATATCTCTATTATCTAACATTAATTAATCAGCTCTTATGTCTTAACTAAAATGCCGCAATTCCATTAAATGAGTAAACAGTTTATTTGAGATTCAAAATTATAAATGTGGCTGAATATTTTATTAAGTCAACTCAGCAGCCGCCCTATATAAATCTTCGGGCGTATCGATACCTACTCCAGGTCGCTCTTCAGGGGTGCCAACAGCGATAGTCATACCAAGTGAAAGTGCACGAAGTTGTTCTAATTTTTCGCTAACTTCGAGCGACGAAGACTCAGCAGCAACCATCTGCCTCAAAACACCACATCGATATGCATATATTCCATGATGCTGCAGCGCTGCTCGCATCGCTAATCCTTCGTGATCTGAATCGCATGCATACGGAATTATAGATCGTGAAAAATACAAAGCGTAATCATTTAAATCACAAACTACTTTCACACAATTCGGGCTTTCAAAATCATTACGAGTTAAGAATGGCGATGCTAGCGTTGATATGTCTGCCGCTGTATCAATAAGTAAATTAGCACATTGATCAATTAATATCGGAGACATAGATGGCTCATCACCCTGCAGATTAACGATAACTTGAGTATCATCCCAACCCAACAAATCTATAACCTCAGCGATCCGCTCCATGCCAGACTGATGATCCTCTGCTGTCATACAAACCTTCGCCCCAAAGGATTCTGCTGCATCGGCGATTCGCTTATCATCAGTAGCAATAATGACATCCATCGCACCACTTTCTATGGCTCTCTCATAAACACGCTGGATCATTGGTTTACCATTTAGATCTAGTAGAGGCTTTCCTGGTAATCTCGTGGAGCCATAACGCGACGGAATAACAACAAAAAATTCAGTCATTGCTTTTCTCCATAACTTTTCAATCGCATTTCTATCCTCTTAATCAAATCAGATGACATTGTGGAATTCATATTTAAGTCGACAGGAATAAACCAAAATTTATCAGGAAGCTTTTTACTAAATTTCACTGCATCCTTCTCTGTCATTAAAACCTCAAACTGATCATCGAAATTTATTTCCTCATAGGTGAGTTCTGCATGATCAGGGAAGTTATGCTCAATAATTTGAATATCATACGAGCGTAAAAGCTCAAAAAAACGTGCAGGATTACCGATACCGGCTATAGCATGCACTGTCTTTCCCCTGAATGCCTGTAGCGGTTGAGATAGTGTGCCGTTCAAACGATTCGCATCCGATGCTAATAACTTAAACGAGATCGAATCTCGAAAACTGCCCTCTCCATTAATCAATACCTGATCAACACTCCTCAGTCGCCGGGGCATCTCTCGTAATGGCCCTGAAGGAATAAGTCGAAGATTGCCTAGCCCACGGGACCCATCAATAACACAAATTTCAAAATCGCGCTCCAATTGCAAATGCTGCAACCCATCATCGGCAACAATGACATCAACACCATCATCAATTAATACTGATACTGCTCGTGCGCGATTTGTGTCTACTGCAACAGGGCAACCTCCCCTTTTAGCAAGCAAGATTGGTTCATCACCGACAACTGACACATTACTATTCTTGTTGACTTTAATGGGGCTGTTAGACTTGCGGCGGCCATAACCACGACTGACTATACCTGGAGTATATCCTTTATCTCGCAATTCATTTACAAGCCATATAACCGTTGGCGTCTTCCCCGTTCCACCAGTTGTAATATTACCCACAACAATAACGGGAACTTCTGCTCTCCTGGCCGATAAAATTTGATGACGATAGAGTAATTCTTTAAGATTCAGCATTAACCAGTAGAGGCCACTCAGCGGCAATAGTATTAGCCCAGATGGTGCGTCCTCGTACCAAACCCGATGAATCCATCTGTATATAACGCTCACGACTTACATTACTTCTCACTAAACTGCATACGATATAAGGCAGCATAGTGACCATCTTGAGCAAGAAGCTCCGAATGTGTTCCAGACTCAACAACCCTCCCAGCATCAAGAACAATAATCTTATCTGCCTTCTCAATTGTGGATAAGCGATGGGCGATTACCAACGTCGTACGATTTTTCATCAACACATTCAAAGCGTCTTGAATTCGTCGCTCTGATTGCGTATCTAATGCAGATGTTGCTTCATCAAGAATTAGTACTGGTGCATTTTTAAGTAAAGCTCGGCCGATCGCTATGCGTTGACGCTGACCACCCGAAAGTAGCATACCTCGATCACCAACGATTGTTTCCATTCCATCTGGTAAATCATTAACAAAATCCAATACATAAGCTGCTTCAGCAGCCTGCATCAAGTCCTCCTCAGAATGAGACTTTAGTTGTCCATACGCAAGGTTATTTCGAATTGTGTCATTGAAGAGGACTACATCCTGACTGACTAAGGCAATATTGCTGCGCAAGCTATCCAGCGTAAAGTCACGAATAGACACATCATCTATTAGAATTTTGCCGAAATTCATCTCATAGAAACGTGGCAGCAGACTTACAAGCGTCGACTTACCACTCCCAGAATGACCAACGATTGCTAATACTTCTCCAGCATCGATAGAAACATTGACATCGTCAATAACTAACGCATCGTCATTGCCATAGGAAAATCCAACATTATCAAATTGGACTCTGCCACAAGCGCGATCAATTCCGAACGTTCCATTATCACTCTCATCTTTCTCGTCGAGAATCATAAAAAGACTGTCGGCACCAGCGACGCCCCGTTGTAGCGTGGCATTTACATTTGTAATTCGTCGTATGGGTTGCAACATCAGCATCATTGCCGAGAAAAACGAAATAAACTGGCCTGGCGATAAAATGCCCTCAATAGATTGAAGACTAGCCATATAAATAACGAGTGCAACTCCAAGTCCAAACACAGTCTGCGTGACAGCAACACCTAGCGAGCGAACGCGAATAAGTTTTAGGTTTTGCTTGAGATTATCATCATCAACTTTAGCCATGCGATCGCGCTCATATTCATACCCACCGAAAGCTTTAACAACAGAGTTGCCCCAAATAATCTCTTCAGTAACCTGATTCACCTCACCTACAGAGTCTTGAATTCGTCCGCTATAGCGGCGAAATGCGATACTCAATAGTCTTATCAATACAGCAACAATTGGAAACAAAATCGCTACGAATATCGTTAAAGTTGGGCTGTGATATAGCATGACGCTAAAAGCTGCAAAAACCGTAAGAATGTCTCTGATCGCAACTGTAACTACGCTAGTAACCGATTCTGCAACCATTTCAACGTTGTACGTCAATCGTGATAACAATGGTCCAGCGGCCTGGGAGTCGAAGAACTTAATCGGTAATGTCAAAAACTTGCCGAAAACTTCTCGCCTTAGATCGCTTATTACGCTACGACCAATCCATCCCAATGAAGCCTCAGTTGCAAATCCAGAAAGGCCACGCAGGATAAAGATCCCTATAAATGCAATGGGTATCCACTTGCCTGACTCAACTTTTTTTGCAACTAAGGTTTCATCCATCAGTGGTTGAAGCAAATAGACGAGGCTCGCCTCAACGACTGCAGTAACTGTCATACCAACTACTGCTATGAAACCAATAAACTTATGTGGAGTAACGTAGCGCCAAAGACGCCCGTAGATTATTCTAACTTTAGGATCGATGCGCTTATTCACTTCGTCATTATTCCCTTCCTACTTACCATATCGCTGACAATGAAGATGCTGATATAAACTAAGTCCAATCTGCCAACAGTATTCATTATAAAGTCGACATGTTGATTTTTAGCGCCTGCATTATTGCTAATGGAAAAAATCAACCAATCATTACATTCTAATCTCTCAACCATAAGAGCCTACTTGATCAGGAAAGTAGAAATATACAGTGACAGAGATAAAAATTCTCGTTAATGAACGACAGAATCTTGCTAGAAGAGCAATTATTGATAGTCTTCGCGACACAAGTTACTAATTTCATCTCCCTTATATTTAATATTTTTATTACTAGTAAATGACAAATAGTACAAGCACAATTATATTGAAAACCAATATATACACATGCATGATTAAGGGCATCAGCACTGTGGTCTTAATAAATATTGTACGTAATACCGAGCCTAGCGGAACCCTGTTATGCCCCACCAGAAGATGTAAGCCCAGACTTTAGATGCCATAAAATCTGTGTATTCCATTAAAGTCGGACTACCATTAAATGCCAAGACGCTTTTTTAGGAAAATAGCATTCAAGCGCCGCCATATGAGTAATCAGTGGTATATGTTTTCGTTTAGACATCTATTACATGACCATCGTCTCTGGGGTATTCGCCGTCGGACTGTAGTTCCAGCATTCGCAATCGGCTTATTTATCGCCTTCATGCCAGTGCCTGGGCATACTCTCATAAGCGTACTAATAGCGCTCGCGATACGGGTAAATATCCCTATAGCGGCTCTTTCTACCTGGGTCAGTAATCCATTAACGATCGGGCCTATGTGCTACTTTGGCTACTGTCTAGGTCAAAAATTGTTAGGCGCACCCTTACAAAATTTTCAGTTTGATATGTCATGGGATTGGATAACACACACCTTCGTGACAATTTGGCAACCAATGTTGCTTGGTTGCGTCATTCTTGGTGCTGCTGTGGCGATCACGGGATATGTAACATTAAACTTACTGTGGCGATTATCAATCTCCGATTACAAGAAACGTAAGCAAAAAAATAGGTCTAATCGATATATTTAGACTGCTGAATGTAGCTTTCCATCTTTAAGTATGAGAATACGATCCATCTTCGCTGCGATTGAGTCATCATGTGTAACAACTACCAAACTGGTCTTTAGCTCCTGATTTAACTCTAATATGAGTTCCAATATATGGTCGCCATTATCTGAGTCTAGGTTACCTGTTGGCTCATCGGCCAAAATTAGTCGCGGCTTAGTGATTAGCGCTCTCGCAACTGCTGCTCTTTGACGTTCGCCACCAGATAATTCACCAGGCTTGTGATTTAGTCGCTCCCCGAGACCAACACGACCCAATAAAGTCCGGGCCGTTGCGATTGCTAAAACTCTTGGCTCACGACGAATCATTAGTGGCATCGCAACATTTTCTTCCGCGGTAAATTCTGGCAAAAGATGATGAAACTGATATACAAAACCAATATTTCTATTGCGCAAATAGCCCTTCGCAATCTCATTGAGACCATGCATCGCTTTGCCATTTATGTATATCTCCCCCTCATCTGGTTCGTCAAGACCGCCCATAATCTGCAACAAAGTCGTCTTACCAGAACCGGAGGCACCAATGATTGCTATTCGCTCACCAGGTTGCACTCGAAGATTAACACCATGAAGAACCATTAATGTCGATGCACCCTCATTAAATCGGCGCACAACACCACAGCAGTCAAATACAGGTTTAATCATATCTTAAAGCCTCAGCTGGCGCCGTTCTTGAGGCAATCCAAGCAGGGTAAACAGTTGAAATTAATGCTAATGTTAAAGCGATTACTGCGACCATAGCAACATCACCATAACGAACCTCTGATGGCAGGTCGCTAATAAAATAAACGTCCGCGGCTAGGAATTTAATACCAAATGTTGACTCAAAGAAAGCGATCATTGATTCGAGATTTAAAGCTAGTAACACCCCAAAAAATACACCAATGAGAGTCCCAACTGTTCCTATAATGCTGCCCTGTGTTACAAAAATCTTAAGAATACTTAACGGGTGAGCACCAATTGTCCTCAAAATAGCAATATCAGTTTGCTTATCTTTTACAACCATGACAAGTGTTGAAACGATATTAAATGCCGCAACACCTACCACCATTAAGAGAATAACGAAAAGAATTGATTTTGTGACCTGGATTGAACGAAAAAAATTGACATGACGACGGGTCCAATCACTAACTAAAACACGCTTACCATTTTCCAAAGCTACCTCGCGAACAATCATAGGAGCCTCATAAATATCAGTTACAGCCAAGCGAACACCACTAATAGAGCCACCCATCGAGTATAATTTTTGTGAATCGTTAATATTGATAAAAGCAAGACGATTATCAAATTCATGCATACCAACTCGGTAAATCCCACCAACAGTAAATTGCTTTGTCCTAGGCATGATTCCCGCTAGCGTTACCCTGCCCTCAGCTAAAGTTATTGTTATTTTATCTCCAACTTCAGCTTTCATTGCTTCCGCCAGTTCAACCCCTAGAACGATCTTAAAGGCGCCGGGTTCCAGTACCTCTAGTGAGCCAATTTGCATGGCATCGCTAATACCTGATACTTCATTCTCCAATAAGGGATTAATGCCACGTAATTCAGCGCCGCTTATATTCATACCAAATACTAATAAAGCTTGCCCATTGACATAAGGAGCCACGGCATTGACTCGGGTGTTATTAGCCGCAATCAACATAAGATCTTCGGGATTTTCTAAGTTTTTTTCCGTAGCTTCAATGCTCGCGTGTGCCGACATTGCTAACAAGCGCTCTTGGAGTTCACGCTCAAAACCATTAACAACGGATAAAACGACTATCAATACAGCGACCGCAATTGCAATACCTGATATCGAAATAGCTGATATTAGCGATACAAAGCTATTACTACTTCGCGAATGTACATAACGATTACCAAACCAGTACTCAAAACGCACACCCATCAGCGGCTATCCATAACGAAGCGCAGCAGCAGGATTTACCAACGCGGCTCGCCTTGAAGGATAAATCGTCGCAAGTGATGTCAATATAAATGCGGAAATTGAAATATTTATAACGTCTTGCACTTCAAGCTCAGAAGGAATATCAGTTACGTAATAAACGTCTCCTGGCATAATTTGAAAGCCAAAAAACTGCTCAAGAAAAGGAACTATTACAGGAATGTTTATCGCCAAAATCACGCCCAGAAAAACGCCCAATACGACGCCCGCCCAACCGATAATTGCGCCCTGAATAAAAAATATCTTCACTATACTCTGTGGTGTCATACCCAATGTCCGCAACACCGCAATATCAGTTATTTTATCAGTTACAACCATAACCAAACTAGCAACAATGTTGAATGCTGCGACACCAATAATTAGGGACAGAATCAGTGACATCATCATCTTTTCCAGCCGAATTGCTCGAAAATAGCTACCGTTCTCTATGGTCCAATCACTACTTAAAAAACTACTCCCAAGCTGCTCCTGCAGGGATCTTGAGATGGTTGGGGCATACAAAACATCATCAGCTCTATAACGTATTGAGCTTACGCCAGAACCCATCCCTATAATCTCTGC
>JAQWOA010000010.1 GCA_029246105.1 Woeseiaceae bacterium | reverse complement strand
TTAGTATCTGTCCAGATTTATCTTAAGCTATATGAGATTATTTTTATATTCCATGTGAAGCTATGTAATCTATGGCTTAATTTGATGAAAAGTAATTTATTTCTCATCATGAAAAGTCAGTATTGTTAGTCCTGTAAGGTCTTTATCATTAGCCGGCAAAATAAAGCTCGCCAGATAGCCAAATAGGAAACAGGATACGATGCCGGTTGCTGCATATAGTAAAGAATGAATTTCTGTATTGGTCGTAATGAGCCACTGCATGAGGCCGCTGATTATTAGTCCAATAATTGCCGCAGAACCAGAAGGTCTTGTTGTCATCATCCCAAGTAAAAATAACCCACCAAGGCCACCGGCGAAGAGACCGAGCACTTTGATAAATTCATCCCATAATGATTTGATGTCAGATAAGGCCATCCATGCCGCAAATGCAGTGCCTATAATTCCAAGAATTAATGAGGTTGCTCGTGCGACCATCAATAGATCGTGATTTTTTATGTCAGGCTTTAGTTTTTGGTGTATGTCAGTTACGTAGGATGTAGCTGATGAGTTAATACTGCTGCTTAAGCTTGACATTGCTGCAGATAGGATTCCCGCGATTAATAGACCCGATATACCTACAGGTAATTCATTAATAATGTACCAAGGCAGAATCGCATCGTTATTCGTCATGGAGCTACTCAGATTCTCAGAGTTTAACTTATAGAACACATATAGAGATGTACCAAGCGAGAAAAAAATCAGTTGAGTCGGCAAAATAATAGCGGCGTTCAGATAGAACGTTTTTTTTGAATTTTCAAGATTAGTGGATGTTATGTAGCGCTGTACGACAGTCTGATCAGTACCATAGCTGATAATATTGGCTCCAATGCCACCGAGAATGACAACCCAAAAAGTTGGTTCTGAAAAATCAAAATTAAAATTTAGTATATTGAATTTCTGATCTGCTGAAGCAATTTGAATTATTTCTGGCAAGCCCCCATCAATACTCAAAACTATTGTGATAACTGCAAAAATGGCACCACCCAGCAATACAATAACCTGCATGACATCGGTCCAAATAACGGCTTCGATTCCACCCATAAGGGTATAGGTGATACTAATCAGGCCAATAGCAAAAATACAAATCATCACTTCGATACCGGTAACAATGGATATTGCAATTGATGGGAGTAACAAAACGACCGCGATGCGACCGATTTGGAAGATAATGAAGGAGATGCTGCCCAACATGCGTGTGAGTAAATTGAAGCGTTTTTCAAGATATTCATAGACACTGGTTATGTTAAGGCGGTTGAAGAATGGGATAAACATACAGGCAATCAGTGGAATCAATAGAATTACTGTTAGGCTGTAAAGAAAATAAGCCCAGTCGGTGTCATAGACCTTTGCTGGTATCGCCATGAAGGTGATCGCACTTAGTAAGGTACCGAATATACTAATACCAGCTGCCCACCAGGGAACTCGACCTTTACCTTTGAAGTAGTCGTCTGTGGATTTTTGGCGTTTGGAGAAAAAGTACCCAATCCATAGTAGTACTAGAAAGTAGATCATTACTACGCTGTAGTTAATGATGCCAAATGAATTCATATTATTGAGTTTTGCTTATTCATCTAGCAATTATAACGGACGATGCTTGTGTCTTGCTAAAGACTAAGGTCGCTTAAACAGATTTTTGCTAATAAGGTCGGCCCTTGCATCAACTGAGGTGAAGGGCTCATAAAGATTTAAAGCTTCTCAGAGGTCAATTAGCTTAGATTTGTTTGTGGATACCGATACAGGGCCCGTATCTATGAGCCCTGTATCGGTTTTGGGTAGAACATTTAAACCATAAAATCGCAATCAGAATTCATAGCGCAAACCAACATGCAATGAGCGACCGGGAACTGGAACAAGGTCTTTCAATGGCGAGGTATGCCTACGAATTTCTTCATCCAGCAAATTCGAGCCGCGGACGGACAAATAAAGACCAGGCTTATCAAATGCATATCTTACATTTAGATTTAAGAGTGTATAGCCTTCTGTTGCCAACTCATTTGGCACGACTTTATTCTGATCATCAGCAAAGATAGCGCTTAGGGTGACATCGACATTATTTACACCTCCTTGCAGCTCAAGGCCGACTCGTGATGGCGGCATCTTAGGTAGATAAAGACCTGTTGCTTTTTGTTCGGCATTGACGAAATCCGTAAATACCTTCAGGTGAAAATGACTATTATCATTATCCCACAGCTCGAAAAGAGCTTCTGCTTCGACGCCATAGAACTTGACATGGGATTGTGTGAAATCATATACAGGCATCTCTTCTATTTCGAGGCCCGTTGGCATTAAAACAGTGTAATTACCAACGTCATTGATGAAACCTGTGATTGACCATTCAATTCGCTTCATGTCGCCATGAACGGTCAGATCAAGATTTTTGGATTTTTCAAGATCGAGCAATCCATTACCAAGCACTATTGATCCCCGCTCATAACGTTGCACAGCAACATGCGAACCATTTGCGTAAAGTTCCGTTGGGGTTGGATGACGCTCAGTCGATGAGAGATTTGCGGATACGCGGATATTATCAACCGGGCGCCATATTGCGCCTGCAGATGCACTAAAAGCACTACCGCTGTATTCTTGGACCAGCGATAAACCTGTAATCTTTTGCTTTTCGACTCGGGCACTACTTTGCAATATGAATCCATTATCAAATTGTAACTCTTCAAAAAGGAACAGGCTAAGTCGTGATGTATCTGAAGCAGGTACAAAGGCTTCGTCGCCAATGGCATTAAAGTCGATTTGCTTATGTTGGACACCAAAGGCACCTTCAAGAAGACCCAAAGAATTATGACGTAGTTCAACTCGGGTATCTGAGCCTTTTATTTCGTAGCTTGTACCAATTTCTGCGCCTTCATATTCGGTATGCATATAGTCATTCAATGCAGATCGGAATCGTATATCACTAAAAACTTTACCGTTTAATTGATATTCACCGTTTACATCAAACCGCTTTTGTTCTAGATCAAGCCTTACTACTTCTTCATCGTCATCGTCATGGTCATCGTCATCGTCATGGTCATCGTCATCGTCATGGTCATCATCATCGTCATGATCATCTTCGTGATGATGGTGATGACCTGGGATGCCATATTCACTATTGAAGCCATTCAATGAAGCACTTAGAAAGCCTCTGTTGCCGCGAAACGTAACGCCCATTGAGCCACCACTGGTTTCACTATCTGTGTTCTCAACTAAGCCAAATGCCTCTTCTTCACCATCATCATCGCTTTCTGCTTCTTCAGCTGCCATCAATAAAGCTGATTCTGCAAATCCGGGTATTTTAATATTTTTCGTTGAGCGTCTAAAGTAGTCGAAATTAATCGAGCTTGCTCCCGATCCAAGAATGCTTCGTATGGCTACATCACGCCCCCCAATAGCGGTATCTGCACCGATCGTAGCAACGCCAGAAAATGTTTTTTCGGGTGCCTTTTCAGTCAATCTCATATCGACGACGTTAACTAGCCCGCCTGCAGCACCACTTCCATATAAAAGGGTAGCAGGACCGCGAATAATCTCAACGCGATCAGCAAGAAGTCCTTCAATAGTTACCTGGTGATCCTCACTTAGAGCAGATGCATCTAACGAGTCAAGTCCATTGGATAGGACGCCCACTCGTTCTCCATATTGGCCACGTATGACGGGCCGTGAAGCTACAGGGCCAAAATAACTAGAACTTATCCCCGGCTCTTGAGCGAGTGTTTCACCAATACTAGAGGATAGTTTTCTTGATAGTTCATCGCCACTAATAACGCTTGTTGGTTGCGCGAGGTTTTCTATAACGCTACGCAGAGGAGAAGCTGTGACCACAATTTGGTCAAGCTCATGAGTTGTATCTTCAACGTCCTGTGCTGAAACAATTGGTGGCGCGATAAAAACTACGATAGCTGTTGCTATCGGTAAATGTTTTGTAAATTTCATGTTTATACTCTCTGATCATTTTGCATAGCACACAAAAAGGCGTGCTCATTTAAGCGATCACAGCTTTACTGCAATCGCTACAAGTTAACTTTCGGGTCGATCAGATCTGGGGAGGTGCTCGAGAGTCAAAATTGCGTATAGGAGCTAGTGTTGCGAGAATCGGAGGCGTATTTAATCCTGAGGAGCCGACTGAGGGTATTAGTAATGCCTCAGGAGATTGATCAATTGCACTATCGATTCTGTCTAATTGAATACAGACATCGCAATTTTTTTCACTGTAGCTGGCATCATGCTCGAACTGATGGAAGGCAATTATAAGTTGCAACAGTACAATAGGTAGGATTGCGAACCACGAAACACTTTGCCGCAATATTGAGGATGTCAAATTGTTGAATTTCGTAATCAAGAAGGGTGGCCCAGCCTATTTAGGGTAGCAATATAAGTAATTATAAAAATTTTGGCAATTCTATTCTATTATTTACAACTTAAGTAATTATTACTGTACTTGTTTGCTCAGTCATTAAGAGGCTGCTGCAAACGCTTAATAAACAGTTGCATGAAGCGCGGCCAGTCAAGATCGTACTGCACATTCATTTTTTGCGCACCTTCCGCCCCCGGCCATACTTCTGATCCAGCAATAGAAACGCCATAACTAATATCATGATTATCATTAACGTCGACATACATTTTTTTTGAAACCACTAAGGATGGATCAATGAGGCTTGCGATAGTAATTTGGTCATACATCAACCAAACTCTGTCGGGATCTTCTTTGAAGCGAGGGCCAAGACCGATTTTGAGAAGATCTGTCAATGGCGTTTTCACTGCCACCATTTTTTCATACCAGTCTCTCGTTAGTGCCGATTTTCGAGATACATTCAAAGGGGAAAGTTCGATAGGGATTCCGGAGCGTAGTGTGATTCTGGCGGCTTCGGGGTCTACCCAAAAATTGTATTCAGCATTTGGCGTGATATTACCGGATCCATCTGGAAGTGAAGCTATGGCACCACCCATGATGAATAATCGTTTTACTTTTTTAGCGAAATCAGGATTATTTTGAATTGCTTGAGCGATATTAGTTAAAGGTCCTAGAGCGACGATCGTTATTTCTCCTGGATTGGCCAGTACTTTTTTCTCGATATAGACCGCAGCAGATTGATTTTCAATTTTTTTCTTTGCGTATCCGCCATAAGGCTCAGGTGGTGGCGCATCGGAATACCAACTTCCATATTTGTTTACCGCGAAGTTACTTATTCTATGCACGAGCGGCAGGTCCGCTCCTTCATAGACCGGGATATCAATTCGCTCAGCAATCTCAAGCATTCGAAGTACATCGGATGTTGCACGCTCGAGGCTACTATTTCCGGCAACAGTAGTAATGCCGAGAATATTCAGTTCGGGCGATTGCAGTGCCAGCATCAATGCTAACGCATCGTCTGTCGGCGGCATTGCGAAGTCAGTATCAAAAATGATGGGAATGCTGTTGTGATTCTGCGCAGAGGCAAGGCTTGCTAATCCAATGAGCGAGCAGTAAAGCAATATTTGGAATGGTTGTTTCATTTATGTAGCCTATGTTAAGACAGTTTATTATCAAATGATGTATTTTTGATAGCGATATAACCTCATTTGTCAGCCGAAAGAAATGCAGCACGCCGCCGAGTGTTTTCAATTGCATCTTTTATATTAGGGTGATGCTCTTCATAGTGTTTTCCAAGCCAGTCCTCACCATAGTCATTGGATGGGTCGCGAATGATCGTATGAACATGGTTGACACCCTGACGGGTATACTCAATTAATATACGAGGGCCATGCACACGGTAGTAAAATTTATCACTGACACCCACTGGTCCGCGCCAAGAAAACCATAACTTATCCCAACCTGTCTCCTTGATAGCATCTAACTGTGCAACTGCAGCTTCATAGTTTGCATTGTGAATAAACTCAGCGATGAGTCTTTGCAGAAAGTACATTTGTTCTTTCGTCAGATTACTTGCCACCAATCCTTCGTAGTTATTCAAACTTTGACGTCTTCCTGGGCCCTCAAAGACATCCTTAGCTACCTGATCAGAAATCTTTGCCTTCTTGCGTTGATCATTGTCTAGGGATTTCATGAATTGAATTCCCCATTCACCTTCATTTGCTAGGGCCATGAGGCCGGCATATCGCCCATTTTTTACTTCCATCGGATTACTGCCTAGAAAAGTTGGTGTGAAACCAATTCGACCATCAGAGATAGTAAAATTTATAGCTGCATGATGTCCTGTAATTCTCCAGCCCCAATTTGCTTCGCTGGGAACTCCAAAAATTGCGACTGTGTAATTCTCATAACCACGAGACGCAATGAATTCCTTGGCCATAGAATCACTGAAAAATCTTACAAAATCACGTCGTTCTTTACCCAATCGCAGCTCCTCTGCTTCAATTTGATGAAGTAAATCATCGAGTAGCATGATACCTGTAAGCTTGGCGTAACCTTGGCTTGACATGGTAGCTCGCATAAGGGCATGCATACTTTGTCGAGTTTCATCTGTCATATTTTTGATTAGCAAGCCCGCTGGCTGCATCATGATATTTGGAAGATTGGTCCAATTTGCCCTTTCATTCGTATCCATCGGCATCATCACAGCTGCAAGTTGGGTCTCATCAAGCGAGCTAAGAAATGCTTGAGCGGCCACAGCGACGGTTTGCACGCGCGACGCCGCAAATCCGGAAGTTGACATGGCAATCATGATTGAGCCGATTATTAAAGCGGCGAATTTGTATCTACCCATTTATTTTTCCCTAAGCTTTAAGCATTTTTTTTCAAGTAGATTACCTGAATTGGGTGGAATCTGTATCGACGCTCTCATTTGGCTAAATTTAAGTTTAATCGTAATCGATATATATAGTTTCTATGGAGTAAATTATCGCAATTGGGGCATGTGAGTATGTATAGATTTAAAATGATGCTTGCCATTGTCCAACACGATAATAATATCGGTGTCCAAAATGATTAAATATCCTGTAGAATCCAGCCTCAAACTGATCCACAACTCCTAACTTTAGAGGCTAATATGAGCAACCCAGACCAACTTAAAAAAATCAAACACGCACCTGGTTTTATAGCAGCACTTGATCAAAGTGGTGGTAGTACACCTAAAGCACTTGGTCTATATGGGGTTACTTCGGATGCTTGGTCAAATGATGAGGAGATGTTTGGCGTTGTTCATGCGATGCGATCTCGAATCATGACCAGCCCTTCATTCGGCGGCGATCGAATTCTAGGCGCTATTCTCTTTGAGAATACAATGGATCGCGAAGTTGATGGCCAGTCAACGGCTTCCTATCTTTGGAATGTAAAGAATGTGGTTCCATTTTTGAAGGTTGATAAGGGCCTCGCTGATCTTGTTGATGGTGCTCATATCATGAATCCAATGCCGGATCTCGATTCACTTTTATCTAAGGCCAGCGCAGCTGGTATCTTCGGAACGAAAATGCGGTCAGTCATAAAAGAAGTTAATGAAACCGGTATAAATGCTGTAGTTGATCAGCAATTTGAGATTG
>JAQWOA010000005.1 GCA_029246105.1 Woeseiaceae bacterium | reverse complement strand
CTAGTATCATTCGAACAACTAAATATTGAAAAAACTAAGAAGACCCAAAAAAAATTAAATAAACTTTTGAGACTCATTTAATTATCAACCCCACTACTCAAAATCATTCCACCGTAACGCTCTTCGCGAGATTTCTCGGCTGATCAACATCTGTGCCTTTTAAGACCGCCACATGATAGGCGAGTAGTTGCAAGGGAATTGTATAAAGAATTGGCGCCTGAAATTCCTCAATCAAGGCTGGCATTCGAATAATGTGAATGCCTTGATTTTCCTTCAATTCAACACGTGGATCAGCAAAAACATACAGCTCACCACCGCGTGCCTGAACTTCCTGAAGATTGCTTTTTAGTTTTTTGAACAATTCATCATCCGGCGCAACTGTTACAACTGGCATATCTTCATCAACCATTGCCAGTGGACCATGTTTTAACTCACCTGCAGCGTATGCCTCTGCATGAATATATGAAACTTCTTTTATTTTAAGAGCGCCTTCCATCGCAATCGCTTTCTGTGCACCACGGCCCAAGAATAATGCGTGATGCTTATCTACAAAATGATTTGCCAACGACTTGATGGATGAATCCATCGCCAGGACCTGTTGAATTAGTCCAGGTAGATCGGCGAGCTGCGCAACCAACGCTTGTTCCTGTTTTTCTTTAAGGCCCATACGTCGCGCGATGGTGATCGTCAATAATGCCAATACAGTAAGTTGTGTTGTAAATGCCTTTGTTGATGCAACACCGATCTCAGGACCCGCATTTGTCATCATCGCTAATTCTGATTCACGCATCATCGAACTTTCTGGTGCGTTACAAATTGTGAGTGTCGCGATATAGCCAAGCTTTTTTGCCATATGCAAAGCAGCCAGAGTGTCTGCTGTCTCTCCCGATTGACTGATTGTCACAAACAACGTGCCATCTAAAACAACGGGCGAGCGATATCGATATTCACTAGCAATGTCGACCGTGCAGGGTATGCGACACATTTGTTCTATCCAGTAACGCGCTACAAGTCCAGCGTGATAACTTGTGCCACACGCAATGATGTGTACGGCTTTTACTTTATCCAAAATTTCGCTTGCATTGGAACCAAAAGCAGAATCCAGTACCTTGCCATCAACGATACGTTCACTTAACGTCCGTGCAATAGCCTCAGGCTGCTCATACATTTCCTTTTGCATGAAATGACGAAAATTTCCGCGCTCTACAGCATCAGGTGATAATTCACTTTCTTTTATATCTCGCTCAACAACTTTTCCGCTTTCATCCCAGATAGTCACATTATTTCTTTCAATAAATGCAATATCACCTTCATTCAAAAACTGAAAGTTACGCGTTACTGGAAGAAGCGCTGCTACGTCAGAGGCGACAAAGTTTTCGTCAATACCAAGACCAATAATAACTGGACAGCCTTGTCTCGCCAGCACCAGTTTTTCAGGGTCGTCAGCACTCATGACAACCAATGCATAAGCTCCCTCAAGTTCAGCAACTGTTTTTTTGACCGCCTCAACAATATCGTCAGAGTTTTTGCGATGAAACTCGACACGATGTGCTACCACCTCCGTGTCAGTGTCAGAGGTGAACTCATAGCCGTTTTTCTTCAGGTCTTCACGCAGCTCTTCATAGTTTTCAATGATGCCATTGTGAACAATCGCAATATTTGATCCGGACATATGTGGATGCGCATTGGCTTCATTCGGAGCTCCATGTGTAGCCCATCGAGTATGTGATATACCAGTGGTGCCACTCGTCGGATTTTTCTCAAGCGTCTTTTGCAGCTGAACAACTTTTCCGGTGCGACGAATACGAGAAATATTACCATCAGCGAGAATGGCCAAGCCTGCAGAATCATAACCTCGATACTCAAGACATCTTAAGCCTTCCATAAGAATTGGCACAACGTTTCTTTCGGCAACAGCACCAACAATTCCGCACATCTATTTTACTTCCTTTTTATTTGGTCTTACCCAACCTTCAATATTTTTTTGCTTTGCACGGGCGACTGTTAAACCACCTTCTGGAACGCTCCTAGATATCGTTGATCCAGCACCAATTGTTGCTCCCTTGCCCACGCTAACAGGGGCAACCAAGTTAACGTTAGAACCGATAGATGCGTTATCTCCGATGATGGTTTTATGTTTGTTTACACCATCGTAATTACACGTAATCGTGCCCGCTCCAACATTAACGTCTGAGCCAATCTCAGCATCACCAATATAGGTCAAATGATTCACTTTGCTGCCACTAGCAATGGTACTTTTCTTCACTTCAACAAAGTTGCCAATCTTAACCTCATTCGCGATCACTGCACCGGGACGCAATCTTGCGAATGGCCCAATCTCACAGTGGCTACCAGTCGATGCGTCTTCGATGTGACAATTTGAATGAATGATATTACCTTCACCCAGCTTACTATCACGAATCAGATTATTAGGACCGATTTTTGTACCGTCGCCCAAATGCACATCACCCTCAAACACAGCATTTACATCAATAAATACATCCTTTCCACAGCTAAGTGTTCCGCGTATATCCACGCGACCAGGATCAGCAAAACCGACACCTTCAGTCATCAACTCATCAACAAGTCTTGCTTGTAGTACTCGCTCAGCTTCTGCCATTTGTTTCTTATCGTTGATACCCATTACCTCCACGCTGCTATCGGCCTTAATGCCATGCACATTGATACCATCTGTAACCGCCATTGCAATTACATCAGTCAAATAATACTCGCCCTGAGAATTATTGTTACTCAGATTTGTGAGCCAATTTTTAAGCCACTCACTCGGGCATAAAATCACACCCGTATTTATTTCAGTTAGAAACAATTCATCTTTACTAGCATCATTTTGCTCAACGATACGACTTATGCCCACATTATTGCGAACAATGCGACCATAACCGGTCGGATCGTCAATATCGACTGTCAAAACAGACATATCTGTATCCGGAGTTTTCTCTAAAAGACGATGCAATGTGATTGGCTGCAGTAATGGCACATCAGCCGCTAAAATCAATACACGATTGCCACTTGGAATGTCAAGCATAGCTTGCTGTACGGCATGTCCAGTACCCAATTGCTCGGCCTGTAAAACCCATCGAATATCAGAATCCGAAAATACAGTTTTAACCTTCTCGCCTCCATGGCCATAGACCACGCATATGTCATCCGCAGCCAAATCACTAGCACATTCTAGAACATGTGCCAGCAATGGCTTTCCAGCCAAGAGTTGTAAAACTTTGGGCAGATCGGATCGCATACGCGTTCCTTGACCCGCCGCCAAAATAACAATGCTCAGACCCAAATAAATCACTCCATAACCCGTAATCAACGAATATACAGCAAGTCAGGAACTGATAAATTGTTTCAGTTCCTAATCGTCAGTGTGGCACCTTCTATGGATATGCTGATTATAGCTATTTTACTGTTGTTTCCTCCCAAATGAGATCTCACCCTATAAGTAGTGCCGCAGTGCTAATATTCCCATTCTGGTAGTTACAAAAAGAAGAATGGTTATCGAACCACAAACTATTATTCTGATTGGAGTTGGGCTCTATGTAACACTCATGCTTGTTGTCGGCCTACTCGCAACAAGCAAATCCAACTCTATTGGCGACTTTGCCATCAGTGGCCGCAATATGTCGTTAACTGTCTGTTCAATCTCAATAGTTGCAACCTGGTTTGGTGCTGGCCCATTGATGGGATCAGCCGCAGCTGCTTATTCTGGGAATACACTAGAGGTTCTTCGAGATCCAATCGTTTCAGGTATCTCTCTATTGATTGCCGGCTTTTTCTTTGCCAGAACATATCGACGATCAAAGCGAATAACGCATATTGGGTTTTATGATGCCCGCATTGGGCATTTCGCGAGCGTCATGTCTGCAATGGTTGGTATTATTTCTGGGATACTGTGGCTTGCTGCAATATTATTTTCATTCGGTGTCGTATTTGAGACCTTAACAGGACAACCAGCGGCACTTGGACTTATTGGCGGAACCGCTGTCATTGCTGTTTATACAATGTTCGGGGGACTCAAGGCCGTTGCAGCAACTGATGTGTTTCAAATGGCTTTTATTGTGCTCGGCGTATCTGTTTTATTTTTCGTTGTGCTGGATGATGCCAATGGATGGAGTGCCGTGGTAAAGCAATTACCAGATCACGCCTTCGACTTTTCACCACAAGGGGCAACTTTCACCGATAGGCTAGATTATTTCCAAGTCTGGTTTAGTTCAGGCCTTGTCGCGATTAGCTCTATATCTGTTGTGCAGCGAGCAATGGCTTCACGGACGGAGCAGGTCGCTCAAAACTCTTTCTATATTGCAGGTGTTGTATATCTGGTTTTTGGCATGGTGCCCATCACACTTGGCTATATTGCTGCGACAACTATGCCCGGTGTTGAAGATCCAAATGCCATTATTCCGTTACTTGCGATCGAGCACTTACATCCCATATTGGTTGCGATCTTTGTTGGTGCTGTCGTATCAGCAATTATGAGTACATCGGACAGCATCTTACTCGGAATTGGTGCACTCTGTTCGGTCAACCTGTTGCCTCGTGTTATTAATAATCCAACGGAAAAATTGAGTCTCGCTGTAGCCAGATGGTCCATACCATTCGTTGCATCGCTCGCACTTTGGCGAGCTTTCAATACATCTTCAGTCATCGGCGGTATCGGCGATGCAGTCGCAATTGGTTTTGCTGGTATGAGTGGGCCCTATTTACTAGTTATCTGGTGGAGCAAGCTAACATCTATAGGCGGCTATGCAGGCATTGGCGCTGGATTTATTGCCTTTATGACCTCAGCAGCAATACTTCCAAACCTTCCAGCAAGCCTGGTAGCTTTCGTAATGTCGCTTATCACCTCGGTTATCGTATCGCTGGCCACCCAGAAGATCAGCCCGCCCAAACCACTAACAGATAATGATGATAAAGCGATGAGTCTGACGAATCGATTTGGCACATTGCCGCTATTTCGAAAGGTTGATTAAAATATTTTATTAACGCTGGCCTTTAAGTTTCTGCGCAGCACGATAACGAGCACGCGCTTCAGCCAATTCACCCTGAGCACGAACAATATCAGTTTCTTCAGAAGCACCCTTCAATGCCGCCTCCGCTTCCTGCTGAGAAGCAAGTGCAGCTGCTTCATCAAGCTGATCGCCACGTAAAGCGGTATTGGCGAGAACTGTCACAAGATGTGGCTGAACTTCCATCAAGCCGCCGGTTATATAAAAACCCTCTTCTTTGCCATTCTCATCTTGCACTCGAACTTCGCCAGGAGACAAAGGAGTTAGCATCGGCGCATGACGAGGGGCAATGCCTACTTCGCCCATTTTCGCAGGTGCGAAAACCATTGAGGTGACGCCTGAATGAATTTCGCCTTCTGCAGATACAATATCGACTTTAATAGTGGCCATGGTCATTTCCTATTGGAAGTTTTTGGCGTTCTCAACAGCTTCTTCAATCGTGCCAACCATGTAGAAGGCCTGCTCAGGAATGTGGTCATAATCACCATTAACGATACCATTAAAGCCGCGGATTGTTTCTGCTAATGACACGTATTTTCCAGGTGAGTTCGTAAAGACCTCAGCAACAAAAAATGGCTGCGACAAAAACTTCTGAACCTTTCGAGCACGAATAACAACTTGCTTATCTTCTTCAGATAGCTCGTCCATGCCCAGAATTGCAATAATATCCTGCAATTCCTTATAGCGTTGCAATACCGCCTGCACACCACGTGCACAATCATAATGCTCCTGACCAATAACAAGCGGATCAAGAATCCTAGAGCTGGAGTCAAGTGGATCAACAGCCGGGTAAATACCCAACTCAGCAATGTTACGTGAAAGTACGAGTGTCGCATCTAAGTGAGCAAAGGTCGTCGCCGGAGAAGGATCGGTCAAGTCATCCGCGGGTACATATACAGCCTGGAACGATGTAATTGAACCAGTCTTAGTTGAAGCAATACGCTCTTGAAGAATACCCATCTCCTCAGCTAGCGTTGGCTGATAACCAACAGCTGATGGCATACGTCCCAAGAGAGCAGAGACTTCTGTTCCGGCAAGCGTGTAACGATAGATATTATCAATGAACATTAAAACATCGCGTTCTTCATCACGGAATGCTTCAGCCATAGTCAAACCAGTCAATGCTACTCGCAAGCGGTTACCTGGAGGTTCATTCATCTGACCGTAAACTAGTGAAACTTTGTCAATAACGCCTGAGTCGGTCATCTCATGATAAAAGTCATTACCTTCACGAGTACGCTCACCAACACCTGCAAATACTGAATAACCACCATGCTCTTTAGCGATGTTATTGATGAGCTCCATTAAAGTTACGGTCTTACCAACACCTGCACCGCCAAACAAACCAACTTTACCGCCCTTAGAAATCGGCATAATAAGATCGACAACCTTAATGCCGGTTTCAAGAAGCTCCGTCGTCGTTGCCTGCTCTTCATATGAAGGCGGCGAACGATGAATTGGCATACGCTTTTCTTCGCCGATCGGACCAGCGTTATCAATAGGCGTGCCCAACACATCCATGATGCGGCCGAGTGTTTTCTCACCAACGGGCACCTGAATTGCAGAGCCTGTATTCGTAACATTCATGCCTCGCTTCAGACCCTCCGAAGAACCCATAGCGATCGTACGAACAACGCCGTCGCCTAACTGTTGCTGAACTTCGAGTGTGATTTTCGCATCATCAATAATCAACGCGTCATAAACTTTTGGAATTTGACCTGCTGGGAACTCAACGTCCACAACAGCCCCAATTACCTGCACAGTAGTTCCGGTGCTCATACTATTTCCTTACTCTGATACGGCAGCTGCGCCACCGACGATTTCTGAAATTTCTTGTGTAATTGCTGCTTGTCGAGCCTTGTTATAATCCATCTGCAATGCATCAATAATATCGCCAGCATTATCCGTTGCTGACTTCATAGCCATCATTTTTGCTGCCATTTCGCACGCGAAATTTTCAACCGCGCCACGATAAACCTGCGATTCGATGTAACGTACCAATACATCATCGAGCAATTCACTTGCATCAGGTTCATAAATATAATCCCAGTGATCTTGTAGGTCTTCTTTGTCATTACCTACACCACTTGCTGGCAACAGCTGTGAAACTATTGGTGCCTGCGTCATTGAATTAACGAATTCATTATGAATGAGGTATAAGCGATCGATTTTTCCTTCGCTATAAGCATCAAGCATAACCTTTATCGAACCTATCAACTCATTAACGCTTGGCTTATTACCCAAATGTGTTGCGGTGCCAACTACGCTACCACCCATACGACGAAAGAAAGCAACGGCTTTCGCTCCAACTAATGACAGATCAACTTCAACACTATCAGCCTTCCACTTCGCTATTTCACCGATGGTCGTCTTAAATGTGTTTGCATTAAGACCCCCACAAAGACCACGGTCTGTAGAGATCACAATATAGCCTACACGTTTCACTTCACGTTCTGTCAAATAAGGGTGCTTATAATCAGGGTTGGCATGCGCGAGGTGGCCTACCACACGACGAATGCGCTCTGCATATGGACGTGATGCTTCCATCTGTTTTTGTGCTTTACGAATCTTACTCGCTGCGACTTTTTCCATCGCACTCGTAATCTTTTGCATGTTCTTTACAGAAGCTATCTTCGAACGTATTTCCTTCTCACCAGCCACGCGCTTAGTCCTTCCTACCTAAATCAAAAAAGCCATGTGTTAAACGAATGCAGTATTTTATGTGCAATAACATAGAGAGCCCCTTAGTAAGCACCCTTCTCAGCGAACGCTTCACAAATGCCTTTAAGGCTGGCTGCAATTTCATCATTGTAGTCGCCCGAAGCATTAATGTTGTCGAGAACGTCGACGTAGTTTGCACGCGCGAAGTCATGCAGAGCTTCTTCATAATCTACAACTTTATCCACAGAAACCGGATCAATAAAGCCTTCGTTAACAGCGAACAGGGACAGACCCATTTCTGCAACTGACAATGGCGAATACTGCTTCTGCTTCATAAGTTCGGTAGCACGCTCACCTCGTTCGAGCTGCTTACGTGTTGCAGCATCGAGATCAGATGCAAACTGTGCAAAAGCTGCAAGCTCACGATACTGTGCCAAAGCGAGTCGAACACCACCGCCAAGCTTCTTAATAATCTTCGTCTGTGCTGCACCGCCTACACGAGATACTGACAGACCAGCATTAATCGCCGGGCGTATTCCTGCGTTAAAGAGATCGGACTCGAGGAAAATCTGACCATCAGTGATGGAAATTACATTCGTCGGCACAAAAGCAGATACATCACCGCCCTGCGTCTCAATGATCGGCAGTGCTGTAAGTGAACCAGTCTTGCCCTTGACCTTGCCGTCAGTGATTTTTTCAATATATTCTGCGTTTACGCGTGATGCACGCTCAAGCAAGCGGGAGTGCAAGTAAAAAACATCGCCCGGATAGGCTTCACGACCTGGTGGGCGACGCAACAATAATGATACCTGACGGTATGCCCATGCCTGTTTCGTGAGATCATCATAAACTATCAGTACGTCTTCGCCCTTGTTGAGAAAGTATTCACCCATCGACGTACCAGCATAGGGTGCGATGTATTGCATAGCAGGGCTATCAGCGGCAGCTGCAGCCACAACAATTGTGTGTGCAAGAGCACCTTCTTCTTCTAGCTTCCTTACAACGCTCGCAATTGATGATTGTTTCTGGCCAATAGCAACGTAAATGCACTTAATACCTGTGCCACGTTGATTAATGATTGCATCAACAGCCACAGCAGTCTTACCTGTCTGACGGTCACCAATGATCAATTCACGTTGCCCACGGCCGATAGGTACCATCGCATCAATTGATTTAAGACCGGTCTGAACAGGCTGATCAACAGATTGACGTTCAATTACGCCCGGAGCAACTTTCTCGATTGGCGCTGTGCCTTCGGCATCAACTGGACCCTTGCCATCGATCGGCATGCCGAGTGCGTTAACAACACGGCCCAACATAGCCTCACCAACTGGTACCTCAAGAATACGACCAGTCGTCTTAACCGTATCGCCTTCTGAAATATGTTTGTATTCACCAAGAACGACCGCGCCAACCGAATCTTGCTCAAGGTTAAGTGCCATACCGAAGGTGTTCTGCGGAAACTCAAGCATTTCACCATAACGTGCATCAGCCAAACCATGAATACGAACAATGCCATCTGTTACCGCAATTACAGTACCAACATCGCGCGCTTCCGCAGACGCTTCAAAATTCTCGATACGCTCTTTAATCAGCGTGCTGATTTCAGAAGCTTTAAGTGCCATTTTTTATTTCCTCTTTATTTAATCACTGCGTTAGCAAGGCTCTCAAGCCTCGCACGCAATGATCCATCAATTACGACATCGCCAGCACGAATAACTGTGCCACCGATGAGGTTTTCATTTATTTTTGTTGCAACATTAACGTCACAGCTGAGTCGCTTTTTAAGCGCTTCTTCAATATCGCCAATCTGGTTCTTATTTAGTTTTACAGCTGACGTAACGACAGCATCAACCGTATTCTCAACTTTTGCCTTCTGCGTTTCATAATGCTCCGCAATCTCTGGCATTACCGCTATGCGTCGATTCTCTAACAACAACCTAAGAAAATTCGTGCCTTTATCATTATCGCCTGCGAGCAACTTAGCGCCGGCCTGCTTAAATAATCCCGTCAAAAATTCAAGGCGTTGTTGGTCATTTAACTCAGGATTTGCAAGATATTCAGCGAGGACAACATCGGCAAACAATTGTCCAGCTATCGTCAATGACTCAGACCACTGACCAAGATCACCAGCTTCATTGGCGAGATCGAAAATGGCTTGGGCGTAGGGTCGCGCTATTGTGTTGTTATCAGCCATAACGTCCTAAAGCTCTTGAGCCAACTTACCCAAAATGTCGTCATGCGCTTTATTGTCAATCTCACGATTCAGAATTTTTTCTGCGCTCATAATGGCGATAGCAGAAACCTGACCACGCAGCTCTTCCCGTGCGCGATTTGCTTCTTGCTCAATCTCAGCTTTGGCAGCACTTAACTGACGTTCACGCTCTTTTGCGCCATCCAATTTACCGTCAGCGACGATTTCATTTGCGCGCACATTTGCAGAATCAAGAATACTAGTTGCTTGCTTTCGAGCTTCACCGACAATTTCATCAGCTTCTATGGCTGCTTTAACCAACAACTCTTTTCCCTTGTCGGCAGCAGTGAGACCTTCCTCTATCTGCTGTTGACGCTCTTCGAGCGCAGCAAGCAGTGGTGGCCAAATAAATTTCATGCAGAACCAGACGAACACGATCATAGCGATCGACTGGCCGATGAGAGTCATATTAATATCCACTGGATTCTCCTGTTTGTAGGATTGATCCCAAGGTCTCTTCTAACTTCAAGCCTGGTCCTAATTAATTAAAGGCCTGCAGCCGCTTGTGCTGCCTGAAGCTGTCCAACAAATGGATTTGCGAACGCGAAGAACAAGGCAATACCAACACCGATCATTGCAACAGCATCGAGCAATGCTACAACGATAAACATCTTAGTCTGCAACATCGGAGCGAGCTCCGGCTGACGCGCTGCACCCTCGAGAAAGCGTCCGCCCAGAAGGCCCATGCCAATGCCCACGCCAAGTGCGCCGAGGCCAATCAAAAGTGCGACAGCAATCGCCGTAAAGCCAATAACAGTTTCCATCATTTTCTCCTACGAAGGACTAAGTCCAACTTATTGAATTTAATAGTAAATATAATTAATGAGATTCGGATGCTAGGCTTAAATATACTATAGTCAGCATCATGAAAATAAAGGCCTGAAGCGTAATAATCAGGACATGAAATATCGCCCAACCAACGTGGAGTAGCCCACCGCCACCGCCTAACAATAGACCGCTACTAAACATCGTCGCAATCAATATAAAAATGAGTTCGCCTGCAAACATATTGCCGAACAAACGTAACGACAATGATATCGGCTTAGCGATTAAAGCTACGGATTCGAGAAGAAAATTAAAGGCAATCATGAATGGCGAAGCAATAAGCGCAATGCCTTTTGTTGGCGGTGCGATCGGATGTAAAGTCAATTCCTTAACAAAACCAATAACGCCTTTATTTTTAATCGTATAAAAAATAATTAAGAAAAGAACAGCGACCGACATACCAAAAGTCACATTAACATCTGTAGATGGAACGACTTTCATATAAGTGATGCCAACGGCACTCGCAGCTGACGGAATCCAGTCGACCGGAATCAGGTCCATGAAATTCATCAAAAATACCCAAACAAAAATCGTCAAACTGAGTGGCGCTATCAGGCGACTTTTGCCATGAAAGGTATCTTTTACGCTGCTGTCGACAAATTCGACGATAATTTCGACCAACGCCTGAAATTTTGTTGGTTTACCAGAAGACGTCTTCTTGGCAACACTGTGAAATAGGAAAACAAAAACCAAGCCAAGAAAAACCGACCAAAACATAGAATCAACGTTAATCGCCATTGGGTTGCCTGAACAGATATTCGAAGCATTATGACCAATGTTCATCACCCATTCGCCACTGCTATCCTTGCAAGCCTGGAGATTCTGGAGGTGATGAGATATGTAGTCGCCCGAAGTTAAAGGGCCATGTCCGCCTTCAGTTGCCATTCGAATTATCCATATCATGTTCGTGTCGCATCAGAAGCCCTGAAAAGATCACCAACTGCGTAACAATAAATCCAGCGAAAAGAGCAAATACCGCTAGCGGCTTAATCAGCGTAAAAACCAGCGTAAAAAGCAACGCGGTAAGCGCCAGCTTACCTATTTCACCTATCCATGCCGCACGAATCAGGGCTTTTGCTCCTGAGTCACTGCGCGACGCAACCAACCGTAAGGCTAAAAAAGCATTCGGAATAATACAAATCAGGCTTCCGAATACCGCCGAGTACCCAACGATCTTACCAAAAAGAACCCAAAGAACTGCAGCCAAACCTATACCAACTAAAAGCTGCCACATTAAAACTCGGGGAATAGTACGGTCCATTTCTCTATGCATCCAGCACTAAAAAAGCCACTTCCATCGGGAAGTCCGATAGTAGGTGGCGTCTGGTTGAATATTTCCATGCTGACCTGCAAATAGCGTGCGCATTATAGTAGTAGCTCATAAGCAAGGCAACATATATGCCCTAGTATTTGATGAGGTTTTTGAGTATCCATTCTCTAAAGGCAACATGGAAAACATTAGCCCTTAAATCTCATTGAATAAAACAAATGGGGATGTTTTTAGCATTAAAAACGATTATTCCAAGCATCATCGATCTCATTTACTATTAGATAGGCGTTTACGAGAAAGAGGTAACATAAAACTTAAATTATTTAATATGTCTTAAGATGCCATCAAGTTCATCAAGGCTATTGTAATTAATTGTCAATTTACCAGCACCTTTAACAGTGTGTTCAACGCTGACTTTCGCGCCTAACTTTTCAGAAATTTCAATTTCTAATCGTCGTATGTCAGCATTCTGAGTCTGTGTTTTCTTTATAGGTGCAGCACTACCGCCCTCTAGAATGCGCTTTACCAATACTTCAGTTTCACGAACTGACAAATTCTTTTTAACAATCTGTCGTGCCACATCGAATTGCTGCGTAGCATTTGCAATACCAAGAAGCGCTCGCGCATGACCCATATCCAACTTTCTATCTTCAAGCAAAGGCTTCACTTTGTCAGATAGTTCCTGAAGCCGCAGTAGATTACTAACTGATGCGCGTGAACGACCCACCGCCTTAGCAGCATCAGCATGAGTCAGATCAAATTCACGAATAAGGCGATCAAGGGCACGAGCTTCCTCCAAGGGATTAAGATTCTCACGCTGAATATTTTCAATAAGCGCCATAGCAATGGCGGCTTCGTCAGGAACATCTCGGATTACAGTCGGAATTTCAGCAAGACCTGCTATTTGAGCAGCACGCCAGCGACGCTCGCCTGCAATTATCTCATAGCGTTGCATGCCATCTTTTGTAGCTACTGGACGGGCGACGATAGGCTGCACAATACCTTGCGATTTGATGGACGCCGCTAGATCCTCAAGCGAGTTTTGCCGCATATCTACTCGTGGCTGATACTGTCCACGCTGCAAATACTCTAAAGGCAAATTCTTTAGTCCATCATTACTATGGACACTAGATTTTTTTTGATACGAAACATTAGCCATCGGCTCAGATAGTAGTGCTTCGAGGCCGCGGCCCAGTCTTTTCTTTGGTGACATCTTAAATCTCGTGCGCCGAATGCGCGCCTATAGTAATCATACAGCTTCTGCCATACGCTCATCTTCTCGTCGCAATACTTCGCCAGCCAGTGCCAAATATGCGATTGCACCACGAGATGAACGGTCATGAAGCAGTATCGGCAGACCGAAACTCGGTGCCTCAGCTAAACGAACATTACGTGGCACAACTGTGCGAAATACTTTTCTATCAAAATACTCAATTAATTGCATTGATACTTCATTAGAAAGGTTAATACGGGGGTCAAACATCGTGCGAAGAATACCGTATACCTCAAGATTTTGATTAACCGACTCACGAACCTGCTCAATCGTTCGAAGCAAAGAACTTAAGCCCTCCAGAGCATAGTACTCACATTGCATTGGAATCAAGACGCCATCCGCTGCCGTCAACGCATTAACGGTCAACATATTTATAGATGGCGGACAATCGATTAATATGAAATCATAAAGATCAGCAACCGGTGCAAGCGCCTTCTTTAGCTTCATTTCGCGACCAATTTCCTGCAGTAAATTGACCTCCGCGAGAGTTAGGTCCTCATTTCCTGGAAGGACCGAAAATCCTGCCTCTGGCGCCGATACAATAGTATCAGCTACGGTCGCCTCACCCAGCAAGGCCTCACAAACAGTGTTCTCTAGTTCCATCTTATTAACACCACAACCCATAGTCGCATTGCCTTGCGGATCCATATCAACAAGCAATACCTGACGCTGCGTTGCAGCAAGCGACGCCGCCAGATTAACGCATGTCGTGGTCTTACCGACACCGCCTTTCTGGTTTGCTATCGCTATAATTCGTGCCATTGAACCCTACTTTGTGCGGTGACTAACGCCTCAATAAAACAGCGTGACGAGACTCTTCTTCAAGGCCCGGCACATTAAGCTCAATTACTGCGTGACGCCACAACAATCTTAGTTGATTTAATTGTTCTAATTCTTCTTCTGGATAACGACCTTTTAATGCTACAAACACCCCGTCCTCTCTTACGTGATGTCCGGCAATCTCCATGAGTCGCGGCAATGAAGCCAGCGCTCGAACAATCACGGTATCAAAGCCATGACCGGGTGCATAGTCCTCAACGCGCGACTGGATCACAATAACATTATCTAAGCCTAACAATCTTGCCACATGCTCAACGAACATAATCTTCTTATTATTACTATCGAGCAACGTAAAATGTCTTTCTGGCTGTACAATTGCGAGTGGGAGACCTGGAAAACCGGGGCCAGTTCCAACATCCAGCACCGACTTACCTATAATAAAAGGTGCGGCGACCACGCTGTCGAGTAAGTGTGAGGTAATCATGTCTTTTTTACCTCGAATAGCAGTCAGATTAATTTTGCGATTCCAGCGTTCAAGCTCGTCAATCAGAATACCGAACTTCTCTGCCGTATCATCTGCAAATGCTTGATCCAGCGAATTCAGGGCTTTTTGTATTGCTGCCGTCAATCGTCCGACACTACAAAAAATAAAACTACTTGTGGCAAAAGCATTACCAATATTAAAACTGTCCTAAGCGACAAAAAATACCTTAAAATAGTTGACAGATGTTGCAGTAAACTTTTCATAATCTTTATTTCTTAGGCGCTTTTTTTCAACTTACGTTTCTTGAGATGAATTAAAATTAATGAAACAGCCGATGGAGTCATGCCCTCAAGACGCGAAGCTTGCCCAAGTGTTGTGGGTCTAGCCGCAACAAGTTTCTGACGCGCTTCATTAGACAATCCATCAACACTTTCATAATTGATATCTTCTGGAAGCCGTAAAGATTCTTGCTTGGCTTGTGTCGCAATCTCACGCTCTTGACGTTCTATATAGCCCGAATACTTTGCCTGCACATCTAGTTGCTGCGCTATTTGCTCGCGTTGCTCATCATTAGCTAACGCACTTAGATCACCACTGCCAACCTCATCCATAGCAGTAATTTGTCGATAATTAAGCTCAGGCCTTTTCAGGAGCTTAGCTGCCGTTGAATCGGCTGCTCTGACAAAAATGCCTTCAAGACGCAAGCGCTCTTGCTCCACTACCTCATACTTTGTGTTGTAAACCGCCCAGCGTTCGTCATCAACCAACCCAAGCTCGCGACCAATCGGCGTCAGCCGCAAGTCAGCATTGTCTTCCCTTAGAGTTAGACGATATTCAGCACGACTCGTAAACATACGGTAAGGCTCGCTGACGCCTCGTGTGATGAGATCGTCGATCAATACACCGATATAGGCCTCATGACGCTCCGGGAACCAGCCCTCTTTATGTTGCACTTGCCTCGCAGCATTTACGCCTGCAACAAGGCCTTGCGCTGCAGCTTCTTCATATCCTGTCGTGCCATTAATTTGCCCAGCAAAATACAAACCATCCACATGTTTTGTTTCAAGTGTAGGCTTCAAATCACGAGGATCAAAATAGTCATACTCGATGGCATAACCAGGCTGTGTGATTACTGCACTTTCAAACCCAGTAATTGAACGTACAAATTTAATCTGAACTTCGTATGGCAAGCTGGTTGAGATACCGTTCGGATAAACGACATTCGTTGTCAGACCTTCCGGCTCAACAAATATCTGGTGCGAATTTTTATCTGCGAAGCGAACAACTTTATCTTCAATCGAAGGGCAATAACGTGGACCAACACCTTCTATCATGCCGCTGTACATTGGTGACTGATCGAGAGCACCACGAATAATTTCATGTGTTTCTTCAGTTGTGTTCGTTATATGACAGGAAATCTGCTGCGGGTGTTGATGGCGTTCGCCAAGAAATGAAAATACTGGTGTAGGATTATCACCCGCCTGTTCCTGCATCGCTTCATAGTTAAGTGTCTTGCCATCAAGTCTAGGTGGAGTTCCGGTTTTCAGTCGCGCAACATTAAAAGGTAGCTCTCGAAGCTTTGCAGCAAGACTTGTTGATGGCGCATCGCCAGCTCGACCTCCTGCCTTTTCCGTTTTACCGGTGAGAATGCGCCCTGCAAGGAATGTGCCCGCTGTCAAAATCACAGTCTTAGCTAAAAACCGCTGTTCATCTTCTGTCATAACACCAGAGACTCGGCCTCCCTCAAGAATAAGGTCATCTACTGAATGTTGAATAACAGTCAAATTTTCCTGATTCAAAATCAGATCCTTAATCACACCACAATACAACTCTCGATCAGCTTGTGCCCGTGTTGCTCGAACAGCTGGCCCTTTACTTGCATTAAGAATTCGGAACTGTATGCCTGCCCGATCAATCGCTTGAGCCATTGCGCCACCGAGTGCATCGACTTCTTTTGTAAGATGTCCTTTTCCAATGCCACCAATAGCCGGATTGCAGCTCATTTGCCCTAGCGTATCAATACGGTGCGTTATTAATAATGTCGATACACCTGCCCGTGCAGACGCTAGGCACGCTTCCGTTCCAGCGTGACCGCCACCAATTACTATTACATCGTAGTTTTTAGTCATGGACAAAGGTGGTTAAAAAGTAACCAATTAGATGTGCGTATTTTAATCTTTGAATATCAGTTCTGCCATAGAAACTTTACAATTCTCAGATCTTTACTAAGGATACCGAACTATTTTTTACTCAGCTAAAAGATTTTATCCTTTGAGTTAACTTAGAAGATAAAACCATATAGCTGTCTTTTAGTGACTATTTACCGATGCAAAACTCTGAAAAAATTCGACCTAATAGATCATCAGACGAGAAGGCACCAGTAATTTCACCTAGTGCCTGCTGACTAAGACGCAACTCTTCTGCCAACAATTCTCCAGCAAGGCCTTCATCAAGTGCTTTACTACCAGACGAGAAATGCAAAGCTGCCCGCTCCAGGGCATTCAAATGACGTCTGCGTGCAGTAAAAGCCCCTTCACCTTGATTTTCGTACCCCGCAATTTTTCGAATATGTTGACGCAACTCTGATATGCCCTCACCCGTCATAACAGAGGTTTGAACTATATTCTGATCCACATTAGGTCGTGTTTCACATAGATCCAATTTATTCTGAACCCGGATAATTGGCACATCATCTGGCAGGTCTTCAACTATCAACTGTGATTCTAGATCTGTTATATCCTGAACAAACAGCACGGCATCAGCTGTTTGCAATGCCTGATGCGCACGGCGAATACCCTCAGCCTCAACACGATCAGGATTATCACGCAGGCCCGCGGTATCAACAAGCTCTACTCCAAGCCCATCAATGTCGATTTGCTCACGCAAAATATCACGCGTGGTTCCAGCAACGTCAGTAACAATCGCAGTATCCTGACCACTTAGATGGTTAAGTAAACTTGACTTACCAACATTTGGTTTGCCAATAATGATCACCTGAAAGCCATCACGCAGAACGCACCCCTGTTGCGCTTGTTTTTGCAAAAGAGAAAATGCCTCATCGCATTCTTTAAGTCGCTTAAGTAACAATTCATCCGACAGGAAATCGACTTCTTCCTCAGGAAAGTCAATCGCCGCTTCTACATGCATTCGAAGGCGTGTTAACTGCTCTGCTAGGGTATCAATAGCTTTAGAAAAGGCGCCTGACAATGATCGAAGAGCCGCTCGAGCAGCTTGAGTAGTTCCAGCGCTTATAAGATCTGCAATAGCTTCAGCCTGAACAAGGTCCAACTTGCCATTTAAAAAAGCGCGCTGCGAAAACTCTCCAGGCAAAGCCCGACGTACGTCCAACTCCAAAATTGCATCAAGCATAAGTGATTGTACGAGTGGCCCACCATGGCCATGTATTTCAAGAACAGCCTCACCAGTAAATGAAGTGGGCGCAGGAAAATACAGAGCAAGACCAGAATCAATCTTTTGACCAGTTTTATTTCGAAAGCTTCTATATGTTGCTGTTTTCGGCTCCGGTAAGCTTCCAAGTATGGCTCTAGCAATTGCTTCTGTTCGAGCTCCAGATACTCGAATGATACCAATCCCACCAACACCAGGCGGTGTAGCGACAGCTGCAATCGTGTCCATAAGATTGGCCATAAAATCATCAAACCACAAACTGCTGGAGCGAAACTAACTCCAAGACGCACCGCAATTATTTAGCGTTTATTTTCTTTAGCTTCCCGTTCAACAACCTTATTGATCTTCCATTGTTGAGCAATTGACAGCAACGTGTTGGTAACCCAATACAGCACAAGACCAGATGGGAAAAAAGCGAAAAACGCAGTAAACATAATTGGCATTATTTGCATCACTTTCGCCTGCACAGGATCGGCCGGTGCGGGATTCAGCTTTTGCTGCATGAACATCGCTGCACCCATAATCAAAGGGAGAATAAAGTACGGATCTTTAGTCGAAAGATCTGTGAGCCACAAAATGAAAGGTGCCTGACGCATTTCAACACTTTCAAGAAGAACCCAATAGAATGCTAGAAAAAAAGGCATCTGAATTAATATTGGTAAGCAACCTGCTGCAGGATTTACTTTCTCACGTTTGTAAAGTTCCATCATTGCAGCACTAAGTGCTTGCTTATCGTCTTTGTAGCGATCCTGCAAGGCCTTCATTCGTGGCTGCAAATTGCGCATCTTTGCCATGGAGCGGCCACTAGACTCTGTAAGCTTATAAAAGACAAGCTTAATCAGAAAAGTCACAAAAATAATCGAAACACCCCAATTGCCAATAAAGTTAAATACGGTACTTAAAAGCCAAAATAAAGGTTGTGATAAAATCGTCAACCAACCGTAATCAACAGTAAGCTTTAAAGTTTCATCTATCTCTTCAAGCTGTGATTGGAGTTTTGGCCCAACAAAAACTGTTGTTGAAAATATTTTACTGGAACCAGGACCGATAGACTGCGCCTGACCAATAGTACTTGCTGTTGAATGATTGCCATTTACTGATACTCGATAAGACTGTTCAGTTCCAATTGTAGGCACAACAGCACTTAAAAAATGATGTTGAATAGAGCCTAACCAACCCGCTCTCGATTTGAATGTAATTGGACCATCGTCAATTAAATCGTTGTGATCATATTTATCAGATTTCTCACCGTCGTAAACAATTGGGCCCACAAATGAATAAGAATCGACGTCGAACATTGACCGTTCTTGTTCTTTCGAAATTCGCTGTATTTGTGAATACTCTGCACCACGCCACAAGTCTGCACTACCGTTTATTACCTCTTGCTCTACAGTGATAGCGTACCCACCACGAGTAAAGCGATAACGCTTTTCCACAATAACGCCGCTAGCGTCTTTCCAAATCAGAGGTACCATTAATTCGTCCAAACCATCTCTCAATGAATAAGAGCTGTTATAGCTTGAAAATATTGCCTTATGATTTGGCTCTTCGTTACCTCCAACTATTCTGAGGCCAGTCTGTATAACACCAAAATTCGCATTATTATTACTAAGTAGCTGCACCAATGTATTAGGCTGATCCTTCGTTATTGGATAATTCAGCATTCGCGCTGACTGTAATGTGCCACCTTCAGTGCTAATTTCTATATCTAAAACATCGGTTATGACGCGAATATTTGACGTTGTAGTTGTAGTGGTGAAGTCTGTGTTTAATTGCGGCCCAACCCTTGTCATAGACAATGAAGCACTTGGCACGTCATTAATCGGAACATCAAGTTCCGGCAAATCTTCTACCTCGGACGCAGATTCAAACTGCGAAATGGCTGTAGCCATTTTCGCAACTGGTTGTGGTGCATAATCCTGAATCCAAGTTTGATATGTTATCCAAACTGCGAGACCGAATGACGCCCAAATCAGCAATCGTTGATTGTCCATCCGTTAGCTTTCCTGCTTAATTATTTTCTGTTTTATAGACGAACACTTCTTGAAGTGCCCTTTTACGCTTTCAGCTATTACATTATTTCTTGCCAGTGCCGCTGCTGGTTTATTAATAACAACTATATCAAGACCTGTGAGCTGTGCCTGATAGTGCCGAAAAACCTCTCTAATAATTCTCTTAATGCGATTACGTGTTATTGCTGTGCGACAGTTTTTTCGTGATATTGCCATTCCTAGTTGGGGTGGCATGTCGCCCTTATTATGACAAAGAACTATAAAAAATTTATCATGGTTACGTGTAGCTTTTTTAATTACACGTCTATAAGAGGTAGCACTAAGCAACCTTTTCGATCGCTCAAACCGAAGGTTGCTACTGTTAGTCAAAATTGTATTTAAGTTCGTAGTTGTGACGGCCGCATAAAACTTATGGCGTCAATTGCGCCCGGCCTTTAGCACGACGACGCTTGAGTACGAGACGCCCGGCCTTAGTTGCCATGCGGGCACGGAAGCCATGAGTGCGTGCACACTTAATTTTACTAGGTTGATATGTGCGCTTCATGATTGTTACCTGAGTCGTCCACTGACGAACCTTGACCAGTCTTTTTAAGGGTCGGCAAGGTTACTTACATGGCCCAACAGTGTCAATAGACGGATGTAAACCATAGCATTTCAGTATAGACTGTTTGCTCTTTCTATTATTTAATTTTTACGCAAGACCCGATGATCTTCCGGGTCAATTTGGGGAACCTTTTGCCTGTTGAATCGACGCTATGGAGCCAGTGTCTTGGTGTCTTAAAAGCCGAACTGCCTGAGCAACAATTTAATACCTGGATTCGACCGCTTCAAGCGGTTGAAGATGGGGCTACTTTGCGCTTGCTAGCTCCTAATCGATTCGTTGTTGATTGGTTGCAACAACAGTACTTACAGAGAATGTTACAGCTCGTTGAGGAGTGTAGCGATGGTATAGAGCTTGTGGTTGAGGTTGGTTCGCGCGAAGGAACCGCAACAATCGCCACTCGTGATAATAAAAAATCAAAGACAGCCCCTATTAGAGCCACAAACCATCCACCAATCGCATCCCGCCTTAATCCTTTGTTTACCTTTGATAATTTTGTAGAAGGCAAAAGTAATCAGCTAGCAAAAGCAGCGGCTAGCCAGGTTGGAGAAAACCCAGGCCTCTCCTATAACCCCTTGTTTATTTATGGCGGTGTTGGCTTGGGTAAAACCCACCTAATGCATGCTGTGGGAAATGCAATGCAAAAAACCAACCCTGGAACAAGGATTAGCTATATTCACTCAGAAAGGTTTGTTGGAGATATGGTTAAAGGCTTACAACACAACACAATTTCAGAGTTTAAGCGCTCCTATAGGTCCTTGGATGCACTTTTAATTGATGATATTCAATTTTTTGCGGGCAAAGAGCGCTCACAAGAGGAGTTCTTTCATACATTTAATGCGTTACTTGAAGGTCAACGGCAAATCATTCTAACTTGTGACCGTTATCCCAAAGAGGTTAATGGCCTTGAGGAGCGACTTAAATCTCGTTTTGGGTGGGGTCTTACGGTATCTATTGAGCCGCCTGAGCTAGAAACATCGGTGGCAATATTAATGAGTAAGGCATCTATTGAGGGGGTTGTTCTTCCAGAAGAGGTCGCTTTTTTTATAGCCAAACGTATTCGTTCAAACGTAAGAGAGCTTGAGGGTGCGCTTCGTAGGGTCATTGCTAACTATAGATTTACGGGGCGAGCAATAGATCTTGATTTTGCCAAGGAGGCTTTACGCGATCTTTTAGCCGTTCAAGATCGCTTAGTATCTATAGAAAATATACAGAAAACTGTTGCAGAGTATTTTAAGATTCGAGTTGGTGATTTGTTATCAAAAAAACGAACCAGATCAATTGCTAGACCCAGACAGTTTGGTATGGCGTTAGCAAAAGAATTAACTAACCATAGCTTACCTGAAATAGGTGACGCCTTTGGGGGTAGAGATCATACAACCGTGTTGCACGGTTGTCGTAGGATAGAATCGTTACGGGAAACTGAAAAACGCATAGATGATGATTATTTAAATTTGTTGAGAACACTTACAGGATGATGTGGATAACATATGAATAAAAACATTTTAGATTTTTATCCACAAGTTATAAACATATGCCCTTCAAGAAGTTAACAAATTAATAGATCAAAAAATAGGGTATAAGTAATTGATTAAAAAGGTTAAAAAAAAGTTATATACAGGGTAATGTTCCCTTAATAATAATAATAATATATCTAATTCCAATATTTATTAACAGGTGAAACTATGAAGTTTACTACAGCTAGAGAAGCGCTCTTAAAGCCACTACAAGCTGTGATTGGCGTTGTAGAAAGACGACAAACAATGCCAATTTTATCTAACATTTTAATTGTTGTGAAAGACGGACAATTAGTGATTACAGCAACCGACCTTGAAGTCGAGTTGGTTGCGCAAGCAAAAGTTAAGGCGGACCTTGACGGTCAGACTACCGTGTCAGGTCGAAAACTTTTGGATATATGTAAAGCCCTTCCGGAGGGTGCTGACATAAATATCAAATTAAATGACGAAAAGCTTAGTGTAAAAGGCGGAAGAAGTAAGTTTAATCTTGTCACGTTGCCAGCCACCGAGTTTCCTGTCATTGAAGACATTAAAGCCAGACAAAACATAAGTGTGAGTCAGGCCTCACTGGGTAGGTTGATGGAAAAAACCCACTTTTCAATGGCTCAGCAGGATGTACGTTACTATCTGAATGGAATGCTATTAGAAACAGGCGGTAGCTATCTGCGCGCAGTAGCAACTGATGGCCATCGTTTGGCTCTTTGTCAGGCTGAGATATCCAGTGACAAGCTTGATGAGCAGCAGGTCATTATTCCAAGAAAGGGTGTGCTTGAGTTACAGCGTTTAATGACAGGAGATGGTGAACTCAATATTGAGCTCGGTCAAAACCACATTCGGATTCAGCTTGGTGAAATCCGTTTTACCTCAAAACTCATTGATGGACGCTTTCCTGAGTATGATCGAGTTATCCCCAAGGAGTCTTCAAATAAACTTAAAGCTGATCGCGGTGAGTTTAAAAGCGCACTGCAACGCACTGCTATCCTATCAAACGAGAAATACCGCGGCATTCGTCTTGTTATAAGAGATAGTGGCGTTTTCCTTCAAGCCCACAACTCAGAACAAGAAGAAGCAGAAGAAGAGCTCGCCGTTGAATACAACGGAGAAGATATTGAGATCGGTTTTAACGTGAATTACCTACTTGACGCCCTTAGTGCAATTGAGGGTGATGACGTGGTTTTATCAATCCAGGACGGCAACTCAAGTTGTTTGATGCGCCAGCCAGGAAGCGAAGATTGTACGTTTGTTGTAATGCCCATGCGCCTATAAATAGGGTGTTTCACCCATGATACAACTCTTTCGGGCCACTAACTTTCGTTGTCTGGAGAGTGTGGAAATGAGCTTTAGTCCGCGCTTTAATTTAATTAGTGGTGTTAACGCCTCTGGGAAAACGAGCCTCCTAGAGGCTTTAGCATATCTTGGTCGAGGAAAATCCTTTAGGGGAGCTAGCACTGGCAATCTAATAAAACACGGAGAAGCAGAGTTTTTATTGTATGGCGAAATCGATGCTGATCATGGTGCTTTTTCAGTTGGTGTAAAAAATAGTATTGACGGTTTAGAGGTTAGGGTTGGGGGCGAGGGCACCAGTGGAACCAGTGCCCTAGCAGAGGCGCTACCCTTACAGATTATTGACCCAGAGGTTCATAATCTTATTTCGGGCGGGCCAGAACTAAGGCGCCGATTTCTAGATTGGGTTGTGTTCCACGTGGAACATAATTATTTGCTTGTTTGGCGTAAGTATCGGCGGGTGCTGAAGCAAAGAAACGCCGCGCTGCGTTCTCGGTCAGCGGAATCAGTTATTCGGAGCTGGAACGTTGAATTTTTAGAGTTAGCTGGTCTTATTGATCAATCGCGTAAAAGGGTGCTGGAGCTATCAATGGATAGCCTTCATGAGTACGGATATGCGTTGCTTGAAGCACCTCTTTCCTTTGAATATCAACAAGGATGGGCTCATGGGAAAGATCTTGCGGTAGCGCTAGAGGATAATTTGGAACGAGATTTTCACTTGGGAGGAACGCAGCTTGGGCCTCATCGAGGTGATATCAAGGTTGGTTATAGTGAACATCAAGCTCGTAAACTCGTTTCGCGCGGCCAACAAAAGCTACTTGCTAGTGCAATGGTGTTGGCGGCGACAGAAACTGCACAAGCCTCACTCGAAAGACCTTTGTTGTTGCTTTTAGATGATCCTGCGGCTGAATTAGATGGTGATTCAGTTGATCGGTTAATTACATCCGTTGCGGCACTGGGTTGTCAGGTTATTGCTACTACCCTTGATTCAACAGCGTTGATGTTTCCAGAGAAGCCAAAAATGTTCCACGTGGAACAGGGGCTTGTGACGACGGCATCATAATCTGTATTTGAGTGTGTAATAAAAACCATAAAGATTTACTAAGGGCAAAAAATATTTTGTAAGCCTCAATGTGCTTGGATTTGTTACAATGTTCAGGGTCTTTTTTAAGGAAATCAAATGACTGATCAAAAAGAATATAATTCTAGTAATATCAAGGTGTTAAAGGGACTTGAGGCAGTCAGAAAACGACCTGGAATGTATATTGGCGACACCGATGACGGTACCGGATTACATCATATGGTGTTTGAAGTCGTCGATAACTCTATCGATGAAGCTCTTGCTGGTCACTGTGAGACGATAAAGGTAACGATTCATAATGACGAATCAATAACAGTTAGTGATGATGGACGTGGAATTCCAGTCGATATTCACCCTGAAGAGGGCCGATCCGCTGCCGAAGTAATTATGACGGTTTTGCACGCAGGCGGTAAGTTTGATGACAATTCTTATAAGGTCAGTGGTGGTCTTCATGGTGTTGGTGTTTCGGTAGTAAATGCATTATCAGAGCATCTAGTGCTTAGGGTTCACCGAGATGGAAAATTATATCAGCAAGAATATGTTTATGGCGAACCATCTGCCCCCATCAAGGTTGTTGGTGACAGTAAACTAACAGGGACAAACCTTAGATTTAAACCAAGTCAAAAGACTTTTACAAATATTAAGTTTCAGTATGAAATTCTTGCGAGTCGATTGCGTGAGTTGTCATTTCTTAACTCAGGTGTGTGTATACATCTAATTGACGAGCGTAGTGATCAGAAAGATTTATTTCAATATAAAGGTGGTATTAAGGCATTTGTGGACCACTTAAATCGTAATAAGACAGTGATCCATCCAACTGTTTTTCACTTTACGCTTATGAAAGATGATGTGGGTGTTGAGGTGTCTTTGCAGTGGAATGATGGTTATTCGGAAAATATGTTTTGTTATACAAACAATATTCCGCAGCGCGATGGTGGTACACATATGGCGGGGTTTCGTTCAGCATTAACAAGAACACTAAATAGTTATATAGAAAAAGAATTAAACACAAAAAAGGATAAGTTTAATCCAACAGGTGATGACGCTCGAGAGGGCCTAACAGCTGTTTTATCCGTTAAGGTTCCTGATCCTAAATTTTCTTCTCAAACAAAAGATAAATTGGTTTCGTCAGAAATAAAAGGCATTGTAGAACAAGCGATGTCTGGTCGATTAGAAGAGTTTTTACTTGAGCACCCACAGGAAGCAAAGTCTATAGTTTCTAAAATTGTTGATGCGGCTAGAGCGCGTGAAGCTGCACGTAATGCACGAGAAATGACACGCCGAAAGGGCGCTTTGGATATAGCTGGATTACCTGGAAAGCTTGCTGACTGCCAGGAAAAAGATCCAGCGTTGTCTGAAATATTTCTCGTAGAGGGTGATTCAGCTGGAGGCTCTGCTAAACAAGGCCGTGATCGGCGTACGCAGGCTATTTTGCCTCTTAAGGGCAAAATCCTGAATGTTGAAAAAGCGCGATTTGACAAAATGCTGCAGTCGCAGGAAGTTGGCACATTGATTACAGCATTAGGCTGTGGGATAGGACGTGACGATTTCGATCCAGATAAACTTCGCTATCATCGCATTATCATTATGACTGATGCGGATGTGGATGGGTCTCACATCAGAACATTGTTGTTAACGTTTTTCTATCGTCAAATGCGGGAGTTGATTGAGCGTGGCCATATATATATCGCCCAACCACCACTCTATAAAATTAAGCGAGGCAAACAAGAGGTTTATGTTAAAGATGATGCTGAATTAAACCATTTGGTATTAAACGCAGCAATGGATGACGCGGCGTTACACGTTAATAGTGATGCGCCACCTCTATCAGGCGTTGCTTTAGAAATGCTTACAAAAGAATATATTACAGTTGAAAGCATTATTGCTCGATTGTTACCACGGTATGACGAAATAATCCTTAGAGCTATCTCTAAATTACCTGAAGTAAAGGGAAAGATTTTTGAAAATCTCGATGCTTTAGCAGAGTGGACGCAGCAGCTGTCGAACGCATTACCGAAAAGTATAAGTGATCGTGCAGACAATAATGTAGGCAGTTATTCCACTGAACTTGAGCATGGCGACAAAAATGGTGTGGGCGCACGAATTGCAATTACTCGTTTACAGCATGGTATTGCTACAACACGTTATTTGCCAAGAGAATTCTTTCGTTCAAATGAATATAAGCACATTGCTGCACTTGCTGAAAAAATAAATGGTTTGTTATCTTTAGATTCGTATATAAAGCGCGGTGATAAGCAATTAACAACGAGCTCTTTTTCAGAGGTAGTTGATTGGCTTATGAGTGAAGCGCGACGTGGTCAATCCATTCAGAGATATAAGGGTCTTGGTGAGATGAATCCAGATCAACTCTGGGAGACTACCGTGAATCCAGAAAATAGGCGTCTTTTGCAAGTCAAGATCGACGACGCTATGAAGGCGGATGACATTTTTACTACATTAATGGGTGATCAGGTCGAACCACGTCGCGAGTTTATTGAAAATAATGCATTATCGGTCGAAAATCTCGATATTTAGTAACAAGATAAGAGCTTTTTTAAAGGATTTAAT
>JAQWOA010000049.1 GCA_029246105.1 Woeseiaceae bacterium | reverse complement strand
GAAGGTTATCCAGGTAAGCGTTATTATGGTGGTTGTGAGCATGTCGATGATGCTGAGTCGCTGGCAATCGAGAGGGCTAAGGAATTATTCGAGGCGGACTACGTAAATGTGCAACCACACTCTGGCTCTCAAGCCAACGTGGCCGTTTATCATGCGTTGGTTTCTCCAGGCGATACTGTCATGGGTATGGACCTGGGGGCTGGCGGACATCTGACCCATGGGTCATCCGCAAACTTTTCCGGGAAATTATTTAACATCGTGTCTTATGGCATTGATGATGATACCGGGCTTATCAACTACGATAATGTGCAGTCATTAGCGAATGAGTGCCAGCCGAAGATGATTATCGCTGGCTTTTCTGCTTACTCACAAGTTATAGATTGGGCGCGTTTTCGCGAAATTGCTGATAGCGTTGGTGCATATCTTTTCGTCGATATGGCGCATGTAGCTGGCCTTATTGCAACCGGCCATTACCCGAGCCCAATCCCACATGCCGATGTTTGTACGACTACCACCCACAAGACATTACGCGGGCCTCGAGGCGGATTGATTCTTGCGCGAGCAAATGATGCTTTGACAAAGAAATTTAATTCGCTGGTATTTCCAGGAACCCAAGGCGGCCCTTTGATGCACGTCATCGCAGCTAAGGCCATCGCTCTGAAGGAGGCTCTAGAGCCTGATTTCAAGAAATATCAGGGAAAAGTCTGTGCGAACGCAAAAGTTATGGCGACTGTATTAATTGAGCGCGGTTATCCTATTATTTCTGGAGGCACCGATAATCATCTTATGTTGGTTAGTCTGATGGAGAAAGGCCTTACAGGTAAGGCAGCGGACGCCGCCCTCGGTCGTGCATTTATTACAGTGAATAAAAATTCTGTTCCGAATGATCCACAGTCACCATTTGTTACCAGTGGTTTGCGTCTTGGTACACCGGCGATCACTACTCGCGGCTTTGGTGTAGATGAAACTCGTCAGCTCACACACTGGATAGCAGATATACTGGATGATCTCAATAATGAGGAAGTAGTTGAGCGCACCCGAAATAAGGTACTTGAGTTATGTGCACGGTTCCCGGTTTACGCTTGACCCTGAAATTAAATGCATTGTCCGTTCTGCACCAATGAAGAAACCAAAGTAATCGATTCGCGTCTGGCGGGCGATGGTCGGCAAATTCGCAGGCGTCGTCAATGTCTCGCATGTAATGAGAGATTTACTACTTTTGAGACAGCTGAGCTGGTTATGCCTCGGCTTATTAAGTCAGATAATAGTCGGCAGCCGTTTGACGAAGCTAAGTTGCGTTTCAGTATGGTACGTGCGCTTGAAAAGCGCCCGGTGGCTAGTGACGAGCTAGAACAATCAATCGGTCGCTTGATTCACAAACTACTAACAATGGGTGAGCGCGAAGTTCCTTCTCGATTAATTGGTGAGCTCGTAATGCAGGAATTACATGAACTCGATGAAGTTGCTTATGTTCGCTTTGCATCTGTTTATCGACGTTTTCAGGACATTACAGAGTTTGAAGACGAAATTAAAAATCTACAGAAAATTTCTGAAAAAGCTGCCAGTCGCGAACAGATGTCATTATTGCCTGAATTACTTGGTAAGAAAAACAAAAAATAATTTTTATGTCATCGTTCACATCTCAAGATTACGTATATATGGCGAGTGCATTACGTTTGGCTGAGCGTGGCCAATATACGGCACATCCAAATCCAATGGTTGGTTGCGTATTGGTAAAAGACGATGAGATTGTTGGTGAAGGGTGGCATGAAAAAACGGGCTCAGCTCACGCTGAAGTTAATGCACTTCAGCGTGCTGGTGAGAAAGCTCGAGGCTCAACAGCCTATGTGACGTTAGAGCCTTGTTCACATCATGGTAAAACACCACCATGTTGTGAGGCGCTCATAAAAGCTGGTGTTAGCAAGGTCATCGCATCAATTTATGATCCATTTCAGAGTTCAGCTGGTGATGGCTTGAAGTGTCTGGTGGAGGCTGGTATCGAAGTTCAGTGTGGCCTAATGAAGTCGGCGGCGGAGGAGTTGAATCGAGGGTTTCTGATGAGAGTTGGCAGGCAGCGCCCTTTCGTTCAATTGAAGTTAGCAACGAGTATTGATGGCGCGATTTCTATGGCAAGTGGAGAGAGCCAGTGGATCACGAGTTCGGCCGCCCGTGCGGATGTGCAAAGATTACGTGCACGTTCGGGGGCCATTATGACCGGTATCGGTACTGTTCTGGTAGACGATCCATCGTTGACTGTTCGAGCTGCAAATTTTGAGACATGCGGGACCCAGCCGATTCGAGTCGTTCTTGATAGTTATTTGCGAACTCCTGCATCCGCAGCGATGCTGGGCCTTGAGGGAGTGACACTGTTGTGCTGTACCGATAATCGTAATTCAAAAAGTTTACTTAGTTCGAATGTTGAAGTCGCTTCATTTTCAAGTTTTAACGGTCGCGTTGATGTGAATGAGGTTCTCATGGAGCTTGCAGTTAGAGGTATAAACAATGTACTTGTTGAGGCTGGCCTAAGTCTTTCGGGGCATCTACTAGAAAGAAATCTAGTCGATGAGCTTGTGATTTACCAGGCACCCCATATCATGGGTAGTGAGACAATGAAGCTTGTTAGTACACCTTCCTGGACTAAACTTGCTGACCGTAAAGACCTTATGATTACCGATACTCGCAGATTTGGACCGGATACTCGGATTACCGCCACACTTAAACTGGGCTGATTAATGTTCACAGGGATCATAAAAGCTAAGGGATTTATTGCTGCAATAGAGCCTCGGGGTGGTGATGTTCGGCTTAGCGTTAGTTCTGACGGCTTATCTTGGGATGATTATGAGATTGGTGAGAGTATCTCGATTAACGGTGTTTGTCTGACGGCAGTAGCATTTCAGAAGAGTGGATTCGATACTGATGTGTCGACTGAAACACTCAAGGTTACAGCGTTGGATAGGCTTTTTGTTGGTGGGAGTGTTAACTTGGAGCCCGCTGTCAGCTTTGGTGAACGCATAGGTGGTCATTTAGTGAGTGGACATGTTGATTGTGTTGGATGCGTAAAATCGAGATCGGTGGATGCGCGGTCAATCAGGTTTAAGATCGAAATTCCAACTGAATACGCGCACTATGTCGCCAAAAAAGGCTCAATTTGCATTGATGGGGTAAGTCTTACCGTCAATGAAGTATCGGGAAATACTTTTGAAGTGAATATTATTCCTCACACCGCAGATGTGACAATTATGAATGACTATGAAGTTGGCACCATCGTGAATGTCGAAGTTGATCTACTTGCTCGATATCTAGAGCGGTTGACTAGTAAAGATGACAACACAATTTCACTCGATCTTCTCGAGGTTAATGGCTATGCCTGATAACACAACAACTCATCCTAGTGTATTGAATAGCTCCTTCGCCGACATCAAAGACATTATTGCCGATATAAAGGCCGGCAAAATGGTAATCATGGTTGATGATGAAAATCGTGAAAATGAAGGTGACCTGATCATGGCGGCCGAAAAAGTTCGGCCTGAAGACATTAACTATATGGCGACGCATGGACGTGGCTTGGTTTGCCTCACGCTTTCGCGAGATCGTTGTAAGCAGCTGCGCTTGCCATTAATGGTGAGTGACACTGATCAGCATCATGCGACGAACTTTACAATCTCGATCGAAGCAGCTGAAGGTATAACCACTGGAATTTCGGCGCATGATCGTGCGCGCACAATTCAGGCAGCTGTAGCGCCGCATGCGAAGCCAGAGCATCTACGTCAACCTGGCCATATTTTTCCGGTAATGGCGCAACCGGGCGGTATTTTAACTCGTGCAGGACACACTGAAGCTGGATGCGACTTGGCTCGACTCGCTGGATTGGAACCTGCGGCAGCGATCGTCGAGGTCTTAAAAGAAGACGGAAGTATGGCTCGTCGCCCCGATCTCGAAATTTTCGCTAAGGCACATGATATCAAGATTGGCACAATTGCTGACTTGATTCGATATCGATTAGATACGGAGCGCAATGTTGAAAAAATCGCTGAAGATGTGGTTGAGACACAGCATGGTGAATTTACGCTGTATCTTTATGACGATCTTGTAAATCATGCTGTTCATATGGCGCTGATTAAGGGTGATTTAGATTCGGTTGACGCTCCTCTCGTTCGGGTTCATATTCAAGATACTCTTGGCGACGTCATTGGTGTGAAAAGTCAGTCTCTTGGCTGGCCATTGAGTGATGCAATAAAGCGCATTGCGGAAGAAGAAGCTGGTGTTATCGTGCTGTTACGTGATCAGGAATCTTCACGCGATTTTATGGATTCTGTTGAGACGCTAGGATTGCGGCATGACGAGCTTAGATCGCGTCGTTCTGGTAATGAGGTCCTACGCACATATGGAATCGGTGCACAGATATTACGAGACCTCGGCCTGCGTAAAATCCGTGTATTATCAGCACCTAAACAATTGTATGCGATTTCTGGTTTCGACCTCGAAATAACCGAATATGTTTGAGGGTAGCGCAATATCATGAACAAGATTAAAAGCACTGAAGGAGACGTTGTTATACGAGGTGGTCGTTTTGCTATCGTTGCAGCGCGCTTTAATAATTTCATCGTAGAATCGCTGATCAAGGGCTCCTTGCACTGTCTCCGGCAGCATGGTGCGAGTGATGGTGATATCGAAATAATTCGTGTACCTGGTGCATTTGAGATGCCATTAGCAATCGATAAGGTTGCTTCAACTCGGCGTTTTGACGGCATCATCGCTCTTGGTGCCGTCATCCGAGGTGATACGCCGCACTTCGACTATGTGGCTGGCGAATGTTTAAAAGGCATCACTGTTATAGCTCAAAAATATGGAATACCAATAGGTAATGGCGTTCTCACGGTTAATACAATAGAGCAAGCGATTGAGCGGTCGGGTATGAAAGCTGGTAATAAAGGTGAAGAAGCTACTTTGGCCGTTATTGAAATGATCAATATCTTGCGCCAACTAGATTGATGCCTAAAGCGGGAGATAAGGGAGCCGGTACCCGGACACGTGCTCGTGAGCTGATGGTTCAGGCTTTGTATCAAAAGCAGATTGCTGGTCATTCTACATCAGAGTTGATGTCTCAATTCCAAGACCAAGCAGCTTATAAGCGTGTTGATCAGGCTTACTTCAATGAGCAGTTCAAAGCGATCAGCAGTACTCAGCGTGAGCTTGAAAAGAAGGTTGATGGGTTGATTGATCGTCCTTTAGCGCAACTGGATCCTATTGAGCTTGCGATTCTATTGATTGGTGTATATGAACTCGAGTCGCGTATCGATATTCCATACAAAGTGGTTATCAATGAAGGCGTAAATCTAGCCAAGCGCTTTGGCTCGATAGAAGGCCATAAATACATCAATGCCTGTCTTGATATAGCCGCAAAGTCATTTCGAGAAATTGAGACTAAGGTACAAGGCTAAAATACGCGGCAATGGATGAATTTGAACTTATTCGCCACTATTTTGATCGCAAGAGCGCCGTATCTGATGTAATAGTTGGTATAGGCGATGATGCTGCTATTCTGGCGCCAAATCCAGATATGCAGCAAGTTCAGGCTATTGATACCCTGGTTGAGGGTACACATTTTCTCCCTCAAACAGATCCCGCGGATATCGCTTACAGAGCGCTTGCGGTTAACCTTTCTGATATCGCGGCGATGGGTGCGACACCTAAGTGGATGACCTTGGCACTGACACTCAATGAGGTAGATCAACAGTGGATTGAGGCATTTGCAAACGGCCTTCATGAAGCGGCAGATCGCTATAAGGTTACACTAGTTGGTGGGGACATAACTGCTGGTCCAGTTGTCACAGTGACGATAAGTATTACTGGTGAAATTGCTACTGGAGCGGCCTTACTTCGTAGTGGTGCGATGGCTGGGAATGGAATATATGTTACCGGTACCATTGGCGATGCTGCTGGTGGTCTTTATCTACTAGAGCGCAACGAAACTGATGACGAGCTCAGGCAGCGATTTTTGCGGCCGACGCCTCGGCTCCAAATTGGTAAGGCGCTTGTTGGTAGAGCGACTGCCGCTATCGATATTTCAGATGGCCTCATAGGCGACCTCAATAAAATGCTCGCCGTGAGTAATGTGGGGGCTGAACTCGATGTAGGATTACTCCCCATATCAGAAGCATTGGCGAAATGTTTCAATCATAATCAATGCCATCATTTTGCATTATCTGGAGGCGATGATTACGAACTTTGTTTCACCGCAAATGATGCTGATGTTGCCCTGATTTCTGATGTCACCCGAATTGGGAAGGTCAATAATTCAAAGCAACTCACATGTCGTTTAAATAATGATATTTTAGAAGTTGATGATAGCGGATACTGCCACTTTAAATGAGTACACCAAACGATAATCTCATACGAACTGTGATGACCGACCCATTGCATATCTTGGCATTTGGTTTTGGAACTGGCTTAGCACCCTTTGCACCCGGTACCTTCGGATCATTAATTGGTGTGCTTTCATTTTGGCTCACTATGGACTTTGGACTTTATATTCAATTGATCATTGCATTAAGTGCTACATTGGTCGGAGTCTGGATATGCGGAGAGAGTGCGCGACGGATTCACGTTCATGACCATAGCGGTATCGTCTGGGATGAGATTGTCGGAATGTATTTCACATTAATTGCGGCGACATCCTCATTGACTGGTTGGGTTCTAGCGTTTGTATTATTTAGATTTATGGATATTGTAAAGCCTTGGCCGATTAGGAACCTAGATCGCAAAATAGGTGGAGGTATTGGAATTATGCTGGATGACCTTGTAGCTGCTCTATATGCCGTTATTTTATTAGTTTTAATGAGTGTTTTTGATGCCAGTGCTTAGGCACTTCATAAATAATTCAATCTTTATTCAAATACATTAATCCATAATATTATTCGTCGCCGTCATCAATATTGAAGTCTGTAAGTTTTTCCGACCCGTTGCCTTCTAATAAGATTTCAACTTTTTGTTCAGCTTCTTTTAGGGCTAAATGGCACCCTCGAGTAAGTTTGATGCCTTCCTCAAATTTTTTCATTGCTGTTTCTAATGGTAAATCCCCAGACTCAAGTTCATTCACCAGAGCTTCGAGATCAGCGAGAGATTTTTCGAGGTTTATTTTTTTCTTGGGAGTCATTAAATTATCCGAATTAGGGAGTTCGCTTACGCTACAGGCGAGTCCATTGCCCGTCAATGATAGTGTGTTTGATAGAATAATAGTCGCATATTTAAGCCGCTCTTTTAGATTGAATTTGCGGAACTACCACACATTTTATTGGTGGTAATTGAAAGAATTTTATCGTTCATAACGGCTTAGATTAATGTCATGATCATAGAGTATAACCTAGTGACGCGGACTGCAGGGCGCAATGAGAATCGTTCTCAAAATACCAAGTAAATTCATACGCCTATGTCATTATGCTGCACTCAAAAAATTTGATTAAATGGAATATAATTTAGAACTTATTTAATAAGAATTTTTCTTAATTGAGAGGCTCGAAAATGTCATTGAAAGACAGTAAAACTGAACAAAATCTTAAGGATGCTTTTGCAGGAGAGTCGCAGGCCAACCGCCGTTACCTTTACTTTGCGGCAAAAGCTGACGTAGAGGGTTACAACGATGTCGCCGCTGTTTTTCGCTCCACTGCGGAAGGTGAAACTGGACATGCACATGGCCATCTCGAATACCTCGAAGAGACAGGCGATCCAGCAACGGGACTCCCAATCGGCTCTACTGCGGACAATCTTGCTGCAGCAGTAGCGGGTGAGACACATGAGTATACTGACATGTACCCAGGTATGGCTAGGTCTGCTCGTGATGAAGGCTTTGATGAGATTGCGGATTGGTTTGAAACGCTGGCTAAGGCTGAGCGTTCGCATGCCAATCGTTTCCAGAAAGCACTTGATACCCTTGACGATTAAATTGCTTGTCTAGCACAGGGCGCGAAGGCAGTCTAGAGGCGCCGACTCGGCACCCCTTGGATTGGCAATCAGATGAATTTTATGCCGAAGAGCCTCTTTATGAGGAGCTTGAGCGTGTTTTTGATATCTGTCACGGCTGTCGTCGTTGCTTTAATCTCTGCAATGCGTTTCCGACTCTGTTTGATGCTGTTGATGAATCAGACACAATGGAAGTTGATGGTGTTCCTAGGAAGGTTTACTGGGATGTTGTCGATCATTGTTACCTCTGTGACATGTGCTACATGTCGAAATGTCCATATGTGCCGCCGCATGAATGGAATATCGATTTCCCACATTTAATGTTACGGGCAAAAGCAGCTCGTTTTAAGAAAGATGGTGCTCCGGTCCGCGATAAAATACTTAGTGCTACTGATACTGTCGGAAAGCTCGCAGGAATCCCGATAGTGGTCGATATAGTTAATGCAACCAACCAAAGTAAAGCTGGACGAAAGTTATTGGAAGCGACTCTTGGTGTTCATCACAAAGCACCAGTACCAACTTATCATTCAAAGACAGCACGTAAACGTTTGTCGAGACTTGAGGCCGCAGTGCCTATTGACGTAAAACCTACAGATAAAACGAGGGGCAAGGTTGTTCTTTATACCACTTGTTACGGTAATCGTAATCATCCCAAGATTGATGAGGACTTAGTTGCTGTTTTTGAACATAACAATATTCCAATGGCATTAGCTGAAAAAGAATCGTGTTGTGGAATGCCGAAGTTGGAGCTTGGCGATCTTGAAGCGGTTGCAAAAGCGAAAGATATTAATGTTCCTATTCTTGCCGCTATGGTTGACAAAGGTTGGGATATAGTGACGCCAATTCCGTCATGTACACTTATGTTCAAGCAGGAACTACCATTAATGTTCCCCGAAGATGAGGACGTTGCGAAAGTGCGTGATGCAATATATGACCCCTTTGAATATCTGATGTTGCGACATAAGAGTGGCGAATTGAAAACAGAGTTTGAAAAAACTTTGGGGAAAGTTTCCTACCAGGTGCCGTGTCATTTACGCGTTCAAAATATTGGCTTTAAAACTCGTGATATTTTGCAATTGGTTCCGGGGACTCAAGTAGAAGTCGTCGAACGCTGCTCAGGACATGATGGGACTTATGCAGTTAAGAAAGAATTTCATGATATATCCAAGAAAATTGCGCGCCCAGCGGTTAATAAGTTGAAACGCGCTGATGCTAATTACTTTGTAAGTGACTGCCCAATGGCGGCAGAGCAGATCGCACAAGAAGTGGAAGAGCATGACGCCATCAACCCAATGAGTTTATTACGCAGTGCTTACGGAGTTTAATATGAGAAAAATAATGCGCGAAGACTTATTGAGTCTGGAAAAATATGCTGAACAGCGATTGGCCTTCCGTGACAGAGTTATGGTTCACAAAAAAGACCGACGATTGGACCTTGGTACCAATGCTGTTCTGTATTTTGAGGATCGGTTGACGATGCATTATCAGATTCAGGAAATGCTGAGGATCGAGAAAATATTTGAGGCAGATAGCATTAATGAAGAGCTTGATGCATACAATCCACTAATACCTGATGGCTCCAACTGGAAGGCAACCTTCATGATTGAATTTCCTGAGGTTGAAGAACGTAAGAAAATGTTGAGTCGACTCCTTGGAATTGAAAGTCGGGTCTATGTTCAAGTCGCTGATTTCGATCGACTATTTGCGGTAGCTGATGAGGATATTGAAAGGTCCGATGACCATAAGACTTCAGCAGTACACTTTATGCGCTTCGAGCTCCCTTCCGAGCAATCGACGGCTTTGAAGTCAGGTGCCCCATTGATCGCTGGTATTGATCATGAAAATTATATGGTTGAAGTTCGCCCCGTTAGTGAAGCAGTTCGTGCGTCGTTAATAAATGATTTGTCATGAGTAAGTATTGCGAGTGCATGCATTAGTCATTCAGGATAAAATACCGCTAGGTATTTTTCTGGGCTATCAATGAGTAAACGATACGATGCTGCAGACATCGAAGTCCTTAGTGGGCTGGAGCCTGTACGGCGACGGCCGGGTATGTATACCGATACGACGCGACCAAATCACTTGGCCCATGAGGTCATCGATAATAGTATTGATGAAGCTCTTGCGGGTCACTGTAAGAAGCTGGAAGTCTCTATATACAAAGATGGCTCGCTTGAAGTGTCGGATGATGGGCGTGGCATGCCCATTGATGAACACCCCAAGGAAAAAATCCCTGGCGTTGAGCTGATCCTTACTCGTCTGCATGCCGGTGGAAAATTTAATAACGATAATTATCAATACTCCGGTGGTCTACATGGCGTTGGCGTATCCGTTGTCAATGCATTATCCAAGAGTTTAGAAATTTGGATTCGCAGAGGTGGCAAGGAATACAATATGAGCTTCACGGGCGGGAAGAAGCGCGGCAAGCTCGAAGTTGTAGGTACTGTTGGCAAATCTAATACTGGAACGACCATACGATTTTGGCCTGATGAGCAGTATTTTGATTCTGCCAAGTTTTCGGTAAGTAAACTAAAGCATGCATTGAAAGCGAAAGCTGTTCTTTGTCCTGGTGTGACCGTCAGACTTAAAATTGAAAAAACGGAAGAAAAGATTGAATGGCTTTATTCAGGTGGCCTTAAAGAGTATCTACTTGAGGAAATTAGCGAAGGTGAAACGCTTCCAGTTGAACCATTTTCTAGTAGTGTAAAAGGAAATAACGAAGCCATTGACTGCGCTCTTGTTTGGACCATTGATGTTGGCGCTAGTGTTACTGAAAGTTATGTAAATCTAATCCCAACTCCTCAAGGTGGAACTCATGTTAATGGTTTGCGGACGGGTTTAACCAACTCGTTACGTGAGTTCTGTGAATTTCGTGGTTTGTTGCCACGCGGAGTAGCTATCGCACCGGAAGACGTTTGGGATGGACTGAATTTTGTCATGAGCACGAAAATTGAGGATCCGCAGTTCTCTGGTCAAACTAAGGAGCGATTATCCTCGAGAGAGTCAGCTGCATTTGTTGCTGGAGTTATCAAGGATAATTTCTCAGTTTGGCTGAATCAGTATCCTGAAACCGGAGACCTTATTGCCCAGCTTGCTATTCATAAAGCACAAAAACGCCTGAAAGCCGCAAAGAAAGTCGTTCGTAAGAAAATTATTTCTGGTCCGGCATTGCCTGGAAAATTGGCGGACTGTCGATCACAAGAAGCTGAGCTTTGCGAATTGTTTTTGGTGGAAGGTGACTCTGCTGGTGGTTCGGCGAAGCAGGCGCGTGACCGTAATACTCAAGCGATCATGCCATTGCGCGGCAAGATACTGAATACTTGGGAAGTTGAGACTGGAGAAATTCTGGCATCTGCAGAAGTTCACGATATTTCGGTCGCTATTGGCGTCGATCCTGGTAGCGATGATATCAGCGGCTTGCGATATCATAAGATCTGTATCCTGGCTGATGCAGACTCTGATGGCCTTCACATTGCAACATTGCTGTGCGCACTTTTCTTAAAACATTTTCGCGAACTCATTCTAGCGGGCCATATATACGTCGCAATCCCGCCATTGTATCGAGTCGACGTTGGTAAAGAAGTCTTTTATGCATTAGATGAAGCAGAGCGGAAAGGTATCCTAGATCGAGTCGAAAATGAGAAGAAGAAAGGCAAAGTTTCTGTTACTCGCTTTAAGGGGCTCGGCGAAATGGATCCTGGGCAACTGCGTGAGACGACGATGCATTGCGATACACGACGCCTTGCACAATTGACGATCGATGCGAGCAATGAAGCGGATCAAACGATGGATATGCTTTTGGCAAAGAAACGCTCAAAAGATCGTCGCAGCTGGCTTGAGTCTAAAGGTAATCTTGCTGAGGTATGAGTGATATGCAAAATAGATTGAATCTTGAGTGCGTTGAACAGCAAACACTCAAGGATTATACCGAACAGGCGTATCTCGATTACTCGATGTACGTTATTTTAGATCGTGCATTGCCACAGATCGGTGATGGCCTGAAACCTGTACAACGACGTATTATCTACGCGATGAGTGAATTAGGCTTATCCGCATCATCGAAACCTAAGAAATCGGCTCGGACAGTCGGTGATGTCATTGGTAAATTTCATCCACATGGTGATTCTGCTTGTTATGAGGCAATGGTATTGATGGCACAGGATTTTTCCTATCGACATCCAATCGTAATCGGACAGGGTAATTGGGGGTCGACTGATGATCCGAAGTCTTTTGCTGCAATGCGATATACAGAGTCAAGATTGGCTCCATATGCTAAGAGCCTATTGCAAGAACTCGGGTTAGGCACTGTTGAATGGTCTTCGAACTTTGACGGTACCCTCAAAGAGCCGGATGTATTACCAGCTCGATTGCCAAACCTACTTCTGAACGGAACGATGGGTATCGCTGTCGGTATGTCAACTGATGTTCCACCTCATAACCTTAAAGAAGTAGCGAGTGCATTGGTGCATCTAATTGATAACCCGAAAGCAACTGTTGCCAATTTAATGATACACATTAAGGCACCTGACTATCCCACGGGTGGCGAGCTCGTATCCGCAGCAGCTGATATAAAGGAGATTTACGAAACTGGTGGTGGTACGTTGCGGTTGCGTGCCTCCTATAGAATGGAAGGTAACGATATTGTTGTAACTTCACTTCCACATCAGATATCAGGTGCGAAGCTGTTAGAGCAGATTGCCACCCAAATGCGCTCGAAAAAATTACCTCAGGTCGATGACCTTCGTGATGAATCAGACCATGAAGAGCCGACTCGTCTTGTAATAAGTAAGAAGCGAGGTACGGATGTAGAGCAGCTAATGTCACATCTGTTTTCCACGACCTCTCTTGAGCGTACAGTTCGAGTTAACATGAATATTATCGGTCTTGATGGCCGTCCACGGCTGTTCAACCTACTTGAGATTCTAAAAGAATGGCTAAAGTTTCGTAAAAATACAGTCACACTTCGGCTCAGTCATCGTCTTCAGATAGTTAAAGATCGACTGCATATTCTTGATGGTTTGTTAGTTGCTTATCTTAGTATTGATAAAGTCATTGTGATTATTCGCGAGGAAGATGAGCCGAAACCTATTCTCATGAAGCACTTCAAGCTATCGGACATTCAGGCAGAGGCGATCTTGAATTTAAGACTACGTAATCTAGCTAAACTTGAAGAGATAAAAATTCGAGGGGAACAGGACGAGTTGAATGGAGAACGTGACACTCTGGAAAAAATACTTAATAGCCCAGCTCGCATGAAAACGCTAATTAAGAAAGAGATTCTTGAGGATGCTGAAGCATATGGCAACGCTCGACGAACATTTATTATCGAGAGGGCGGCCGCACAAGCAATCGATGAGACTCAATTAGTCGCAAGTGAGCCGATTACAGTAGTGCTGTCGCGAGCAGGCTATGCAAGATCGGCGAAGGGCCATGAAATTGATCCAGAGACGCTGAATTATCGTTCGGGCGATACATATCTCGCTGCGGCTAAAGGTCGAAGCAATCAAATGGCAATGTTTATTGATAGTACTGGGCGTGTATATAGCCTAATGGTGGGAACACTGCCGTCTGCACGTGGACAGGGTGAGCCATTATCCAGTCGCTTTAAGCCACCTGATGGCGCGGTTTTTTGTGGCACAATGATCGGTGCAGATAAACAGAAATACTTACTTACAAGCGATGCCGGCTATGGCTTCATTGCGACGTTGAGCGATCTGGTATCGCGAAACAAAGCTGGTAAGTCAGTTCTTAAGGTTCCAGTAATTGGGAAGGCTTTAATTCCTGCTATGGTTCCATTGGATTGCGAATGCTTAATTGCTGCGGTGAGTTCTATCGGGCGCTTATTATTGTTTGAAATGGAAGAATTGCCTGAGCTAGCTAAAGGTAAAGGCAATAAGCTAATCAATATCCCTGGCCCTAAATACAAGAGCGGTGATGAAGTCATGGTATCAACAGCAGTCATTCCAGAAAATGGTGTCCTTAAGGTACACACTGGCACTCGCACGATGACGATCAAATGGAATGATCTCGACGATTACTATGCCGATAGAGCATTGCGCGGCACCATGCTGCCAAAGGGTTGGCGCAAAGTAGAGCGTCTAGAGGGTATTAGTTAATCATCAAAAATCAATAGAGTCAGCAGACACTTGTAAAATGGCGTTTCGTCTTCGCCCAATAGGTTTTTAGTATAGAGCGAAATTTATGGTTAATTATAGTACTAGCGAATTTAAGTCAGGCATGCGCATTGTTGTGGATGGCAATCCTTGTATCATTATCGAAAATGAGTTTGTAAAGCCAGGGAAAGGACAGGCGTTTTATCGCGTTCGTATTAAGGATCTCAAAACAAGTAAGACAATCAATAGGACATTTAGGTCAGGTGAGTCCATTGAAGCGGCTGATGTGGTAGAAACTAGTATGCAGTATTTATACTCGGACGGAGATTTTTGGCATTTCATGATGTCAGATACTTATGAGCAGTATGCGGCGGATATTGTCGCGATTGGTAATTCGAAAGACTGGATTACCGATGGAGATATTTGTGGAATGACACTTTGGAATGATTTGCCACTAATAGTGAAAGCCCCTAATTTTGTTGAGCTCGAAATCGTTGAAACAGATCCGGGCTTAAAGGGTGATACAGCTAGCGGTGGAGTGAAGCCTGCAAAGTTATCAACCGGTGCAGTCGTACGTGTTCCTTTATTTGTTGACCAGAATGAGATGATCAAGGTTGACACAAGATCAGGCGAGTACGTTTCTCGAGTTAAATAATAATAATCTATTAGCAGCCTTTTAAGGCTTAGAGATTGGCGGCTAGTCGCTCACTTTTCAGTATAAAATAATTGACCTATTGCTTCGCCCATACGAAGTGACTCGCCCGGTTGCATATTTTTATTCCACTCACAAATACCCTCTGACATTAACATTATCACTGTCGACCCCATATTAAACCAGCCTAATAGGTCACCCTTCTTAAGGCTTGAGGGATGACGTGATAAGTCGAGTACGTCAACAACGCCATGCTTTCGTGGACGAATCTGGCCAGTCCAAGGCGTCGAAATACTTCCAACATTGAGCGCACCGACGAAAATCAAGACGATTGGACCATGAGCTGTTTTGAGATGCATCACAAGACGTTCATTTCGATGGAAGAGACCCTTCACTCGTTCAACTGTTGCCGGATTTACACTAAATAAATCGCCAGGAACGTAACGTGCGGCGATAAGATTACCTTTTAGGGGGGCGTGGATGCGGTGATAGTTATAAGGAGCAAGGTAAATGGTTGCGAACGTTCCATTGATATAGGCGTTAGCTTGTTCTAGATCGGTTGCTAAAAGGTCATCAAGCGAATAATTTATTCGCTTTGCTTGAAAAATACTGCCATTTTTAATTTTTCCAGCGAAGCTGACAGTTCCATCGACTGGTGAAATGATGCTGTTTTCGCTGTTATCGATGGTGCGTGCATTATCGTATAACTCACGCGCGAAAAAATCATTAAAGGTGTCGAAATCATCAGGGACACTTAGTTTTACTTCGTCGATGTTGACGTTATAAAGATTGATAAATTTTGTGATGAGAAGATTTTTAATTCCTATATGGCGAATTCTCGTGACTCGATACAGGAGTGTCGTTACAAGGTGCTTTGGTAAAAGATACTGAAATGCTATAAATATTCTAGCCAGCATTAGTGAGTCCCTGCAGTGAAGGATGTTTGCAAACTGAGTAAAAGAAGTTCCCCACTGTAAAAATTTAAAGAAATAGTTCCTAAGGAGCCAGTGTGGCGCATTAACATTAAATGTTTACCACCGCGCTCCAAATTTAATGCCGAACCAGCCTTGATGAACAGTGAGTTGATTTGACGCATTTTTGCGATGCCATTATCCACAGTCGATTCATGTATCTCGATTGATTCAAAGTCAGGACTGTCAACATGTGTTAATTCAATCGATGCATGCGTGTTATTAATGAGCGTAATATATCCTGCGCTAACTGATTTTCCCGTTATGGGTTCAATTATGGCAATGTTGGTTGCTACTAATGGCGGCTCATCATAATTCCCGCAAGAGTAAAGAAATGAGCACATAACGAATAAAGTAAATAAAGGTAGTGGATTCAGAGTAGAGCACATTAACGATCACCTATTATCACTGGTAAATCGTTCACATAATTGGCCAGTAAATGAGGTGCACTAAAGAGTGCTGAGAGCTCTGCATCAGGATTGATTAACAAAACAGCAGCCGAATGATTGACGCTGTAGTTTTCATCATCAACTGTTGTTTTTTCAAAATATATTCCTAGTGCAGATGTAAGTTTGATAATTTCGTCAATTTTTCCAGTTACCGCGAGGTTATTTTTTCCGAAGTGACCTACATATTTACCAAGTATTGTGGGTGTATCGCGCTGTGGGTCAATGCTCACAAGGACTATTCGTGGCAGTGTTTTTGATTTGGCTTTTTTGAGTTCATGTTTAACTGTAGTGAGAGTTTGCAATGTGGTAGGGCAAATATCTGGACAATTTGTGAAGCCGAAAAAAACGAGATCCCACTGTCCACGAAATGTATCAGCGGTGACTGGCTCATTGGCTTGATCGAGTAGGTAGAAATTCGGTAATTCAATTGGTTTTGGAATAATAAGAGCTGAGAGCGCCTCAGTGGAATTATTAACTTTTCCAGCTAAAAAAATTCCAGTAGCGACTGTGGTACCAAGTAAGATGGAAATAAGGATATTTTTGTAGTTCATGCAAGGGATTCTTCGTGTGATTAAAAATACTCTAACTTATAATTCTACAGGCAGATAGGTCTTGAGCGTGATAGATTCTCCATAGTTATGAACGTTGAGCACCTAATACGCGAAATCGCCGAACGCTTCGAACAATCGAATCTTTCTTATGGGCATGGAACGGATAATCCGCTGGACGAGGCTGCATGGCTAGTGTTCTCTACTTTACAGCTTTCGTATAAAGATGTGCAGGCTGCTTATGCGACAAAGGTTTACGATGAGCAGGAGTCTGCTGTATCGGCACTTGCAAGTCGAAGGATTAATGAACGAGTGCCGGTGGCTTATCTGCTGAAGCAAGCATTCTTCGCTGGACATGAATTCTATGTGGATGATCGGGTGTTGGTACCAAGAAGTCCATTTGCAGAGCTGATTGACTTACAATTTTCGCCCTGGCTAATTGCTGGTAATGTCAACGCAGTCGTCGATCTAGGCACTGGCAGCGGATGCATTGCCATAGCGATTGCTTATGTTTTTCCAAATGCGAGAGTCGATGCAGTGGATATTTCTCCGGAAGCTCTTCAGGTAGCCGCTATCAATATTGATCAGCATGATCTGGCTGATCGTATTGAGCTAATACAATCTGACTTTTTTATCGGTCTTGATGAGGGTCGTCAGTACGATCTTATTGTTAGTAATCCGCCCTATGTCAATCAGGATGACATTGATACAATGCCAAGTGAATATCGTCATGAGCCTAAGTTGGGGCTGGAAGCAGGTGGCGATGGTTTGGAGTCTATACATAAAATTTTGCAAGATGCCTCGCGATTTTTGACGGACAATGGAATACTTGTCTGCGAGGTTGGTAACAGTCAACAAGCTTTGGAGGTGGCATATCCCGATCTGGCTTTTGTTTGGCTTGAATTTTCAGCAGGTGGCGCAGGCGTTTTCTTGCTGACTAAATATGACTTAGAAGGTTTATAGCAGTGTCTGGAAATAGTTTAGGACGAATTTTTACAGTGACGACATTTGGCGAGAGCCATGGGCGTGCACTCGGTTGTGTTGTGGATGGTTGTCCTCCTGGTATGGAGCTATCTGAAGCCGATATTCAAACTGACCTGAATCGTCGTCGGCCCGGGCGTAATCGTCATACCACGCAGAGAGATGAGCCGGATCAAGTGAAAATTCTGTCAGGTATTTTTGAGAATAAAACTACTGGTACACCTATAGGTTTGCTGGTCGAGAATATGGACCAGCGCTCAAAAGATTATGGCGACATCAAAGATAAGTTCAGACCAGGCCATGCCGATTATGCTTACCAACAAAAATATGGCATTCGCGATTATCGAGGCGGCGGCCGATCGTCAGCTCGTGAGACAACGATGCGCGTAGCTGCTGGGGCAATTGCTAAAAAATATCTCAAGGAGCGCCTGAATATTGAAGTCCGTGGCTATCTTTCTCAGCTTGGTCCAATTGAGTTGGACGCAAAAGATTTATCTACTGTAGATGATAATGCGTTTTTCTGTGCAGATCCTAGCAGAATAGATGATCTCGATAAGTTTATGGATGAGCTGCGAGAGCAGGGTGATTCTATAGGCGCAAAGATTACCGTTATTGTTAGCAACATGCCGTCGGGACTCGGTGAGCCAGTTTTTGACAAGCTTGAGGCTGATATCGCACACGGATTAATGAGTATTAACGCTGTAAAAGGTGTTGAGCTTGGTGCTGGTTTTGCTTCTATTGTGCAACGAGGTAGTGAGCATCGAGATGAAATGTCTGCTGAAGGTTTCAGTAAGAATGATGCAGGTGGCACTCTCGGCGGAATTTCGTCAGGTCAGGACCTGCTTGTCAGTCTTGCACTTAAGCCGACGTCCAGTGTTTCAGTGCCAGGAAAAACAATAGATAAAAAAGGTAAAGACACCGAAATTGTTACGCAGGGTCGTCATGATCCTTGCGTCGGCTTACGGGCAACACCGATCGCTGAAGCGATGGTTGCTCTCGTCATCATGGATCATTATCTGCGCAATCGCGCTCAAAATGCTGACGTTTCGTCGGAAACACCAGGAATCTAAATAATGTCAAAATACTATAATGTAGCTGTCGTTGGCGCGACGGGAGTTGTAGGGGAGTCGATTCTTGAGATCCTTAACCAACGAAAATTTCCAATTGGTAAGATATATGCGCTCGCAAGCGCGCGATCAGCAGGTAATCAGATTGATTATGGTCAAGAAAAACTTACGGTAGAGGATCTCGCTGAATTTGATTTTTCTAAAGTTCAGATTGGATTGTTCTCAGCTGGCGGATCTATATCTGAGGAGTTTGCACCAAAAGCGGCAGCAGCCGGTTGCGTGGTCATTGATAATACATCTCATTTTCGCTATGAAGATGATATTCCACTCGTAGTGCCGGAGGTAAATCCTGATGCAATTTCGGAATATGTAAATCGCGGTATCATCGCCAATCCAAATTGTTCTACGATTCAAATGCTCGTTGCTTTGAAGCCTATTTATGATTTGGTTGGAATTGAGCGTATAAACGTTTGCACTTACCAGGCGGTATCGGGCGCAGGAAAGACTGCACTCGAAGAACTTGTTCGACAAACAAGTATGCTTCTTAATGGCCGTCCGATAGACATCAAAGGTGACGCGAAGCAAATTGCGTTTAATGCAATTCCCCATATTGATGTATTTCTCGAAAACCGTTACACCAAAGAAGAAATGAAAATGGTGTGGGAAACTCGTAAAATCCTCAATGACGAATCGATACTTGTGAATCCGACAGCTGTCAGAATTCCTGTATTTTTTGGGCACTCTGAGGCAATCCATATCGAAACTCGCAAAAAGATTTCGACTGAAGTGGCGACTGAATTATTAGCTAATTCACCTGGAATAGAGGTACTTGATGGCTTGAATATAGGCCAATATCCAACCGCAGTTACTGAAAGCTCGGGTAATGATCCAGTCTATGTTGGGCGAATTCGAGAAGACATCTCTCATCCGACTGGATTAAATCTTTGGGTGGTGGCCGATAATATCCGTAAAGGAGCTGCTCTAAATAGCGTCCAAATTGCTGAAATATTGGCAAAAAACTACCTTTAAGCTATAGTTGTTAAGGCAAAGATTGCCCCAGAAATAATGTCAATATATGGGGTTTTTTTGGTGTTTGGGGAAAAATAGATTATGTCGCGACGTTTCATTCGTCTCTTGTTGCTACCCGTCCTAATTTTTTTAAGTTATGAGGCTTCAGCGCAACTACAATCAGTGCCCGCATCCAATGAAGCTGATTCAGTTTACAGCACTAATAATTCTGGAAGCGATATAGTCGTTAACCTAGGTGACACTCTATGGAGTATTGCATTACGTATGCGTCCAGACTCTCGTGCATCGATGAGTCAGACAATGCTAGCCATTTTTGATGCAAACCCTGAGGCTTTTGTTGACAATGTCAATATGCTCAAAGCGGGTATGACTTTGCGTATACCAACTGCAAATGAGATTTTTCAGATTAATCGTGGCGACGCACTTAATGAAGTGCAGCGCCAGCATAGCGCCTGGGTTCGTGATGCAGCAGCATATGCTGTGCAAGAGCCTTCACGAACTGGTTTGACATTCATACCATTGGATAAAAATATAAATGAAAGCGGCTTTGACGCGCCGGCGACTTTCGAATCTCAGCCTCAAAAGCAGGAAGAGCCTAAGCAAACCAACGAACTTGAAGTCGTTAGTACTTCTAATCAGTATGATTTATCTTTGATAGAAATTTATTACAGTGATGAATCTGCGTTACCTCGTCAGGAACTTGTGAATATTGGTAATGATTTTCAGTCCGACGAACGAAGTGTTGACGAATCCGATATAGATAACTTTTTAACTGATAATTCAATTGATATTTTAGTTACCGGTAATGAATCTACACTTGATGATGAAGTTACCGAAATCATTGCACCATCGTCAACCGTCCTTAGGACCTCGTCTACTATTAACAAGGGCTTCATTGATAAAACGATCGAATTATTGACTAATTTTTGGAGCATTATAATTGGAATATTGGTTTTATTTATAAGCTTACTTATTTGGTTTATACGACGCAGCAATGACACGAAAGATAATGTCAATGACAAATCTGGCGACCAGGTAGGTAGGCTAGATGTGAACCTTAATATGGATGATGGTGATGCATCAGATGCGAATGTCTGGATGGACTCCAGTCGCGTAAGTTTCGGCATGGACCATGATGCGCAGCAAGATAAGGGCTTTGGCCTTGATGTTATGTCAGAAAATTCAACTATTGAATCGACAATGACTGATACGATTAAGTCTGAAGATGTGAGTAGTGATCTAAATAAAGCACGTACAACTACGGAAGTTGGAACCAAGCTCGACCTAGCTCGCGCTTATGTTGATATGGGCGATTCTGTCGGAGCGCGGAGTATTCTGGAGGAAGTGCTCAACAAGGGCGATGAACTTCAGAAGCAGCAAGCGCAAAAATTGTACGATTCTCTTCCCAATTAGCTCCTCAAGTAAGGTAAGTAAATGCGCATTGCGCTCGGTATTGAGTATGACGGAACAGTATATAATGGCTGGCAAAGACAAAAGACTGGCCTTGGAGTACAGCAGCGACTCGAAGAAGCACTAACTAGCGTCGCTGACCACTCTGTCGATGTTACATGTGCAGGTCGTACAGATACCGGTGTGCATGCGACTGGCCAAGTCATCCATTTTGATACGACGAGTATGCGCGATGATCGAGGGTGGCTACTTGGAACAAACAGTTGTTTACCTGACGATATCAGCGTGATGTGGGCTCGTCATGTTGACGACGAATTCCATGCGCGTTTCTCGGCGACAGGTCGAAACTATCACTACCGAATTTTGAATCGCCTAGAGCGTTCGGCGATTCATCGGCATCGTGCGTGGTGGATCTACAAACCATTGGACGTAATGAATATGCATGAAGCTTCTCAATACCTGCTTGGTGAGCACGATTTCTCTGCATTTCGTGCGACCGGATGTCGTGCCAATACGGCATATCGACGAATTACAAAAATCAGTGTCAAACGTGATGGTGATTGGATAACACTAAAAGTGTCTGCAAATGCCTTCTTGCAGCATATGGTGCGAAACATTACTGGTTCATTAAGTATGATCGGCGCAGGAGAGAAGAATAGAAATTGGATGGCGGATGTTTTAAAGAGTCGCGATCGAAAGAAAGCTGGAATTGCAGCGCCACCACATGGGTTGACACTGGTATCTATTGATTACCCTTCGTCAGCTGGTATACCGGTATCGGTGGACGTTGACTAGCTGTACAGAAACTATATAGATATCATGTCAATATGAGTTGGTTCGATAAATTGATGCCTTCACGCATCAATACAGAAAATCGCACAAAATCAGTACCTGAAGGTATATGGATTAAGTGTGCCCGTTGTGATGCTCAGTTGTATCGCAACGAACTCGAGCGAAATCTGCAGGTTTGCCCTAAATGTAATTATCATATGCGTATTGGTGCGCGAAAACGTCTCAAGTATTTTCTTGATCCAGATTCGCAGACTGAATTATCAGCGAACCTTGAGCCTCAGGATCCACTCAAGTTTAAAGATAGTAAGCGATACCGTGATCGACTTACTGCGGCTCAGAAGAAAACTGGCGAGAAGGATGCGTTAATTAGTGTGGCAGGCTCTCTTTTAGGTCGCCCGGTTGTTGTGTGCGCTTTTGATTTTGCATTTATGGGTGGATCAATGGGTTCCGTTGTTGGTGAGCGCTTTACTCGTGCTGCGAACTATGCAGCCGAAAAAAATATACCGTTAATTTCTTTTTCGGTCAGTGGAGGTGCGCGAATGCAGGAGGCATTGTTCTCTCTTTTTCAGATGGCAAAAACGGCTGCGGCATTGGCAAAACTCAGTAGTACGGGTAGCCCATATATTTCTGTACTTACGGATCCTACAACAGGCGGTGTTTCAGCGAGCCTTGCAATGTTGGGTGATGTTAATATCGCTGAGCCCAACGCACTGATCGGTTTTGCAGGTCCGCGGGTAATTGAGCAGACTGTTCGAGAGCGGCTGCCTGAGGGGTTCCAGCGCAGTGAGTTTCTGCTGGATCATGGGGCTATCGATATAATAATTGATCGTCGAAATTTACGCGAAGAGATCGGCGCCTTGTTGGCCAAGTTCAAAGGTTGTCCGAGTATCGTCGCGGCAAAGTAGTATTTCTTTGTTTCCAGTTGGCGCGCCATTGTCTGTTTGGCTGGCTTGGCTCGAAACGCTTTCGCCTAAAGCAATCAACCTTGGTACTTCACGTGTCCGCTTACTGATGGATAAGCTTCAGTTACGACAGCCATCAAAAACTATATTGATTGGTGGCACTAACGGTAAGGGCTCCTGTGTCACTATGACAGATGCTTTATTAAGGGCGTCTGGTTTTTCTGTTGGCGCCTACACCTCGCCGCATATCAGTCGTTACAATGAACGTATCGTTGTCAACGGTAAGGCTGCAGATGATCACATAATCATTAGTGCATTTGAGGCAGTAGAGGCAATTCGAGGAAATATAGAATTAACTTATTTTGAATATGGCACTCTAGCCGCATTGATCATTTTTGCTGAAGCTGAATTAGATGTCTGGATACTTGAGGTTGGTCTTGGTGGACGACTCGATGCAACTAATGCTATCGAACCTGCGGTTGCATTAATTACAAATGTTTCACTTGATCATTGTGCTTGGCTTGGCAATGACATTGAGGCAATCGCTACAGAAAAGGCCGGCATAATGCGTTCAGGAATCCCAGTGATTTATGGTGGTAGCAATGTCCCAAAGGCTATCCAGCAAAAAAGCTGTGAACTTGGGACTGAGTTGTTATTGGCGGGCCATGACTTCAAAGTGGAAGTTGGCGACAATAAAAGATGGTCTTGGCATGGGCCTAACGGCAATTTTGAATCGCTGAAAGAGCCTGGGCTACTCGGTGAATTTCAAATTCATAATGCGGCCGCAGTTTTGGCTATGCTTGATGCTGTTGATCTTATTGATAATATTGATGCTAACCTTTTGAATTACGTTTTGCCTTCACTGAGCTTGGCTGGTCGATCACAACGATTAACAATTGACGGCATAGAGTGGTTTTTTGACGTAGCCCATAATCCGGCAGCTGCTTTAGCGTTGGCTATGACTTTGTCGTCATGCAAGAAAAGTAATATGAATTTTGCAATAGTTGGCTTACTCAATGACAAAGACGTCGATGGCATCATTGCGCCATTAGTCGAAGTGGTTGATCGTTGGATTACTGTTTCGGCCAACAATGAGCGTGCAGTAGTGAGCGAAAAGCTTGCAAGTCGAATATCAAATTTGACGAAGCAAGAATGTCATGTAAGTGATTCTATAGCTAATGCTGTCGAATTTGCCCGACAAGAGACCTCAAAAAATGACAGAATACTTGTTACGGGATCATTTTTTACTGTGGGTCCCATCCTTGATCAATTAGCAATGGAATCACGGTCAAAAATATGATGGAAAGAGCTTTGAAAGAACGAATTATTGGCGCAGTTATTCTGGTTATTTTTGTTGTCCTTGTGGTGCCGATATTTCTTGACGGTCCTCCAGCGGAAAGTGATACATTTTCTGAGTTAGTTTTACTTCCAGGGCAGGAGGATCAGGATACCAAGACTGTTATATTAGATAGGAAACGCTCAAATCCAATGCCGATAGTGAGCAGCTCCAAAGTTGACGTTGTAAAGTCTGTCGTTACTGATTCAGGGCCCAATATCACGTCTTCATCTAACTCTATTATTGAACAAAGGGCTGAAAAGGTTTCTGTAGTTCCAAAAGCAACCGAAGTGCGACTAGAACAACAAGTTTCGAGCGCGAAATTGACACAATCAACAACAGGTATGTGGACAGTCCAGCTCGGTAGTTTTTCAAATAAACAAAGTGCTGAGAAGCTGTACAGACAACTCAGAAAGCAAGGCTATGCAGCCTTTTTGAGTCAGTTTCAGAGCGATTCTGGACAATTGCATAGGGTTCGCATCGGCCCGCAGAAGAATAGACAAAGCGCTGAAGCAATGGCGGTAAGACTGTTAAAGGTCGGCTATACGGGAGAAGTGCTACCACACCCTTAATGATCTGCTAGAATCTTATTTCATTCCTTATCATGCCGAACCGAGACGACATCCCATGATGCCGATCATCGACATAATTATAGCTATAGCGTTGGTCGCATCCATCATTATTGGGTTCGTGCGTGGTTTCGTGAAAGAGGCTATCTCTATCGCAATGCTTGTTGTCGCGATTTGGGCATCGTTGCGTTTTGGTTCGGATGTTGGCAAATTCTCTGATGGCTGGTTAAATTCTGTAAAAATGCAGACCTGGTTGGGAGGAGCCCTTGTTTTCGTGGTCATTCTTTCGGCAGGTAGTCTTTTGGGCTTTGGGATTTCAAAAGTTATTCGTTTAACGGGGCTGGGTTGCCTTGATCGAATGATAGGCGCTGTATTTGGTGCAATTCGTGGAGTATTGTTGACATCACTATTTGTAATTGGTGGACAAATTTCGGGTTTTGGTGAAGATGACTGGTGGTTGGAGTCTGAGTTACTTCCGCGTTTTGAAGTGGTTGCTGACTGGATCAAAGTTATGGCACCCAAAGGCTATGAATTAATATTACCGGACGAAATAGCGGATGAATTATCCGTTCAGTTGCCGGAGGAGTCATAGAGATATTTCATGTGTGGTGTGGTTGGAATCGTCAGTAGTGAGCCTGTTAATCAGTCTTTGTACAATGCACTGACAGTGATGCAGCATCGCGGTCAGGATGCAGCTGGCATCGTAACCTGGAGTGATGAGCAGGGATTAAAAAAGCGCAAAGGGAACGGTCTTGTTCGTGATGTTTTTCATAGCCGACATATGACCGACATGTGTGGTACCTTAGGTATTGGCCATGTTCGCTACCCGACTGCAGGTGGTTCAAAGTCTTCAGAGGCGCAGCCGTTCTATGTCAATTCGCCTTATGGTATTTGCCTTGCACATAACGGCAATCTGACCAATCATGATGACCTTGCCGAATTACTTATTCGTGAGGATCGCCGCCATCTGAGTACAGACTCTGATTCCGAAGTACTACTAAATGTGCTGGCTCATGAATTACAAATACGCGTTAACGGTAGTCCAACAGCTGAAAACGTATTTGATGCGGTCGATGCCCTCCACAAGCGTTGTAAGGGTGGTTATGCAGTCGTTGCACTGATAGTTGGTTTTGGTATTGTCGCATTTCGTGATCCGAATGGTATTCGTCCACTTGTGTTGGGTGAGCGTGAAAAGCATGGGCATAAAGACTATATGGTCGCATCGGAAAGCGTTGCTCTGGATGTTCTGCAATTTTCGCGTCTGCGGGATGTTAGACCAGGTGAGTGTATTGTTATTGAAAATAATAGGTTATTACACTGCCATGACTTTCCGGACTCGAAAGTGCATACCCCATGTATATTTGAATATGTTTATTTTGCTCGACCTGATTCGATCATAGATGAGCTCTCCGTCTATAAAGCGCGATTGCGTATGGGTGAGCAGTTAGCTGGAAAAATTGTACGAGATTTTAAAGATCACGACATTGATGTTGTTATTCCAATTCCTGATACAAGCAGAACTTCAGCGTTACAGGTTGCCTATCATCTTGGTGTGAAGTATCGCGAAGGATTTATAAAAAATCGTTACATCGGCCGCACGTTTATCATGCCAGGTCAAGAAGAGAGAAAGAAGTCTGTCCGACAAAAGCTCAACGCCATTGACTTAGAGTTTCATAACAAGAATGTCCTTTTGTTGGATGATTCCATTGTTCGCGGTACGACTTCGAAGCAAATTATCAAACTAGCTCGTGATGCCGGTGCAAGAAAAGTTTATTTTGCTTCAGCAGCGCCACCAGTTCGATTTCCAAATGTTTATGGTATTGATATGCCGGCTGCAAGTGAGCTCATCGCAAATGGACGTACTGTAGAAGAGATTCAGGAGATAATTGGCGCCGATCGGTTAATCTATCAGGACTTGAATGGTTTAGTTCGCTCTGTTCGACATGGCAATTCTAGTATTACTGAATTTGATACCTCGTGTTTCTCAGGCGAATATGTAACTGGAGACGTTACAGAAGAATATTTGCATGAGCTTGAGGAGCGACGTAATGATGCGGCCAAGCAAAAACGTGAGGCTCATTACGATAAAAAGCCCAATGTTGTCGCCCTTTAGGTGTACGCGGTGCGCGCGAAAGTAAAATGACTTTAAAGGTTCAGGTGCCAGAGAATATAGCGTCTTTTCTGGAGGCCCAAACGCCGGAGGCATGGTTAGATCTTGCTGCTCGGCGGCTTCCAGAAATGTTGCTGGACCATGCGAACTGCGAATTGAAGGCTGCGTCAACAGCCCTTGGCTTTCTCTATCGATACCCAAATCGTACTGTGTTGGTGCAGCGCATGTCGCGTCTGGCACGCGAAGAATTGCGTCATTTTGAACAGGTTAGGTCGATCATGGACGAAATGGGAATTGAGTTTGAGAGAATAAAAGCTTCTCGCTATGCTGGCCAGTTGAGGAATGCAGTGCGTAAGGAAGAACCTGAAAAGTTGCTTGATTTACTATTGATTAGCGCAATAATAGAGGCGCGCTCTTGTGAGCGATTTGCAAAAATTGCACCGCGTCTGCCTATGAAGTTGGGGCAATTTTATGCTGGGCTATTGGCTTCAGAAGCACGACATTTTGAACATTACATCTTATTTGCAAGAACTGAGTGTGGTGTAGATCAGTCAGCGCTTGAGAGTCGACTTCAAGAGCTTAAGGTGATTGAAGCCGCTTTAATATCAAGGCCAGATACTGAGTTTCGGTTTCATTCAGGTTGTCCTAACGAATCATAACTTCCAGACGCGGGCCATTTTCGTCCCATCTAACAACGCTGCCTTGTTCAAACCAGTCTCCTAATACGATTCGGGTCGCTAATTGATTGCCGAGATCAATATTATGGATATCTGGTCGATGTGTATGTCCATGCAACATAATCGAAGTTCCAAACTTACGTAACATCGACACTACAGCCTCTAAGTTAACGTCCATTATTTCAGCACCAACAGAGCTGTTGTGAGTCATGCTGTCTTTACGGGCCTGAACCGAAAACGCGATGCGCTCTTCTAAAGATTTGGCCAACATCATGGCCTGCCAATCAGGATTACGAGTCATCGTTCGAATTTTTTGATACTGAATGTCGTCGGTGCATAAAGTATCGCCATGACTAAGAAGTACTGACTGACCATACAAATCAACGATGACTGGATCATTGAGAATTTCTACACCAGTTTCATTTGAGAAAATTTTGCCAATAAGAAAATCACGATTACCATGCATGAAAAAAACTGGCACACCAGAATCTGTCAGTCTGCGGATGGCCACTTTTATGCCAGTATAATAAAGATTAGGATCATCATCGCCGAGCCAAATCTCAAATAGATCACCTAGAATGTAAAGCGCTTCTGCGTCTCGTGCTTCACCATCAAGAAAGCTAAGAAATTGCTTACCAATTTCTGGCCGGTTAGCTTCTAGGTGCAGATCAGATATGAAGAGAGTTGTCATATTATTTATAAGAGATACGCGATATTTTTTTTATTATGATTGGCACTATTGGTGCTGGAGCACCACCAGGACCATTTGATTGCGATTTAGCATTGACAATAGTGTCTACAACTTCCATACCTTCGAATACAAATCCGAAAACTGCATATCCCCACCCACCTTGAGTAACACTCTTTATAGGATCTAGTTGAACGTTATCGACAACATTGATGAAAAACTGTGTCGAGGCAGAATGTGGATCGTTCGTACGTGCCATTGCAATGGTGCCGCGTATATTGTTAAGCCCGTTACCCGATTCGTTAGCTATAGTCTTTTTAAAGTCTTTCTTTTTAAAGTTAGGTGTAAAGCCGCCACCTTGCGCCATGAAGCCCGGAAGGATTCGGTGAAAGATCGTACCCTCATAGAATCCTGATTCGACTAGATAGAGAAAATTTGCAACCGTCAGTGGTGCCGCTTTGCTATCTAATTCCAACTTAAATGTTCCTTCAGTAGTAACTACTTCGACATGAGGATGAGTTGGCAACATGTCTTTAGCACAGGTGAACGTGCAAGATAAAGTGAGTAGTAGCGCAAGGATAGTTCTTTTCATTAGCTTCCCGAAATTGCCGAAAGGACTAGAGACCTCAATATACCTGAGGCAAACGCTTGATTGCCATGTAAAGCGCCCGTATTATCGCATCCCGCGCAATATTCAGCTTATGTTGAATATACGTGGTGAAAAATCTGGCATCGGCGGGGCATAGCGCAGCCTGGTAGCGCATCTGCTTTGGGAGCAGAGGGTCGGGAGTTCGAATCTCTCTGCCCCGACCAGCTAATTTTACTTTAACTAACAGAACGACCGTTTTGATGCGCCCGTAGCTCAACCGGATAGAGCACCGGTTTTCTAAACCGGTTGTTGCAGGTTCGAGTCCTGCCGGGCGCGCCATCAAGCGTAATGTTAGAATCAATCAGTACAGTGGTGGGTGTAGCTCAGTTGGTAGAGCCCCGGCTTGTGATGCCGGTCGTCGCGGGTTCGAGTCCCGTCACCCACCCCATTGCTTCAAGTGGGGCCTTTAGCTCAGTTGGTAGAGCAGGAGACTCTTAATCTCTTGGTCCGGGGTTCGAGCCCCCGAGGGCCCACCATTTTATACGGCTGACTTATATTGCATCAATAAAAGTACCAGTTAGTTATTTTATTGACGCGGCAGCGCTGAAAAACACAGATGTTAAATTTACTACTAAGTTAGCCATTGTCATGGCGCAAGCCTTTCTATTGTCCAACTGCCGTCATCTTGCTTGTGGTATTCAAATCGGTCATGAAGTCGATTACGACGGCCTTGCCAGAACTCAATGACTTCGGGAACCACACGGTAGCCACCCCAAAAGTCAGGCAGCGGAATCTCTTTTTTGTGAAATTTTTCTTTCATTTCCTTGAACTTAATTTCAAGTAATGATCGAGACGAAATAACATTACTTTGGGCTGACACCCATGCACCAATCTGGCTGCCACGTGGACGAGATAAGAAATATTTAAGTGTTTCTGTCGCAGGAATGCGCTCTGCTTTACCGCGAATTTTCACTTGTCGAGCTGCATCCGACCAGAAAAACAACATGGCAACATTCGGATTGACATCAATTTGAACGGCTTTATTACTTTCATAATTAGTAAAGAAAACGAAGCCATCTTGATTGAAGTATTTCAATAAAACAGTTCGATTCGACGGACGATTATCGCTATCTACCGTGGATATGGTCATCGCATTTGGGTCCATTGACACAGTTTCACATGCATAGCTAAACCAGTCTTCAAATTGCACAATGGGATCAATTGCGAGCTCTTTTCGATCTAGAGCGAACCCAGTCGCAGAACGGCGCAGCCCCGAAACATTCATGCCATGATGTTCAGATAATTTATTTTTTTCATCACTCATACACCTATAATAAGCACCCTTTGCTTAATAACCAAATACAAAAAAAAGCTTGTGAGCGTTGTATGATTAGCACCAGGAAGCTGACTGGAGCAGACAAAGTGCCTACTCTGGCAAAAAATAAGTTTTTATCCATGGTTTCATTCGTGAACTTTGTCACTGTATAATGTGTTCTTGGACAAGTGCGGGTATCAAAGTCGCATCGATAGTGCGAGAGTGGCGGAATTGGTAGACGCGCTGGCTTTAGGTGCCAGTGGGGTAACCCGTGAGAGTTCGAGTCTCTCCTTTCGCACCAAGTCCGGA
>JAQWOA010000026.1 GCA_029246105.1 Woeseiaceae bacterium | reverse complement strand
GTCTATTTTAAACTAACAGGTCAAAAATTAAACTTCATTAAAGTATACTATTAAATAAGAACCTTAAATAAAAATAATTAACAATAAATTACGATGAATACACTTAACTCCATTGATTGGCTAGTCATTGTTGTCTATTTTGCAGCACTACTAGGCATTGTCATCTCAGTGACACGCCGAAATCAAACATCGACAGACTATTTTCTAGCTGGGCGTAATGTCGGATTTTTTGCTATCGGTGCATCAATATTTGCATCGAATATCGGCTCTGAGCACATCGTTGGCCTAGCAGGTCAAGGTGCTGCGACCGGCCTTGCAATGGCACATTACGAATTACATGCATGGATCGTCGTTTTACTCGCCTGGGTTTTTGTACCCTTCTATTATCAATCTGGCGTGTTTACGATGCCGGAGTTTCTGGAGAAACGATTTGGACCAAAGCCGCGCTGGATATTATCCCTAGTTTCGCTGGCTGCATACGTACTTACTAAAGTGTCGGTTACTGTTTACGCTGGTGCTGTGGTATTCAAGACATTACTGCCAGAAACATTCGGCAGCCCCGAGAACGCGTTCTGGGTCGGTGCCATTGCAACAGTGATCCTCACCGGCTTGTATACGGTTGCTGGCGGATTGCGAGCAGTACTTTATACCGATTCGATACAGGCGATTATTCTACTCATCGGTTCGGCTGCAATCACGTGGATCGGTCTCAATCTACTGGGTGGTTGGAGTGAGCTGCAATCCTTTGCCAGCGAAAACGTGGCTGACTATGCATTGTGGAGACCGTTATCAGATCCTGATTTTCCATGGCTAGGTATCCTGATTGCATCTCCTATTGTCGGTATCTGGTATTGGTGTACGGACCAATACATTGTGCAACGCACATTGGCCGCAAAAGACCTGAAGACTGCTCGACGCGGCGCCTTATTAGGCGCATTTTTAAAGGTCTGGCCAGTAATGATTTTCCTGATACCAGGTCTCATTGGTGCGGCATTACATCAAAAAGGTCTTCTAGTAATACCCGGTGATAGCTCCGGCGGATTGGCCGGTGATCAAGTATTTCCAACAATGGTGACATCGCTATTACCCACAGGATTACGCGGTTTAGTAGTTGCTGGATTGCTAGCTGCGCTGATGAGCTCTCTATCATCACTTTTCAACTCCACTGCAACGCTTTTTACGGTTGATGTTTATGAAAAAATACGCCCCGGTGCTTCTGAGGAAAAACTGGTTACCGTTGGACGGCTCGCGACCGGTGTCGTCATTATTCTCGGTTTGCTATGGATTCCAATTATGCCGGCAATATCAAAAGGCGGGCTCTATCAGTATCTGCAAAATGTTCAAGGTTATCTTGCGCCACCGATTACTGCGGTTTTTCTACTCGGATTGTTTAACCAACGAATCAACTCACGTGGTGCGACATGGGGTCTGAGTCTAGGCTTTATCCTCGGCATGGCCAAACTCGTTTTACAAGGGATTTTTGGTGCCGGAAAAATCGAAAACCCTACTTTCCTTGCGGCAATTGCGGATTTCAATTTCCTGTATTTCTCAGGTGTCTTGTTTCTAATTAGTGTCGCAACAATCATTGTGGCTTCCTATACGTCGGCTGCTCCACGAATAGAGCAATTGCAAGGACTGACTTACGCAATGATGGATCGTAAATCAGTACGAGATAGCTGGGATAAGCGTGAAGTCATCGCTACCGTTTTCATACTCGGTCTGGTTGTTGCAATTTATAGCTACTTCTCATTCTGGATCTAACAATGAAATTAACAAATAAATATTCCAGAAGAGCATTCATCCAATCAACATCAATCAGCAGCATGTCCGTTCTTTTAGGTTCCTCATACCTTCTTTCTGCTTGTAGTCAAAAAGAAAAAACAATCAATCAAGTTTTACCGTCCATTGACAATGAGGTCATTCACAAAATTTCATGTCAGCTATACACCTTTCGGAATCAGATGAAGGAAGACCTCTCGGGTACCATTCAAAAAGTAGCTCAAACTGGCTTGAAATATGTGGAGACTTTCGATTTTTCTGACGCACTATCGGAGGATGAAGGTACTTCGAAATCAAATCCTGAGTCTTTAAGAAAACTTCTCAATGATGCGGACTTATCCGTGAGTTCTATGCATGGTGAAATTCCTATAGGTGATATGCGAGAAAAGGCGCTTGCAATGGCGGAAGCATACGACTGCAATAAGTTGATTTGGCATGGTTGGCCAGAAGACAAGCGATATCAAACGTTAGACGGGATCAAGGAGCTAGCAGACATTTACAATGAAGCCAGTCAGTTTCTGAAATCAAATGAACTTGAATTCGGATTGCATAATCACTGGTGGGAAGTGAGGCTAGATAAAGATGGAAGATATCCGCTTGAAACATTAATGAATTACTTAGATAAAGATATTTTTCTTGAAATTGATACGTATTGGGTGAAAACAGCTCAACAAGATCCCGCTAAAATAATAAAGAAATTTGGCAATCGAGTGCAGTTTTTACACGCTAAAGACGGTCCAGCTCAATGGAATGAAAACCTTACGGCACAACCACACGAACCAATGGTGGCATTAGGTAAAGGTACTCAGGACTTTGATGCCATTATAAAAGCCTGTGGAAACGACCCAAAATGGATGGTGATTGAGTTTGATGAATGCGCGACAGATATATTTTTTGCTGTAAAGGAAAGCATTGACTATTTAGTAAAAAATAAGATGGCAAAAGTATAGACGGTAATAGTGATGGTACAGCCAATACCATTAAGACCTACACCTATGACAGTAACGGGAATGAGCTTACCTTTAGTGAGGATACCAATGGTGATGGGATGGCTAATAAAACAGAAACTCGCACCTATACACCAACGACTATTAGTGGCTATATGTATCATCACTAGCCTTACAATATCACTACACCAATCAACGCAAAATTTACCAAAGCTTAATAGAATGCAAGTAAGATAATGATTACAATGCTTTCAAAATAAGTTCATTTATAGCCAAGCAGTTTGTTATCGTATAAAAAGTTAATTTATTGGGGTCTTTTCTATGGATGCGTTCTCCGCATACACTCAAAGTACGCAGCAAGTCTCACTGAAACCCGACACTACAGCAGTGCTCGTCGTGGATATGCTACATGACTTTTGCGACTCGTCGGGAGCCATGTGCCTACCTGGAGCCGAACGACTTTATCCTATTCAAAATGATCTTATAAAAAGTGCTCGAGCATCGGGCATGATGATTGGCTGGATTGTGGACGCGCACCGTCAAGGCCTTAGGCGTGATCGAGAGTTTCTAAAGCGGGCACAGCACTGTTTGGAAGGTACTAGTGGCATCAACGTTATGCCGCAGCTTGATAAACAAAACGACGATTTCGTGTTCATCAAACGTCGCTATAGTGCATTTTTTGGCACTGATTTAGACTTAACCCTAAAAGATAACCTCATTGATACACTGGTCGTGTTCGGCGTTGTGACCAATATTTGCGTACGCTCAACCGTCCATGATGCCTTTTTCAATGGCTATCAGGTGGTAGTGCCGAGTGATGCTTGTGCAGCAACTGGTCCACGCGAGCAAGAATCATCACTTTATGATATTGCAACGCATTTTGGTGTCGTTGCAGAGTCGCGGGACGTGCTTGACCATCTTGATGGCAAGGGACCGCTCAAAATTTGGGAGCCAAAAGCATGAGACTTGAAAACCGTGCCGCCGTCTTAACAGGCGCTGCAAATGGAATTGGAGCTGCCACTGCCCGTCGCTTTTCAGAGGAAGGTGCCAGTGTTGTTGTTGCCGATCTTGATGAAGCCGCAGGTACTGCGCTTGTATCTGAAATCGTCGAAACAGGTGGCAAAGCTGTGTTTGCCAAATGTGATGTTGCTGAGCGTGCTGATCTTGAGGCAGCATTTGACCTTTGTAGCAGCCATTTTGGACGGTTAGACATATTGTTCAATAATGCAGCCATACAAGACACCCGCGACATTCTCGATGCCACGGATGAGGACTTTGACTTACTTATCCGAGTCAACCTGCGTTCGGTATTTATCGGTACACGCGAAGCTGCACGCCGAATGATCGATCATGGTAATGGTGGTTCGATTATAAACACGTCGTCGTCTTTCGCTATCGTTGGTTCTCCAGGATATGCTGCCTACCATGCCTCCAAAGGCGGGGTATCCTCTCTTACCCGCGGTACAGCGATCAGCTTGATGAAGCATGGAATACGCGTCAATGCGATTTGCCCCGGTACGATCGACACACCAGGATTGCGGCTCGGTGCTGAAAGTACCTCTGATGACCCTGAGGCCGCGATGCAAAGTTATCTTGCACTGCAGCCAATGAAACGTTTCGGTACACCCAAAGAGGTCGCTAACACGGTTCTTTTTCTGGCCAGCGATGAGGCAAGTTTTGTGACGGGAGAAAACTTCGTCGCGGATGGAGGCTACACAGTAGTGTAGCGGAATGGTCGCTTCGGGCCGCTCAATTTTAGGAAGAGTGATATGAATACGACCCAGCTTAAAACTGGAACAACAAACCGCAGAGATGTTCTACGCGGTGGTGCGGCGATTATCGGCTCGGTAGTGCTAGGAGCTCCGGCACTTGCACTGGCAAAACCGGTAAAACTAGGTGTGCTGATGCCACTTTCAGGCGGACTGGAGTTATTTGGCGCCCAAGCAACACAGGGTATCGAAATGCTGGTAGATGAGGTTAATAGCGTTGGTGGTGTATTGGGTCGCCAGATTGAAATCATAAAGGCCGACACCCGCACTGATCCCAAAACTACAGTTGAACGTGCACAACAATTGATACGTCGCGATAAGGTCGATGCAGTAGTTGGGCCAATTACAAGTGCGTCGCGCGATGCTGTTAAGTCTTCGATTGAACGAGGCCGTAAACCTCTACTTTATGCCACTGACTATGAAGGTGGTGTGTGCAGTGATTATATCTCCTGTTACAGCGCCCTTCCCGCACACTATGTAGATCCTTTGATTCCCTACCTGATGGAAACAGTCGGCAAGAAAGTCTACCTATTCGGTACAGACTATGCCTGGCCACAAAAGATGAATATAGCGATCCGTGCAGCTGTGAAAGGGGCTGGTGGCGATGTGGTGGGCGAAGAATACACCCCATTCGGCGTTAAAGACTTTGCAACTACGATTCGCAAGATCGAAGAGTCAGGTGCTGAAACTGTCATCCTGACTACTCCGGGTGCGGATGGTGTGACCTTCATCAAACAATTCACGGCAGCAGGCATGAAACAAAAGTCGCGCCTTGCGTTCCTGGGTTTCAATGAAAACTACTTGCCTGGACTCAGTGCGGCTGAGTCCGAAGGTATCATTGGTGTCTCGCATTTTATTCAGACGCTTGACCGGCCCGAAGCCCATGATTTCGTAGCCAGGCAAAAGGCACGCCATGGTGATGATGTGGTGGTTAGTGATTGCGTTGTTGCGCATTACGGCATCACTAAGTTTTTCTTCGATGCAATGCAACGCGCAGATTCAGACGATACTGACAAAGTTATGGCAGCCCTTGCCAGTAGCATTACTGTGGCCAATGGTGAAGTGACGATGCGAGCTGCTGACAAGCATGTAGACCCCAATATGTTGTTGTTCGAAGTTCGTGACCAACAATTAGAGATGCAGAAATATATTGGCAAAATCGTCGCTCCCAGTCAGTGCACCTAAAGCCGAATGGTTAAATAAATATGGATGCCGCCCCTTTCCTGAAGGTAAGCGAAATCGTCATGGATTTTGGAGGTATCCGCGCGCTTGACAAGATGAGTCTTGAGTTATCTCGGGGTGACGTGAAGTGCATCATCGGACCAAATGGCTGTGGCAAAAGTACACTTTTTAAGGTGATCTCCGGCGATCTTGATCCTACGTCAGGTCAGGTCTTCTTTATGGGTGAAGACACCACTGGCCTTTCGCCACAAAAAATCTGCCGCAAAGGCATCGCACGCAAGTTCCAGATTCCGTCAGTTTTTGATGACCTGACCGTTGCTGAAAATATTGAAATCGCTATCACTGCAGCCAAGAAGCATTATGCGCCATTCAGCCTATTACGGGCCGGACCAGATCGTTCAAGCTATGAATTGGTTCTGGCCGAAACTAGGTTATTAGAATATGGGGACAAACTAGCCTCTGAGTTACCGCATGGAATCCGCCAGCAACTAGAGATTGCCCTTCTAGTTGTAACGGATGCTCAGCTTTTGCTACTGGACGAACCGACGGCAGGAATGACTGAAGAAGAAACCGATGCGATTGTGTACATGATCCAAGATGTGCGCGACCGACTAGGCGTGGCAGTTCTGGTTATCGAGCATGACATGAGCTTTGTCCGCAAGTTAGAAAGCCCTATTATCGTAATGATGAAAGGAGCAGTGCTGCGTGAAGGAGAATACTCCGTCATTAGTAAAGATGCAGAAATCCGTCAAGCGTACCTGGGGGATATTGAATAATGTTGAGCGTGCGAAATCTAAAGGCTGGATATATACGTGGCGCCCCCGTCCTTAAGGGGCTAGATCTAGATTTAGCATGCGGTGACTGCGTTGCATTGATGGGGCGCAATGGTATGGGCAAGACAACCTTCGTTAAGGCGCTGATGGGAGTGTTGCCGGAGATTTCAGGCTCTATCGGGTTTCTAGATCAGGAAATAGTAGGCTTAGCTCCCTATCAGATCAGTAATGCTGGTATCGCATACGTTCCGCAGGGACGAGAAATTTTTCCCGATTTCACCGTGGAGCAGAACCTCACAATGGGTCGCATCGGTAAACCCAAACAACAAAATGAATCATTCGAATTTATCTATGAATATTTTCCTATACTTGCAGAACGGCATAAACAACTAGGTGGAACAATGTCTGGTGGGCAGCAACAGCAACTGGCCATCGCACGAGCCTTAGTCGGACGGCCCGACTTATTGTTATTGGATGAGCCATCCGAAGGAATCCAACCTTCGATTGTGCAAGAATTGGCCACCATTTTACGCCGTATCGTAGAGCAAGAGAAAATGACCGTGATAGTTGTGGAACAAAATCTTAATTTGGTGCGGCGGTTGGCCCATCATGTTCGTTTTATCGAAAATGGGCTCATCAAATCGGGAGTCGCGGTCGATGAAATAAACAAGAATCCGGCCATAATCAGCCGCTATTTGTCGGTGTAATAAAATGGAAATGACACTACTGATCGGCCTTGACGCAGCCAGCTACATACTAACCCTGCTTTTAGTCTGCATTGGACTAGTAATTATTTTTGGGATGATGAATGTCATTAATCTAGCTCATGGTGAGTTCTTTTTGCTGGGGGCTTATACCGTAGTACTGTTACAACAATACGCACTACCGTTCGCTGTGATTTTATTTATCGCTTTCGTCTTTGTGGCATTGATCGGACTGATAATTGAAGAGATCGTCATCCGGCGTATTTACCATCGATTTCTTGACACAATTCTCGCTACATGGGGCATATCTCTAGCCCTAAAACAGCTTGTAATCGTACTGTTTGGCCCAGGTTCACAGCAAACCATGGCACCCTTTGCTGAGCCCATAGTGATGTTTGGTATCACCTACTCCTCTTACCGTCTATTCGTAATGAGTATGGCAATTGTGATTACCGCGACAACATTCCTTATCTTATTTCGAACCCGGTGGGGTTTAACTGCGCGTGGAGTGATTGCTAATCGCCAAATGGCCTCTTGTCTAGGGGTAAACACACGTCGCATAGACCGAGTGACATTCGCTTTTGGATCTGGTCTTGCAGGACTTGCTGGTGCGATTATGGCGCCGCTAATGAGTGTAGACCCGCAGATGGGCGTGGGCTTTCTTGTTCCGGCCTTTCTATCAATCCTTGTCGGTGGCATTGCCAGTCCACTTGGTGCGATTTGGGGGGCAAGTATTATAGGCGGATCAAACAGTGTGGTGGCAGCCATATGGACACCGGTAATTGCCCAGATTGTCGTATTCAGCCTTGCCATCGTTGTTATTAGACTTATGCCCGATGGGTTTGCTGGGCGAAAGAAGCGATGAAGTCAAAATATTCACGTTTATTCACAATTCTATTCTGGGCCGCATTGGCTGCGGCTCCATTGTTTCTTGGAGATTGGAATCTCGGTCTACTATCGCAGCTGATGATCTATGGCGTTTTCGCTATGAGTCTTGCTTTCATTTGGGGGCAAGGCGGGCTTTTGTGCTTTGGCCAATCGCTTTTTTTTGGGATTGGTGCTTATGCAATGGCGCTGACCACCAAGGGTATGATTCCCGGCGTACCTGCAATAACGCTTGCCGGTTTGGTGTTGGCGATAATTCTACCCTCCTTGGTAGCGGGTATACTGGGGTTGGCCTTATTCAAAGGACGTGGCCTCTATGGCGCCTACTTCGGCATTGTCACTCTATCTGCTGCCGTGATTGCCGAACGACTAGCGATCAACTGGTCCTATATCGGCGGATTTAATGGGATACTCGATGTTCCACCATTACGATTAGAGTGGAACAGCTGGCACATCGAATTTTACGATCCATTATTGTTTTTTTTAGTGGTACTTGTCGCGGCTTTTTCAGCCTTTCTTGTATTACTTAAGCTGGAGCGCTCTGCCTTTGGTACGGTGTTGCGTGGCATCCGCGATAACGAGACACGCGCAGCTTTCCTTGGCTTTGAGACAGCTGAATACAAAGCTGTCGCATTTGCTATTTCCGGTGCTATTGCGGGATTAGCAGGAGCGCTTTTTGCAGTGCAGTTTGCCTTCGTCTCGCCTGCAATTCTAGGCTTCGCGCTAGCGACAGAGGTTCTAATCTGGGTCGCAATTGGCGGTAAAACTGTGTTACTTGCAGCTTTTATAGGCGCATTGGCAGTGAAATCAGTAGAGAACGTGCTATCAGACACATTGGGGCAATACTGGTTACTGGCTCTAGGCTTATTGTTTGTCACGGCAGTGGTGGTGCTACCGCGCGGATTGCTAGCTCCATTTTTGAACCTTCCACTGCCGCCCGCCCTGCGCCAATCTAAACCATTGAAAAAACCTACTACTACCTAGAACAGATGTAGTCGTTAATGATCTGATCATCGAACTCCCGACCACCTGATTCGAAGCCAGGTACTCTATCCAACTGAGCTACGGGCGCTATAAAGTAAACGCATAGTTGAGGAATTTATAATGCATTCTGAAGCATGCCAGCGTCTTCAATAAACTCAATTACCTCATTCAAGCCAACACCCTCTTTAAGATTAGTAAATACATAAGGGCGCCCTTGTCGCATGCGCTTTGTATCTTCCTCCATGACCTCCAGTGAAGCCCCAACATAAGGTGCCAAATCAATCTTGTTAATAATTAATAGGTCTGATCGAGTGATGCCAGGGCCACCCTTTCTTGGAATCTTTTCGCCTTCAGCCACATCAATTACATATATCATTAGATCAGCTAACTCAGGACTAAAGGTCGCAGACAAGTTATCTCCACCGCTTTCAATAAAAACGATTTCTAAACTAGAAAAACGATTTTGAAGTTCAGCTACAGCCGCTAGATTCATTGATGCATCTTCACGAATAGCAGTATGCGGACAGCCTCCTGTTTCAACGCCGATAATTCTATCTTCAACCAACGCTTCTGCACGTGTAAGAATTTTTGCATCTTCTTGAGTGTAAATATCATTAGTTACAACAGCAATACTGTACCTATCGCGCAAAGCTTTACACAAAACCTCCAATAAAGCCGTCTTACCTGATCCGACTGGACCACCAATACCTATTCGTAATGCAGCGTTACCGTCATTCATTTTTTTATCCTATGATCTAAATAACCGTGAGTACTGAGTTTCATGTCGTCCGCTTAAGATACCTAAAGCAGGAGCACAAGCACCAATATCTTCATCGTCAAGTAATAAGCCTACTTCAATTGCTTGAGGAATTTTTTCTGCTATTCGTAATTGAACTTGTTGCCCCTGAGTTTGACCCAATGGCACCAACTTAATTGCAGCAGCCACTTGGTTTTCTAACCAACTCCATGCATATCCCAATGCTGTGTCATGTAATGAAATCCCCCAAGTTACTGCAGCTAATGCAAAAGGTGTCAATTGAGTGATATTCATAGCATTAGCCATTTCATCGTCATAACTAACACCAAGATTCGGCAATAAAATCGTTAAAGCTTTAGCTCTATTTACTTCTTCTTGTCTCAACTCACGACTTTCACGTGACGCTAGAAGATAGTCACTCCAATACATTAATGCCTCATTTTCTTTTAAAGTAATCGCTTCATATAGCCGCCTTAATATTGGTAAATCCAGATAAGTCATACTGTCGGCCAACAAACCTTCTAACCAATCTTCTAGCGCGCTGACGTCCTTTATCCAACCACATTCAACTGCATACTCAAGCCCTTGAGAGTAAGTAAACCCACCAATTGGCAGACTTGGGCTGACCAGTTGCATCAGGCGCAGATAAGCAAGTGAATTGGTTTTTGAATCAGTGGGAATGATGGTGAGAATTTCCATGTGTATGGTCATGAGCATGATCGCTACCATGCTCCCCATATGCCCCAGGCTCAGGCTCAAATGGCAGCTCTTCAAAAGAAGGATTGATGCCTAAACCAATTAACATTTGATCTAAAACATGGTCATGCTGATAGCGAAGCTCATTAGGCAATAATTGCAAAGGGACATGGCGATTACCTAAATGATAAGCCGCTCGCATCAGCAAATGAAAGTCTTCTGATTTGACGACAGAGACTTCCTCAGGTGCAGAGACTACTTGGACAATGGAGCCTTCCTCTGATTCTAGTAAATCACCGCCCCTCATAATAGGGCCACGATCAAGAAACATACCGACATCAGATCCATTGGTTAAACGTGTTTTAAAACGAGCCTTTACACGCTTCTCTAAAGTCAACTCCACAAAAAAACTTGGAGTGCCATGTTGAATTCTTTTAATTAACTTAAGCATTTTTAGAATAAAAAATAACGTTGAGCCATAGGTAATTCGCTCGCAGGCTCGCATGTCAATAACTGACCATCCGCTCGTACTTGATAGGTCTGCGAATCGACTTCTATCTCAGGCTGATAATCATTAAGCAGCATGTCCTTCTTTTGAAGATTACGGCAGTTTTTTACAAGACCAATTAAAGATTTCAAACCTAGTTGACCAGCCACATCATTCTCAATGGCAGCTTGAGACATAAAAGTCATTCGTGTCGCATGACGCGCGCCACCTAGTGCACCAAACATATAGCGATAATGAACTGGTTGTGGTGTTGGGATTGATGCATTTGGGTCTCCCATTGGGGCCGCAACGATCATGCCACCTTTAATAATCAAACTTGGTTTGGTGCCAAAGAATGCAGGGTTCCATAAAACTAAGTCCGCCAACTTACCCCTTTCGATAGAGCCAACTTCATGAGCAATACCATGAGTAATGGCTGGGTTGATGGTGTATTTCGCCACATAGCGCTTAGCCCTTTGATTGTCTGCTTGAGCATCATCACCTTCTAAAGAACCACGTTGCACCTTCATTTTATGAGCAGTCTGCCAAGTACGCATAATGACCTCCCCTACACGCCCCATTGCTTGAGAGTCCGACGCAATCATCGAGAAAGCACCTAAATCATGGAGAATGTCTTCTGCTGCGATAGTCTCGCGACGAATGCGAGACTCAGCGAATGCCACATCCTCAGCAATTGATGGTGATAAGTGATGGCAAACCATCAACATGTCTAGATGCTCATCAACAGTATTAACGGTATAAGGACGTGTTGGGTTTGTAGAGGATGGCAATACATTCGAAAAACCAGCCATTTTAATAATATCTGGTGCATGTCCACCGCCTGCACCCTCAGTGTGGTAGGTGTGAATTGTTCTGCCATTCATCGCAGCGATTGTATC
>JAQWOA010000025.1 GCA_029246105.1 Woeseiaceae bacterium | reverse complement strand
CCAGAAGTTGATATTCATTGTGTAGACAAGGCCGCGGCAGAAGATTTGTTGCAGGCTGCATTAATGAAGAAACTTAATGGCCTGAATGATGACGAAATTGTAATGCTGAAGCTCACTTTGCCGGAGAAGGATGGCTTGTATAGTGATTGCATTGCTCACCCCAATGTTGCTCGTGTTGTCGCGTTGTCAGGCGGTTATTCGCGCGAAGAAGCAAACGATCGTTTAACGCGCCAGAAAGGAATGGTAGCGAGTTTTTCACGGGCGCTGTCAGAGGGTTTGAGTGCGCAGCAATCTGAGGATGAATTTGATACAACTTTGGACTCATCCATAGCTAGTATCGCCGCCGCTTCCGCGACCTAAGATTTTCGCAAAAAAGCTGCGAAAGTAATTTACGATAATAGGTAATATTACGTATTTAACAGTTGGCAGCGTTCATGGAAAATATGAATGTTAATTTTAAATTACATTGTGTCTGGGCCTTATTGTAGCGATAATCGCGGCCGGTCCGTGTCGGCCTCCACGCGACGGCCAACCGTAAACCCCGCCAGACCCGGAAGGGAGCAACGGTAGCGGTGTCGCCGGGTGCCGAGGAGCAGCTGGCACGGGCCACTTGTGATTTAATAGACAATTCAGCTGATGATATTCGTAACGAGACTAATCTATGAGTTACCTCGTTCTTGCTCGCAAATGGCGACCTAAGACCTTTTCCGACACAGTTGGTCAGGAACATGTGCTTCAGGCATTAATGAATGCACTTAATACTGGCCGACTGCATCATGCCTACCTTTTTACTGGAACGCGTGGTGTGGGTAAGACAACCATTGCAAGAATTCTTGCCAAAGCACTGAATTGTGAGGCGGGCATATCAGCTGAACCTTGTAGTAAATGTAGCGCTTGTCAGGAGATAGATGAAGGCCGCTTCGTTGACTTAATTGAAGTAGATGCCGCATCAAAGACTAAAGTTGACGATACCCGCGATTTACTCGATAACGTTCAATATGCAGCCGCCCGTGGACGCAATAAGGTTTACCTGATTGATGAGGTACACATGTTATCGAAGAGCTCATTCAACGCATTGTTGAAAACCCTCGAAGAACCTCCCGAGCACGTGAAATTCCTCCTTGCGACAACTGATCCACAGAAACTGCCCGCAACTGTTTTGTCACGTTGCTTACAATTCAACCTGAAACGCATGACGCCTCGGACGATCTCTGATCGTCTGACACATATCTGTGATGCTGAAAAAATTGAGTTCGAACCTGTCGCTTTGGCGTTGCTCGCTCGAGCTGCCGACGGCAGCATGCGAGATGCATTGAGTCTGCTGGATCAAGCTATCGCGTATTGCGGTGGTAAGATTGAAGAAAGTTTGACGGCAACAATGCTAGGCACGATTGATCGTGATCATACTATTCGGCTGATAAATCTTTTAGCCAGCAATGACGCTAAAGGTATCATTGAGACCGTTCGAGAGATTGATGAACAGTTTCCAAATTATGCACGCTTGTTAGATGATATTGCCAGAGATTTGCAGCGCGTTGCTGTTTTTCAAACTGTTGGAATCTGTGATAGCGAAGATGATTATTCTGAGAAGGATATCTCTGAATTAGCTAATGTCATGCCGGTCAGTGATGTCCAATTATTTTATCAAATTGCCATTATGGGTCGTCGGGATCTTCATCTTGCACCTGATCCACGAAGTGGCGTTGAGATGACGTTTTTGAGAATGCTAACATTTAAGCCCGCAGGAACAGAGGTAAAAATATCTACTGGATCTAAGGGTAGTAAAGGAGTCGATGCAGTGCGTTTAGCCACGAAATCCAAAACTACTCCTATTCAGTCAATGCAGCCTAAAAATATGGAAAAAGTGTGGTCGGATCCCGATTGGGGTGCGCTAGTTTCTAACCTTGAGCTTTCTGGCGCATCTCGATTGCTCGCCAGCAATTGCGCATATTTAAAGCGCGAAGGCAGCACCGTTTTTCTTGGGTTGGATCCACGCTCTGAGTCAATGCTGACCAAGCAAAGAAAAGGTTTTATAGCGGATAGCCTTAGTAAGTATTTTGGCGAAAATCTCACGATCGATATCGAAATGGGATCGGCGGCAGAAGAAACGCCAATCCAGCAAGAATCACGAAAATCGGATGAGCAACTTGAAGAAGCTCGTCGATCGCTTGAGCAAGATCCGAATGTGAAATCTTTGAAAAGTATTTTCGGAGCTAATTTACAAACAGACACGATAGAGATTATTTCAGGAGATAAAGGATGAAGGGCGGTATTGGCCAGTTAATGAAGCAGGCCCAGGAAATGCAGGCCAATATGAAAAAAGCACAGGATGAAATGAGGTCGATAACAGTTATTGGTGAGTCTGGCGCTGGGATGGTTCGCATTACTATGACTTGTCAGCACGAGGTCAAGGCGGTCGATATCAATGAAGCATTAATTGGTGACGACAAGGAAATGTTAGAGGATTTGATTGCTGCTGCATTTAATGACTCCATCCGTAAAGTTGAAAAGACAATACAGGAAAGATTTTCTGGCATGACGTCAGGATTGAATTTACCGCCTGGTATAAAGCTACCATTCTGAATTATGTCTTATTCTCCCTTACTAGTTCGCTTAATCGAAGGTTTGCGCTGCATGCCGGGGGTTGGTCAAAAGTCTGCACAACGAATCGCATTTCATTTGTTGGAACGAGACCGAAATGGCGCAATTGGATTATCTGTTGCATTGATAGAAGCTGCTGAGGGAATAGGGCGCTGTAGTCGTTGCCGTATGTTTACAGAAGGCGATTTATGCACCCTATGCTCGTCCAGTGGCCGAGATTTGAGTCAGCTTTGTGTTGTTGAATCCCCCGCTGATGTTATGGCAATTGAAGATGCAACTGGGTTCCGTGGGCTTTATTTTGTGCTGATGGGAAGTCTTTCTCCATTAGATGGGATTGGACCTGATGAGCTCGGCCTCAATAAACTGGAAGAGTGGCTGCTCGAAGGGGAGGTCAAGGAGTTAATTATTGCGACCAACCCTACAGTTGAGGGTGATGCGACAGCACATTATCTAGCAGACCTCGCCTTACGAAAAGATGTGACTGCAAGTCGAATCGCACATGGCGTTCCGTTGGGTGGAGAACTTGAATATGTTGATGGCGGAACGCTTTCTCATGCCTTTTATGGCCGAAGGGTTATCGACTAGAATGCAATATGTCTGAAAAGAATTGTTTATTTTGCAAAATAGTTGCGGGTGAAATACCAGCGGATATTATTTATGAGTCGGTTACAACAATAGCGTTTCGTGACATCAATCCTCAGGCTCCTTTGCATATGTTAATCATTCCCAGAAAACACATCGCAACAATAAATGATATTACTCCACAAGATCAGGAGGTAGTTGGCGATTTATACTTGGCGGCGCGTGATATTGCGTCATCGGAAGGTATTGCAGATGAAGGTTACAGGATTGTAATGAATTGCAACGAAGCAGCTGGTCAAACCGTATTTCACATTCATATGCATTTATTAGGCGGTAGAGCACTTACTTGGCCACCTGGCTGACCAATTAGTAATTCTTCTCCATTAGTTTTTCTGTCAGCCTCACAACACGCTTAAAACTATCGTAACGTCGGTAGCTGATTGAACCACTATTGACGGCTTCCTTAATGGCACAGCCAGGTTCACGTAAATGCCGACAATTGGTGAATCGACATGACTGAGCTGCATCGGCAATTTCTCGAAAGCCCACTGCGGCGTCAGTCACACTGGATAAAGCAGGTGCATAGTCGCGAACGCCCGGTGAATCAATCAAGGAGCCACCCTCTTGAAGCGAAATCAAAATGGAATTAGCCGTGGTATGTTTTCCTTCACCGGATTTAGCTGAAATATTGCCTGTGCGCTGACTTGAGTCACCTACTAGTTGATTAATTAGACTTGATTTCCCTACTCCCGACTGACCTACGATAATGCCGCATTGATTACCGAGTGATTCAAGGATATCACCCGTTCCTTCGCCAGTTTTTGCACTGCATTCGATTATCGTCAACCCTATATCCTGGTATTCTTGTAGTTCAATAATTTTGATATCGTGTTCTTGTAGAAGGTCAATCTTGTTGAAAACAATAATTGGTAGAACACCCATAAGTTCAGCGGCACATAAATAACGATCGACGATATACCAATCTGGTAATGGTGATACGGATGCAACAATAATCAATGCATCTATATTAGCGGCGAGAACTTCAATTTGGCCACCCACATTTTGGCGGGTTAACTTATTTTTGCGTTCATTAATCTCTGTGATGAGCCAATCATCTTCATTTGCAATAGGCTTCGCAGTAACCAAATCGCCACAGACGGCCTTAATTCGTTTGCCTTTAATACGAGCATGCACTTCTTCCCCAGTCGCGAATCGAAGTCGCATTAGGCGACTATACGTTGCAATAATAGTGGCAGTATCTTCCGTCATTAGTGAATTATGACTGTAAGCAGACAACCTTGCACTCTCCAGACATGTAAACTATAGAAATTCCTATAAACTAAGGTTTTAAGAGATGCCCTATAAAAAATCTGACCAGATGACTAATTTGATCTGGATCGACTTGGAAATGACTGGTTTATCTACGCAGACCGATACTATTATCGAGATAGCTACAGTCGTGACAGATAAACACTTAAATGAGTTAGCCGTTGGACCTGAATTGGTTATTCATCAAACAAAAGAAACGATGAATAACATGGATAGTTGGAATACAAGACATCATGGGGACTCGGGATTAACAGCGAGAGTACTGAATAGTAAGATCGTTGCGGCAGATGCTGAACAAGCAACAATTACCTTCTTAAATAAATGGGTTAAAGAGGGTGTATCACCGATGTGTGGCAATAGTATTTGCCAGGATAGGCGCTTTCTCGCGCGTGAAATGCCCAAACTAGAAAGGTTTTTTCATTATCGAAATTTGGATGTAAGCACACTTAAGATTCTTGCATCACTCTGGGCTCCAAATATTGCGAGGGGCTTTACAAAAGAATCAGCTCATCTAGCTTTATCCGATATTCGCGACTCTATAGAGGAACTTGCTTGGTATCGTGAGAATTTATTTGGCGCCAAAGTTTTTAGTGACCTAAATTTTAGAGATTGATAATTGAATATGACCCTGACATTACAATCAGCTGACTGTTACATTTAGTAATATGTTGCTCGATTCCTTGCTTGTACCAGAGACAACTGTCAGGCCTAGAAGTTTTGTTGGGTTAATGTCACTTTATGAGAGCAACTATCTTAGATTATTGAGGTTGATACCCGAGATAGATAGCATTGATGGCTGCTTCAATTCTCGCGTAGCAGATGATTGTGAATTGTGCGTAGAAGTTATTGAAACCTGTAGATACACTGTCACTTTATCGCTAACGTATCATCTATCTACTCATGAAGGTCTATTGTCTAATCCGGATATGATGGTGCGCGTGTATCTTGATGGGAAACAAGCTGAGGTTTTAGCCATTGGCGAGCGGCAGCAGCATACTGCATTACAGCGCCTTATTCTTGAGCATAAAGAGGAACTTGATCGGCGCTGGCGCTTAAATATTATCTTGAATAAGTGGCTCGAGTACCTGTCAGATCGAGGTCATTTGATTCTCGATCATTAAAGAGACAATCTAACTAAATCTAGCCGTTAAGTGCCAACTTTAAAATCTTTAATTTATCTGACTGGTTTTATAATTTTGCAAATTTGAACAGTTTAATCTAGTAGATACAGCTGATTTGGTGTTATACATGAGCAATACACTAAAGCATAAAGTGAGACCAATGTTGATTAGAATGTAATTTGTGTTGTTTGTTTTGTTAGGTAGCTAGCTTCTTGCATTTCCGCCATGTCGGTAACGATATTTGCTGCTTGCTCTAGTTGAATGTCAGGCACTTCATCCTCGATAATATCTTCAAGGCTTTCGACTCGATCCAAGTTTAGTGCAACTCGTCTTTCATTCTCATGTTGTAAGGCAATTTCTAGTTCGGCTTCACGTATGGCGCGACGTTTATCAATATTTAATGAGACAGTTTCTATATCCCGGGCTTTTTTACTGGCTTCAATTCGATTCATCTGATAGAGGAAATTTGGATCAGTCTTGGAACGTTCCATATGGTAAGTAGTTAAGAGATTGATCGTATTATCAAGAGGTGCGTTAGAGCTAAAGCGAGTTGCATTGACGACATCCCACGGAAGTGCATTTTCGCGCACGCTTTCACCTATGACTTTCATGTCAATGTTCGAAAGTAATTCTATATCAGGATAAATACCCCGGTGTTGTGTGCTCGCACCCGTCACGCGATAATATTTACCAACGGTGAGAGTTAACTGACCAAAACCCTTTTCGTTTTTGTTACGAAAATATTGATCTAGTGAATATAGATTTTGGACGGTACCTTTGCCAAAGGTTTGTTGCCCGATAATCAAGCCGCGTTCATAGTCTTGAATTGCCCCCGCAAAAATTTCGGATGCAGATGCACTAAATCGATCGACAAGAACAGCTAAAGGACCATTATAGAATACTCTTGAAACTGGATCTGGGTCATCAAGCCTCTGTGGTGGGTAGCGGTTAATATTTATAGATTTTCTAAATTGTACGATTGGGCCGTTATTAATGAATAAACCAGATAGTGCTGTCGCTTCGCTTAAATGGCCACCACCATTGCCACGTATATCGACAATCAAGCCGTCGATTTCCTCTTTTTTTAGTTCATCGATGAGTCGTTTCACATCTTTGGTTGCGCTTGTGAAGTCAGCATTGCTTCTGGGTGATACAGAATAATCTCGATAAAAGCTGGGAACTACAATAACCCCAATTGACCAATCACGGCCACTTTTCGACACTTTGATGATTTCACTTTTTGCAGCTTGCTCTTCGAGTTTGACTGCTCCTCGTGTCAGTTCGATAATCTCTTTAGGGCTACCAGGGATAGTATTTGCGGGAATAATTTGTAGCCGTACAATGGATTCTTTTGGCCCGCGAATTAGATCGACAACATCATCTAGTCTCCAACCGATTACATCAATCAGCTCTCCATCTGGCCCCTGAGATACTGCTGTGATGCGATCATCTCGCTTTAATTTTCCGTCAAAGTCGGCCGGTCCGCCCCTAATAATATTAACGATTTGAACAAAATCGTCTTCTGTTTTAAGCGTAGCACCGATACCAACATACGATAAACTCATTGCGATTTGGTATTCATCAGCGCTTCGTGGCGACAAATAGCTAGAATGTGGATCAACGGCATGTGCGAACATATTCATGAAGCGCTCAAATACATCGTCATTATTGACCTGATCCAGACGTTTAATAAAACCTTCGTAGCGCTTCGATAGGATTTCTTGGTTTTTCTCCCAAGGTTCATCCTCAAGCGCGAGCGATAGTGTGTCGTTGATGACACGCTGTCTCCAGATTTCATTAAGCTCAAGAGAGTCGGTCGCCCATGGCGCACTTGAACGATCGAATACATACTTTTCATCAGAAGAGGTGTTTGGTTCGCTCCCGAGTTGGGTGAGTGCAAAATTTAGTCTTTCGCGAACCCGGATCTGGTAGATCCTAAATATTTCATATACAGGATCGAGTGGCTTGCTCTTGACCATGTCGTCCAATTGATAACGATAACGTTCGAAATGCTCGATATCACTAGCAAGAAAATACATACGATTTCGATCTAGATTTTTAATATAGAAATCGAGGGCCTTTGAAGATAAATCGTCATTTATCATTATCTCATTGTAGTGAGATTTCTGAATGAATTGAGCTACTAACTCACCTATCACTTCATGTTTTTTTTCGGGAAAAAGAAATTGAATATCTTTGATGGTTGAAGCGCCAGCGCTCAAGTCTGGATCACCCTTATCATTGCCGATGGCAGGATATGACAGCAGTATAAATAGCAAAATTGCCATCATGCATGTTGCTTGCTGATAAAGCCTTCTCAATGCTTTCTCCGTTTCAGTTGAAGACTGTTTTGTAATTACTAAATTTGGAAGGATAAGAATTACTAAATTACACCTGATTTTGACTACCAGTGAATCTCCATAAGTATAACGTGAGTCTTAGAGACTGCCAGCCAATATAGGGCGACATAACTAAAAGCCATGCTACGTAATTGCCGTTACGAACTTTTTTGCTGATTGCATCAAAAAAATCACCATAGCCATGGCCAGCATAGTTGTCGAATACTAATTCACCAACGGAATATATTATTATTGGAAGAATTAGTAAGCCAAAAAAGAGGAAGCAACAGATTAAGGCCATCTCTTTTGTGATGAGTTGCCGAAGTGTTCTATTTGTTCTTGGAGTATTCATGTTCACTAAGAGATTAAGGTCGTAAAATTTTGTGTGTCAATGACGCTATCGTTGCGTACCTCAGGTGGGACGTCAAGACTGTTAGGAATTTATTCCTTGATTGGCATAAGTTGATTAAAGTAAGAAGAGCTATAATCTAAACTTGCTAGCTGTCAATAATGAAAGTTTTGAGCTGTCTTGCTAGGCCATCACACGCTTTAGCCTTCGTTCTGGCGATTAGCGGGATAGGAACAACTAGCGCCGGCATGAAAGAGGTGCCACTATAATCTGCCGTGATGGTTCCAGTTGATTTTGACTTATTTAGATCCCAGATCGATGCTTCATAATCTGCATCGTCTTGCCACCAGGCGAAGCCAAAACAACCACCACCACCAGGCCCCGCAACGCAGGAGAGGCTGCCTCCCTGTGTGACTCGCTCAGTATCACCATCAAGCCAGACAATATATCGAACTCCCATTAATTCGATGGCTTCAGGCACTCCTAATTTCGTCATGAAATTTATAAGGCCCTTTGTATTGGTTGGTGCCGTTCGTGGCTCGAACCACGGAAATAGATTATCGATAAACTGCTGTGTTGGAATTACGTTGAGAGCTCCAGAGCCTCGCCCCAGCGTTCTTTCAATGCATTGAATATAGTCAGCTTCTGTCTCATTACCTTGGTGGTAGCTTTTTGCCATAACGACAACAGCTTCACCTTTATACGTGTCAGTTTTTTCTTCTCGTGCATTCTCTATGGTCGATGTTACGCAACCACTTGTTACAGCGACAGTGAGGACGATTATTGCAATGCAGCTAATTCGTAATTTCATCAGCATCCCCAAAAGTAGAAGTATTGAGCACCATGGGTTTTTCATTATTCAAATTTTTTACACTGATTCCGTCTGATTCTGTTTTATTAACAGTAGTAGGTCCATCAGCAAGCGTTCCAATTTTAGTCGCTTTATCCATTTGCAAGAGTATTAATGCAGCCGCATCTCTCATTGCTAGCGTCGCTGCACGCTGTAATGATTTTTTTCTACCTAGGCCTTTTATTTGACTTTTTCCATAAGCACTTACACTCCATGTAGAAGTACTATTTCCTATTTTATCATACACTTGCATTCTATATCTAATCCAAACTACAAATTCATTTGTCTTACTTTGATTTGGAACGGAGATTTCAAATCCCTCGATTTCAGGTTCAATGAGTGCATCGAAAGTATAATTGAGTGTATCGTCATCTGGCCTCAGTACAATGAGGTCATCGAACATATATTCGAAAAGCTGTGTAAAGAATGTGGCATTAGAGGTGCCAAAGTCGATGGTCCATGACTCCTGACCCAGTACATTTTCTTTGTGTACGAAATTATAGAATTCATTGGGTAGGCGAAGTGCCACAATTAGAGACAACTTTTCGAAGTGAGGCTTAGGGATCGATGGATCTTTGATTGCAATATTAGTTACGCACCCAGTGGTAAGGGCGACGATAAGAATAATGCTGTATTTAAAATATCTTTTTGCGATCAATTGGATGAAGTCCACCGAAAATAGTGAGAGCGACTACTAGTTCTATTCAAGTTTATACCTCATAATTTCATGAATCTGAAAAAATTGCACTTTGTGCCACTTTAGTTGACTGATCTGAGTAAGTGTAAATGATTGCGCTCATATAATTTGAATTATCATTGATATGAGGGCATGCAATCTAAATAAATCAGCTGAAATTAGAATGCATAGATGGCGAGAGCCAAAATGAATATTTAATCTTGTATTTCAAAAAAGAGATTATAAATGCTTGATGAAGTTCGACTTATTAATGTATTTAGTAATATCGAACTCGAGTAAATTACGAGTATTTTGCCACAGCAGACTAGAATTCACGCCACTCTAATGGAGCTTCTTGCATTAATGCGACTTGTTCTCGCATTGTTAGTATATGTTCGTCCCAGTAGCGTGCGCTATTGAACCAAGGAAACGCCACCTTGAAAGCAGGATCTTTCCAGCGTCGGGCGAGCCAAGCGGCATAATGCATAATACGTAAACTACGCAATGCCTCGATTAAGTGAAGTTCACGAGGGTCAAAACGCCGAAAAGATTGATAGCCATTTAGTAGAGCCTCAAGTTGTGGAGTTTGCTCTTCTTTGTCCCCAGACAGAAACATCCAAAGGTCTTGCATAGCGGGCCCATGTCGACAATCATCAAGATCGACAATATGTAGTCGATCTTGATTAATTAGAACATTGCCTGGGTGAAAGTCGCCGTGCAAACGTATTTCTAGAGTGTCACCGGCGCGATCAAAGCATGCCTCCACACCATCCAGCACAAGCTTAGCAACGCTTTCGTAGGCTTCATGGTTTTGCTCTGGAATGAATTCATTATCGATTAGGTAGTTAATGGATTGTATGCCGTAGGTTTCAATATTAATACTCGGCCTGTGCACAAACGATTTCGTTTCGCCTTCTAAATGAATTCTTGCGATCAACCGACCAAGTTGGGCAAGGGTTTCATAATTATCTAAGTCAGGCGCTCGACCACCCTTACAGGGGAATACAGCAAGTCGATAATCGCCAGAATTTTTTAGCGTCTGACCATTAATGGTCATTGGTGGTATAACAGGAATATCCTGAGAAGCAAGATCGAGACAGAAGGCGTGTTCTTCGTGTATGCACTTATCAGACCATCGGGCCGGTCGATAAAATTTTGTGACTATAGGACTTTCATCCTCAATACCGACCTGATAAACGCGATTCTCGTAGCTGTTTAGGGCGAGAAACCGACCGTCACAGTCAAATCCAAGGCTTACTAGTGTCGATATAATATCTTCGGGTTGCAAATTAGCAAAAGCTAGCGTTGCCGTATGTTTTCTCACGGTTTCCTCTGTCGTGAGTCACGCTTACGATCAATCTCAGTTAAGTGCTTCTTTCGAATGCGAAGATTGAGTGGTGTTATTTCAAGGAGCTCATCATCGTCCAAAAATTCAAGTGACTGCTCAAGGGAATAGCGAAGTGGCTGCGTCAGAATCAGGTTCTCATCAGTTCCTGCCGCGCGGATATTGCTCAATTGCTTGGCTTTTGTTGGGTTTACCACTAAATCGTTTTGCCGCTTATGGATGCCAATTATCATGCCTTCATACACGGGAGCGCCGTGACTGATAAATAGCTTACCACGTTCTTGAAGGTTAAAAAGAGCATAGGCGAGGGCCTTTCCTTGCACCTTTGATACCAAAGTACCATTAATGCGCTGAGCAATAGCACCTTTGATGCGGGGTGCATACTCTTCAAACACATGATAGAGAAGGCCGGTACCAGACGTTATCGTTAAGTATTCGGTCCGAAAACCAATTAACCCGCGTGTCGGAATTATGTAATCAAGTCGCATTCGACCCTTGCCGTCAGGAAGCATGTTCTGCAGTTCGCCTTTACGATCTGCTAGCCGAGTCATAACCGCGCCCTGATAGGTTTCTTCAAAATCAACAGTTAGCTTTTCCCATGGCTCATGTACGCCGCTATCGACTTTAAGCATGATGACTTCAGGGCGGGAAACAGCTAATTCAAATCCTTCACGACGCATGGTTTCAGCAAGTACGGACAGGTGAAGCTCGCCACGACCTGAAACGCGAAATTTATCTGGATCAGCGGTGTTCTCGACACGAAGTGCAACGTTATACTTAAGTTCTTTTTCTAACCTTTCTTGTATTTGCCGACTTGTTAAATATTTACCGTCTTGTCCAGCAAAGGGTGATTTATTGACTTGGAAGGTCATGCCTACCGTTGGCTCATCAACACTCAGTGGTGGAAGTGCTTCTTCATGTTCTCGATCACACAATGTTTCTGAGATATTTAGTTTGTCAATACCGCTGAAAACGACAATATCACCTGCGCTTGCAGACTCAACTCGCCTTCGCTTCAAGCCATCAAAACCAAATACTTCTAAAACACGTGCACGGCGTATCGTTGAATCTATTGCAACTACGCTAACGGGTGCATTTGCACGTAACATTCCACGAGTAATCTTGCCTATGCCAAGTACACCAACATAAGTATCATAATCAAGACTCGAAACTTGTAATTGCAAAGGACCTTCCAGGTCAACATCAGGGTGAGGCACATGCTTGATGATTGTCCTAAAAAGTGGATCCATATTGCCTTCACGATTATTTGGATTTTCGCTCGAGTAGCCCTCAAGTGCAGAGGCATAAATAATCGGAAAATCGAGCTGTTCGTCGGTCGCTCCGAGCTGATCAAATAAATCGAAAGTTTGATTAATAACCCAGTCTGGACGTGCACCATCACGATCAATCTTATTAATGACTACCACGGGCATGAGGCCCTGTGCAAAGGCCTTTTGTGTAACAAATCGTGTTTGTGGCATTGGGCCTTCTACGGCATCAACTAGCAATAGAACACTGTCAACCATTGAAAGAACCCGCTCGACTTCACCACCGAAGTCGGCATGTCCAGGTGTATCTACAATATTGATTCTATAGTCATTCCATTTGACCGCCGTATTTTTAGATAAAATAGTTATACCTCGTTCACGCTCGAGGTCATTCGAGTCCATCACTCGATCAAGTACGCCTGCGCGGTCCCCTAAAATTCCAGATTGCTGTAGAAGTTGGTCAACCAGTGTAGTTTTGCCATGGTCGACATGCGCGATGATCGCTATATTACGTAGTTTTTTTGTATGTGACATTTTTACATGGGGCCTTAAATTCAGGCGCGGATTATAGTGATCCCATTCGATAATTGATATGGCATGAATCGATAAGATTAATAGTTCTTTAGATTTAGTAATTTTTAGACATAATTAAACGTCTTATCATGAAAAAGATTGCTTATAATCATCAAGAAAGGCGGAAAATTTAGTCGCAGTTTGAACTATGCAGAAAAGTGTTAATTTAGAAGATCGAAGGTTAATCCTGCATTTTTTCGAAGTCGCTTAATGAGCGGTTCTGCCATGATAGAGGCCGGTGTCCATACGCCACCTTTTGCTTGAAGGTCATCTTTTGCTAGACAAACTGCACATTCGCTGATCATTTTACTTGTCGAGCCATAACCAGGGTCTTGGTCTCCTGTGATTCGACCTCGAATAATAGTTCCATCCGATAACCTGCCAAGTTGTATCAAGTTAAAGTAGCCATTTTTCTGGAGTGTTCGATTAGGTCCTTCCCCAGGCTTTTTGAATACGAAACGTTGTAATAAGTTCCGAGTGACGGAGAATGATAAAAAGAACATAAGAGCACCAAGGCCGATAATTATGGTTACTCCTTTTAACCATCCAGAAATACCGTGACCAGTCATTACAGACTCATCATAACGAAATTCACGTCCGTATGGATAGCCTGCTAATGCGTGACTTCGCCTTACTACTTTCGTATTTACACCAGCCATTACAAACGGTGCTGTCCAGGTTTTGGCATCAACTCGATATATGACTTTTTGCTGATCTTTTGTGTCTGGCCCCTTGCGTTCTCCTTCTGGATTTAAGCTATAGGGTTGAACTAAGGTGCGCGCGATTGTGCGATCTTTCCGACTTTCTTTGATAGCGTTTATTATGCTAGCTAGTGTTCCACCACTGACTGCACCTTTGGTAGCTCTGACCATCATGCTTATCGACTTACAATACTTGCCGTGCTTCCTGTATGCAGCGTCTTGAAGGAACCATAAGCCGATATCCATAGGTATTGAATCAAAGCCACAGCAGTGAACGATCTTTGCACCTGTTTTTGATGCTTGCTTTTGATGGGTATCGATCATTTTTTGAATCCAATGCACCTCTCCAGCTAGATCGCAATAGTGAGTACCAGTTTCAACACATGCTGCAACTAGATCGGAACCATAAAGTGCATACGGACCTACGGTCGTTAAAACCACAGAAGTTCGAGCTGCCATCACTCGCAATGCATTCTTATCAAAACTGTCAGCGACGATCAGATCAAGCGTATTTGCATTCGGTCCTAAGTCTTCTCTAACCTTTTCTAATTTTTCTTTACTTCGACCCGCTAATGCCCATTTAATAACACCATCTTTTCCATATTGTCGTAGCAAATATTCTGCGACAAGTCTCCCTGTAAAGCCTGTGGCACCTTGTACGATTATATCGTATTCGCGATTAGGTTCTGTGATAGTGGTCAAAGAGCTTTCTCCATAAGAGCAACTTCTTTCTTACCTTGCTCAGTTTCTTGTGATCCGATTTGCTTAAATCCCATATATTTATGGAACAACATTGAGATAGGATTGGGAGGACGGATATTGATCTCACATGTCATGATTGGCGCATCTGCCTGCGAATTTGCAAAATATCTATAAAGAGCTTCTGCGACACCTTTCCGTCTTGCCGACTTAGCAACTGCTATACGATCCACATAAGCAAAATCTTTATAGTTTTTGCAGAACCACTTATAGTTTGGACTAGCGTATGATTTTCCTGGCCTTAATCCGATAAGAAAGCCCACTAGGTTGCCATCAATTTTCGCAACACAGATTAAAGCAGCATGTTTAATAAACCATCGTAATTCGATTTCAGAAATTAGATTTACATGCGGCACGGAATCTTCATTAAGTGCCAGAACGTCCCTATAATCATTTTCCTTAATAGCAGATATTTTCATAGATACAGTGTATTGCTATGTTAAGTTGGTATCAAAATTACTTATCTCATTGAATTAGGGGAATAGGAATGCTTAGAAAGCTAGTCATTGTTGTAGCAATCATTT
>JAQWOA010000023.1 GCA_029246105.1 Woeseiaceae bacterium | reverse complement strand
AGAATCCACCAACAGATTTAGTGTCTTCATTGATACCGGATATTTGGTCATGGGCCAATGAAAATTGGCAAATTAAAGATTTAGTGGGGCGAACATCCGTAATTGAAAATGATGTGACAATGTAAGCAGAACCATACTTTTTAACATAAAGTTAATATTTATAAATATAGTCAAAATCATGATAATGACTTCTAAATCGCATGAAGAGCAAATTATTCAGAGTACATTTAGAGCTCCATGGTGGCTGCGAAACCCACATTTACAAACAATTTACCCAAACCTCCCATGGTCCTGGCCATCACGGCCTAGACTAAGGCGAGAAACTCTAAAGCTACCAGACGGCGATATCACAGCTGTAGACTGGCTGATAGAGGCAGATTCACTCCCAAATTCTTCCCCACTATTAATTATTCTTCATGGCCTTGAAGGCTCTTCTGAGTCAGCATACGTACGAATGCTGATGGAAGCTGCTTTTATTAAAGGATGGCGCTCATGTGTTTTACTTTTTCGTGACTGTGGCGACCACAGAAACAGACTTCCACGTCGTTACCATGCTGGCGAAACTAATGATCTTAGGTATTTTCTTGACCTCTTATATACAAAAAGGAGTGACTTCGAAAATGCAGGCCCACTTCTCGCAGCAGGCTATTCATTGGGGGGGAATGTACTACTAAAGTACCTTGGGGAGTCTCAATCAGAAACTCCATTAGCCGCAGCTACAGCCGTCTGTGTGCCATTGAATCTACACATCTCTGCTAAAAAATTAAATATCGATTTATCAAGGATTTATCAAAAATATCTTTTAAAAAGGATGAAATCCTCAATTACCAGGAAATTTAACCGGAACACTAAAATATTTGATTGGGATTTAGCTATGAGTGCGAGAACTTTTGCAGAATTCGATGAATATATAACAGCGCCACTGCATGGATTTGATGGTGTAAATGATTACTATGATCGGTGTAGTTCAACTCATTTCCTTGGCGACATCGAACGCCCCACGTTGATCATTAATTCATTAGATGATCCATTTATGGGTCCGGATGTTCTACCCACGGCAGATAAGCTCGCAAAAAATGTAACTCTTGAGATCGCAAGAAAAGGTGGCCATGTTGGCTTCATCAATGGAGGAACACCATTTAAACCGACATTTTTCCTGCCAAGGCGAATTACAGATTTTTTGGAATCACCTGTTTCAAACCACGGGCTAGAAGAAAAGGACAAATTTTAGGCGAAAAAAAACAGAGACAAGCTCTGTTTCTTTAAGTTCGAGATCCTTAGGGGTCCAAAGTGAGATTTTCTCCGGCTCCTTGAGTCCTTTCTCCTGAACTCTTGGTGGGCTTATAAGCTATTTTTTATCATGCACTCTTATAAACGCTTTCACCCTATGGTCTCTTTCTTCCTGATCTCTCTAACTCCCGTCTGCAGTTGTTTGTTAGTCGGAATCAAGTTGGTATGGGAAATATACTTCTCTCAAAAATTATGTCAACACTTTTTTTTAATTAATTTTTAATTATAAAAAGAAATTCTCATAATCATATTAATTGTCAGCATTTTACAATCACCTTCTAGAAAATTACTGAGGTAAATTATTAATCAGCTGCATCAACTTCTTTCATAGAAAGGCGCACGCGGCCCTGACGATCGACCTCTAGAACCTTAACTTTAACGTGATCACCTTCAGCGAGCTTATCGCTGACCTTCTCAACGCGCTCTTTAGAAATCTGTGAGATATGCACCAAACCATCCTTACCTGGCAAGATTGTAACAAATGCACCAAAGTCCATAAGACGAGCGACTTTACCATCGTAAATACGACCCACTTCGACATCTGCAGTAATTAACTCAATACGGCGAAGTGCTTCCTTACCAGAGGACCCATCAACTGATGCTATACGTATCGTGCCATCATTGTCGATATCGACTGACGCACCCGTTTCTTCAGTGATAGCACGAATAACTGCACCACCTTTGCCAATTACATCACGAATTTTCTCAGGATCGATTTTAATAGTCATGATGGTAGGAGCCCATTCAGACATTTCTGTGCGAGTTTTACTAATAACTTTATTCATTTCACCAAGAATATGAAGGCGGCCATGCTTGGCTTGGTCTAATGCCATGCCCATGATTTCTTTTGTAATACCTTGGATTTTGATATCCATTTGTAAAGCTGTAATGCCGTCTTCAGTACCGGCGACCTTAAAATCCATATCGCCAAGATGATCTTCATCTCCAAGAATGTCGGTTAGAACAGCAAATTCATCACCTTCTTTAACGAGACCCATCGCAACACCAGCAACCGGTGCCTTTAATGGAACTCCAGCATCCATTAGCGCAAGACTAGTTCCGCAGACAGAGGCCATAGAGCTTGAACCATTTGATTCAGTAATTTCGGATACAACGCGAATAACATAACCAAATTCGTCCATGTCTGGCATTACTGCCTCAATACCACGTCGCGCCAATTTACCATGGCCGATTTCACGACGCTTTGGTGAGCCGACAAAGCCCGTCTCGCCCACACAAAATGGAGGGAAATTGTAATGCAGCATAAATGGCTCTTTGCGCTCACCTTCGATAGCATCAATCACCTGTGCATCACGACCAGTGCCAAGTGTGACAACAACAATCGCTTGCGTCTCACCGCGTGTAAATACGGCAGAACCATGTGCACGCGGCAAAGTACCAACTTCAACATCGATCGGACGAACTGTACTTTTGTCTCGGCCGTCAATTCGTGGTTCACCTTTGATAACACGCTGTCGAACGATATCCTTTTCAAGCTTGTACAATTCACCCTGAACATCATTAGAGGACCATTTTGCATCATCGCCGCTAGCTAAGGCCTCAACAGTGGCAGCTTTGGCTGCACTAAGTGAATCTTGACGCTCCTGCTTGTCAGTGATTTGGTAAGCATTTGTAAGTCCATCTGTTGCTGAATCAACTACAGCTGCCACGAGATCTTCGTCAGCTTCTGGGCCAACCCAATTCCACGCAGGCTTACCAACATCCGCAGCGAGCTCTGTAATTGTGTCAATTGCAATCTGCATCTGCTCGTGACCAAATATAACAGCACCAAGCATGACTTCTTCCGAAAGACTGGAAGCTTCTGATTCAACCATAAGTACGGCGTCTTTAGTCCCTGCCACTACGAGCTCAAGATCACCCTGAGTAACGGCGGCGCGACCAGGATTAAGGACGTATTCACCGTCTTTATAACCAACCTTAGCTGCACCAATTGGGCCAGCAAACGGCATACCAGAAATAGCCAATGCCGCAGAAGCGCCAATCACAGCTGGGATATCTGGATCTACATCTGGGTTCAGTGACATCACCGTGGCGATAATCTGGACTTCGTTTTTAAATCCTTTTGGAAATAATGGGCGGACAGGACGATCAATTAGGCGGCAAGTAAGAATCTCTTTTTCACCTGGACGACCTTCACGCTTGAAGAACCCACCTGGAATCTTACCAGCAGCGTATGTCTTTTCTTGATAGTTGACTGTTAGTGGAAAAAAATCTCTGCCTGGCTCTTCATTTTTTTTACCAACAACAGTGACAAGGACTATCGTATCAGCCATATTCACCAAAATTGCTCCGTCAGCCTGACGAGCAATTCCGCCTGTCTCTAGTGTTACTTCATGCTCCCCAAATTGGAAGCTCTTCTTTATCGAATTCACATTATTTACTCTAGTATGGGAATATTTGTAGCAATAGCAATAAAACAGTAAAACCTTGGGTAAGGGATGACTCTTTAGTTTATTACATTACTTTGGATGTTCGTTGAATTAACGGCGTAAACCAAGCTTTTTGATAAGCTGGCGGTAACGGTCATTGTCTTTAGATCTAAGGTAGTCAAGCAGTTTACGACGCTTATTAACCATGCTCAAAAGGCCCTGACGACTATGCTGATCTTTCTTGTGCTCACCGAAGTGCTCAGTAAGCTCTGTAATTCTTTTTGAAAGCAGTGCAACCTGCACTTCTGGCGAACCTGTATCAGCTTCACCACGAGCATGGTCGGCTATTAAACTCTGCTTTACTTCACTGGAAAGTGGCATTTTTTTAGTGCTCCAATTCTCTTTATATGTACTTTTTTTTAAGCGCGGTATTCTAGCGCCTGTTCGATCTCATTAATACCCCAAAATCAAATAATTACGCTGTTTTTTTCTTGTGACAAAAATATTCTTCTTGGTGATAATATTCCTTCTTTAGAAAGTTCACCCACACCTAAAAACTGCTGCCCTAATTCATAAACCTTTGCAAGGCCTTCCCGTCCGTCGGTCTGTATTCTCACTGCTTGACCTCCACAAAAGCGCAACGCATTGTCTGCCTTAATAGACACTTTCAGCATATTGGGTAAGGCAATATCTGCTGGCAATAGCTTACTTCGTAATGAATCAATCCCTTTTGCTGCTAACGCTTCAATAACCGTCATATCAAGCATGTGGTTAATCTCAAAATCGCCTACAGTTTCTCGATGCAGCCGTTCTGTATACGCTACCGTACCTGCCTTTTTTGCAATATCTTCAGCTAAAACTCGAATATAGGTACCCTTGGAGCACCGCACTCGAAAAACCAATCGTGCCCCGACCTGTTCGAGTAATTCGATTCTATAAATCTGAATTAATCTCGGTTTACGATCAACCGTTTCGCCTTTTCGAGCAATTTCATACAATCTTTTACCATCTATCTTGAGTGCAGAATACATTGGAGGAATCTGCATGGACTCACCAACAAAGCCTTGCATGATCTCATTCCACTGCTCAGTACTCATTTCTGGTACTGGCATGGTTACACTTACCTGACCGTCTCCATCTCCGGTGTTTGTTCCCAGACCCAACTTTATCGTTACGCAATAGCTCTTATCGGCATTTAACAAATAAGCACACACCTTCGTAGCTTCACCAAAACATAAAGGCAGCATCCCTGTTGCCGCAGGATCAAGGCTTCCAGTATGACCGGCTTTTCTCGCGTTAAGTAATTTCCTTACAATCTGTAATGCCTTATTGGATGTTATCCCAAAGGGTTTATTTAGTAGCAATAAGCCATCAACAGGATCAGCGTCGCGTTTCATGCCTCTCGCTGCCACGTTATTTATTGCAGCTCATCGATTTTTTTGGGCTCAAGCGCACCATCAATAAGGCCGCTGATCCGCTGCGCTTCTGCTGCACTATTGTCATGAAAGAAACGTAATTCAGGTACATGCCGGACTTTTAACTCTCGTCCCAAGCGTCCGCGTAAAAAACCACTTGCCCTGTCTAGTCCCTCTTGAACTGATAAAGGATCGCTATCAGGGTCTAACATTATAAAATGAATTCTAGCAACGCTTAAGTCTCGCGATAAATCAACGGAATTAAATGACACCATCTTAAGGCGCGGATCCTTCGTTTCAATTGTAAGGAGCTCATTCAAGGTTCGTAGAACCTGATTGCCAAGACGTTGGTTTCTAGGAAATTCACGCACTATTATATTGGCTCAAGCTCCTAGTCGAGCGAGCGTGCAACCTCTATACGCTCAAAGCATTCAATCTGATCGCCAACTTTAACGTCGCTGTAGCTTTTAACACCAATACCACATTCAGTACCCGAACGGACTTCATTTACATCGTCTTTGAATCTACGTAATGATTCTAGCTCGCCTTCATAAATTACTACGTTTTCACGTAAAACTCTGATTGGATTGAAGCGTTTGACATGGCCCTCAGTAACTATGCAGCCTGCAATATCACCAAATTTCGGCGACGTGAAGATATCTTTGACTTCTGCTAGACCAATAATCTGCTCACGAATATCTGGCGCCAAGAGACCGGTAAGGGCCGCCTTAACATCATCGATTGCCTCATAAATAATGCTGTAATAACGCAGATCAACCCCTGATTCTTTAATTGCTGTTCGTGCAGCGGCATCCGCCCGAACATTAAATCCAATAATGGTTGCATTAGATGCAGCTGCTAAATTCACATCGGTTTCAGTAATCCCGCCGATACTGGATCCTAATACTTTGACCCTTACTTCCTCATTAGATAGCTTGAGTAATGCATCGCGAAGTGCTTCAGCGCTACCACGAACGTCAGACTTAATGATCACTGGAACAGAAGAAACATCTCCATCTTTCATCTTCGTGAACATGTCTTCCATCTTGGACGCTTGCTGTTGAGCGAGCTTAATTTCACGAGTCTTAAGTTGTCGAATTTCTGCAACTTCACGTGCTTTACGTTCACTCTTGACAACTAGAAAATCATCTCCAGCATTTGGAGCTTTCGATAATCCAAGAACAACTGCAGGTTGTGAGGGTCCTGCCTCATTAATCGAATTACCCGATTCATCAAACATATTTCGAACTCGGCCATATTCTTCTCCTGCAATAATCATATCGCCCGGCTTCAATGTGCCGTTCTGTATAAGTAAAGTTGCAACTGCACCTCGGCCTTTCTCAAGGCTCGACTCAATCACAATTCCTTGTGCTGGACCTTTCTGTACAGCTGATAGCGTCATCATTTCCGCTTGCAATAGAATTGCACCAAGAAGCTCATCTACTCCCGTACCTTTAAGTGCAGAGACATTCACAAATATTTGCTCGCCACCCCATTCTTCTGGAATGATTTCATATTGAGACAGCTCGTTCTTGATTCGCTCCGGATCAGCACTTTCTCTATCAATCTTATTAACCGCTACAACCATTGGCACACCTGCAGCCTTAGAGTGCTCGATAGCTTCTATAGTTTGCGGCATAACACCATCATCCGCAGCAACAACTAGAACGACAATATCCGTAGCTTGTGCTCCACGAGCACGCATTGCAGTAAATGCAGCATGTCCAGGGGTGTCTAAAAATGCAATTCGACCATTTTTTGTTTCTACCGAATACGCACCAATATGCTGAGTAATTCCACCGGCTTCATCATCTGCAACTTTAGAGCGACGAATGTAATCAAGTAATGAGGTCTTGCCGTGATCGACGTGGCCCATAATCGTAACCACTGGTGCCCTTCCAGTAGCATCACCAATGATCTTGCTCTCTTCAGCAAGTAATGCCTCGTCAGCCTCGACTGAATCAACAAGCTTAGCCGTATGTTCAAATTCTTCAACCACCAGTGTCGCAGTGTCTTGATCAATAACTTGATTGATCGTCACCATAGCACCCATATTGAAAAGAGCTTTAACAACTTCATTGCCTTTGATCGCCATTTTTTGAGCAAGCTCAGCGACTGAAATGTTTTCCGGAAGCTCTATTTCTCGAACAACGCGCTCTGTAGGCATCTCAAAACCATGTTTCGAGTCACCACCAACTACTACAGGACGCCGTCGTGTAGGTGATTTACGCTTACGGCGGCCACTTTTGCCCCCAGCAACATGCAATTCTTTACGCCCATAACGAGTGTCACCAAGGTTCGATTTTGTCTTTTCTTTTTCTTTTGTTCGGCGGTTTCGAGTATCAGCTTCAGCTTTCTCAAGTCGCGTCCTTTCTTCTGCTGCATCAAGTGCTGCTTTTTCTGCCACTTTACGAGCTTCTTCTGCGGCTTCTTTTTGAGCCTGATCTTCTTTTGCGCGAGCCTCGATTTCGAGTTTAGCTGCTTCTTCCTTTTCAGCAATCAGGCGCTCCTCTGCCAGAACCTTAGCTTTGGCGCGATCTTCATCTTCCTGACGCTGTCGATCTAAAGCACCCTGCTCATCCTTTGCCTGCTTCTCGAGAACATCACGTTTGATGTAAGTACGCTTTCGCCGTACTTCGACATTAACCGTTCGAGACCTACCTTGTGCAGCAGGAAGTTTTAGTTCCGACTGAGACTTACGCTTTAAAGTTATTTTTCGTGGCGCCGCAGCTGTTGCCGGCGTATCATCTTGACCATGACTGCGACGCAGGTATGTAAGTAACTCTAGTTTCGCATCATCACTGATGATATCGCTAGATCCTTTAACTATGATTCCCGCCTCATCAAGCTGTGCAATCAACTTATCAACAGGTACCTTCAAAACTTCAGCAAATTGTGCAACTGTCACATCGGCCATATTTAAACTCCAGAAAAAAGACTGCTATGCCTACTGTTCCTCTTCAAACCAATGCGCGCGCGCTCTCATAATGAGCGCCGCAGCCTCTTCTTGATTAATCTCTTCGTTGATTTCCAGTAGATCATCTGTTGCTAGCTCCGCGAGATCTTCGCGTGTAACAACGCCTTTACTAGCCAACAAAAATGCCATGCTTTTTTCCATTCCGTCTAGACTAAGTAAGTCCTCTGCAGGCTCAGACTCATCAATCTTCTCTTCCTGGACAATAGCTTGGGTAAGAAGGACATCTCGAGCGCGACTTCTTAATTCATCGACGATGCCTGCATCAAACTCCTCAATTTCAATTAGCTCAGACGCTGGTACATAAGCTACCTCTTCAATAGTTGAGAAACCCTCTTGAACTAAAATTAGAGATACCTCTTCATCTACATCAAGTTGTTTAGAAAATAATCCGATTAACGCTTTCATTTCGGATTCGCTCTTTTCTTCGGCATCTTGAGCTGTCATGACGTTCAGTTCCCAGCCAGACAGCTCACTAGCAAGGCGAATATTCTGTCCACCGCGGCCAATAGCCTGCGAAAGCTTATCCTCTTCGACGGCGACATCCATGCTGTGCTTATCTTCATCGACTACAATTGAAACAACTTCTGCGGGTGACATCGCATTGATAACAAACTGTGCAGAATTATCATCCCAAAGAATAATGTCTACGCGCTCACCCGCCAATTCGTTTGAGACTGCCTGGACACGTGATCCGCGCATACCTACGCATGCACCAACTGCATCAATCCGATTGTCATTACTGCGTACAGCAATTTTTGCCCGTAAACCTGGGTCACGAGCCGATCCAAGAATGTCGATCAATCCCTGTCCAACTTCAGGTACTTCTATTTTAAATAATTCAATTAAAAACTGCGGCGAAGTGCGTGTCATAAAAAGCTGTGGCCCGCGAATTTCAGGACGCACCTCAGTCAACAGCGCTTTGATACGATCCTGTGGACGTACAGGTTCACGCGGCACCATTTGTTCTCGTGAAACAAAACCTTCAGCGTTACCACCAAGATCGATATAAACGCCATTACGGTCTACCCGCTTCACAATACCCGAAAGCATCTCGCCTTCACGCCCCTGAAATTCCTCAATAACCTGCTCGCGTTCAGCTTCACGTACCTTCTGCACAATTACCTGCTTAGCCATTTGTGCCGCAATACGACCAAATTTAACGGATTCCATCGGAATCTCGACGTAACCTCCTGGCTCTGCAGTCTCGTCAACCTCGACAGCATCTATCATGCGCAACTCACGATCTGGAGTTTCAAGTTCAGTTGAATCATCTGCAAATACCAGCCATCGACGAAAAGTATCGTATTCACCGGAATCACGATCAATCGATACGCGTACCTCGATGTCTTCCCCATGCTTTCTTCTAGTGGCCGATGCTAAGGCAGCCTCAATAGCCTCAAATATGATTTCTTTCTCTACGCCTTTTTCATTAGAAACGGCATCAACAACCATCGAGATTTCTGTACTCATTTAACTAAATCTCCAAACTTCCCTTGTGATTTGTGTATTTTTGGCACCAGTCGAGCTATATCGATCGTCGCAAGCGGCAAGCTATGCATTACACCATCTACCTCAACTGCAATATTCTCATCATCCGATGAAACCAAAATACCACGAAAATTCTTACGTCCATGAATTGGTGAGCGCATAGTAACTTTTAAGGTTTCACCTTCAAATCTTTGAAAATGAACAACTTTCTTGAGTTTTCTATCCAGTCCTGGTGAAGATACTTCCAGGCTATATTCACCAGGAATTAGATCTTCAACATCCAAAAGAGCGCTAGCCGCATGACTTACTTTCTCACAATCTTCAAGGCCAATTCCATCTGGACTATCAATTGTGAGTCGCAATACTCCATTTCTTCCATTTAAACGCGCCTCAATATCCATCAACTCATACCCAAGCCGCCCTATAGTCGGCTCAAGAAGTTTCTGAAGCTCATCTCCAATCATTGTATTCTCACCTAAACACCTGTTCTAACACGCAAAATGGGCCAATGGCCCATTCTTTCCCAGCGCAATATCGCTACCTTTGTCAATAATCCAGGCAACAAAAAACCCCTAAGCGGGGCCTTTACTCATCGATGTTTTAATGAGGCGCTGATCGTTAAGTATACGGCATAGATATTAAACTACGCAACGACCAAAAGGGGCTATTTTGAACTAGCACTGCAATGTTAAGCTCTTATCTTCGCAGCACCAATTAGAGATAAGAACCATGTTAAATCTTAAAGATCCAAGCCTTCTTAAAACACAAAATTTTATTGATGGAAAATGGACTGACGGCGCTGCCGGTTCCATTGATGTTACCAATCCTGCTAATGGTGAGATTGTTACAACGACAGCCAATGGCGATGCTACTGATGCGAAACGAGCTGTAGAGGCTGCAGCAAAAGCTTTCAAGCAATGGAGTAAAGTGCCCGCAAAGGAGCGCGCAATCTTGCTTCGCGAATGGTTCAATCTATTAATGGCAAACTCTGATGATCTCGGCGCTATCTTAACAGCTGAGCAAGGTAAGCCCTTAATTGAATCGATAGGTGAAGTTCGCTCTGGCGCAGGTTTCATTGAATATTATGCTGAGGAGTCTAAACGCGTTCTGGGTGCGACGATTCCCACCATATCTAATGATCGGCGGCTTCAGACCTATAAACAACCTGTCGGCGTAGTTGGCTGTATTACGCCTTGGAATTTCCCGAACGCTATGATTGCACGTAAAGCGGCACCTGCGCTTGCATCAGGCTGCACTATAGTTATTAAGCCTGCAACAGAAACACCACTATCTGCACTTGCTATGTGTGAACTGGCAAATCGTGCTGGCATTCCAAATGGTGTGATTAACGTTGTTGTTGGTGACAACTCTCGCAATATCGGCCTGGTTTTAACTCAGCACCCCAAGATTGGTAAATTCACATTCACAGGCTCAACGCCAATTGGCAAGACCCTCATGAAGCAATGTGCTGATGGAGTTAAAAAAGTATCTCTAGAACTCGGTGGCAATTCACCATTTATCGTATTTGATGATGCTGATATTGACTTAGCTGTGGCGGACTGCATGGCTACCAAATACAGGAACTGCGGGCAAACCTGTGTTTGTACTAATCGTATATATGTACAAAGTGGTGTTATAAACGAATTTATGAACAAATTTGAAGCAGCCATAACAGAATTAAAAGTTGGTAACGGCTCTTCGGATGGAGTAACCATTGGACCTTTGATCAATAAAGCTGCTGTCAATGAAATGAATGACTTTATGGAAGATGCGACCTCCAAAGGTGCGAATGTAATATTGGGCGGTAAAAAACATAAGCTTGGTCAATGTTTTTATGAGCCAACTCTAATTACTGGAGTAACTGATGAAATGCGAATATCTCAAGAAGAAATTTTTGGCCCCATCGCAGCAGTACAGATTTTTGAATCAGAAGATGAAGTTATAGAGCGGGCAAATGATACCAACTATGGTCTGGCAGCGTATTTTGCGACTCGTGACATCGGTCGTGTAATGCGTGTTGCAGAACGTCTCGAGTATGGAATTGTCTCTTCAAATTCTGGCGTATTTGCTACTGAAGTTGCTCCATTTGGAGGCTGGAAAGAGTATGGCCTTGGCTCTGAAGGAGGCAAGGAAGGTATAGCGGAATTCTTTGAGACGAAATTTCATTCAATGGGCGGCATTGAATCGTAAATTGGATCAAGCAATGCATGACTATGTAATTATCGGCGGTGGCATTATTGGCGTTTCGACTGCCTGGCAGTTACAAAAAAGAAAGCCCAGTGCATCTATCCTGCTAATCGAAAAAGAATCTGAGCTTGCACAACATCAGACTGGTCGCAATAGTGGTGTTATTCACTCCGGAATCTATTATGAGCCTGGAAGTCTGAAAGCACACTTCTGTAAGATAGGGGTCGAAGAAACACTTTCCTTCTGCCGTAAAAATGATGTCGCGATTGAACAATGTGGCAAGCTCATTGTTGCCACTAATAAGTTGGAATATGAACGGATGTTAGCGCTATATGACCGAGCCCAAGAAAACGGACTCGAAGTAGAGCTGTTGGATGCGGCAATGCTTGAAACGAAAGAACCAAATGTGAGGGGCTCAGGCGCCATTTTAGTAAATACTACTGGCATAGTTGATTACACAAATATGACCCGCAAAATGGCGGCTTTATTTTGCAACTTAGGTGGGCAGACTCAGCTAGATAGTAAAGTTGTAGGAGTTAATGAAACCGATAATATAGTTGATATTTTTCTTGCAGATGGAACTCGTGTCGCAGCAAAAAATCTCATCGTATGTGCTGGCCTGATGGCCGATCGTCTTGCCATCATGCAGGGTCTTGATATCGACTTCCGTGTCATCCCCTATCGCGGTGAATATTATCAATTGCCTGCAAACAAAAATAATATAGTTAAACACTTAATTTACCCGGTTCCAGATCCGCATGTACCATTCCTAGGTATTCATTTAACAAGAATGATTGATGGATCAGTAACGGTTGGGCCGAACGCACTACAAGGCTTCAAACGAGAAGGTTATGGCCGACTGAATTTTAGCGTTATTGATACTTATGCGATGATTGCATTTCCAGGTTTTTGGAATGCACTACGAAAAAACTTTAAGTCTGGACTTCACGAATTTTGGAACTCGATTTGGAAGCATGGATATCTCAAACAGATAAACAAGTACTGCCCATCAATTACCATAAATGACCTAAAACCTTATCCAACTGGCATTCGGGCAATGACAGTTCGTCGTAATGGAAGCTTAATTGACGACTTTTTGATTATTGACAGCCCACGTACTTTGCATGTTTGCAACGCTCCATCACCAGCTGCAACATCAGCAATACCTATTGGAAGTTATATTTGCGATAAAATATTGAAGGATTAGCAACATGTATCAAAAATTCGATATTAGAAGACACCTTGAGTTAAGTAATTTCAATCATTATTTGTAGCAATATAAGTCATAAGAACCGCACAAACAGTACCATATCGAAATGCCCCTTCTGCCGAGCCCAGGCCGATCTCTGTTTGCCACATCTGAAAGTAGGCCTCGCCAATTATTACGAAAAATCCATACCAAAACAGCATACCTATTAGGCCTGCAAGGATGGCAGACGCTTTTGCGGCACTAAAGTCTTCTACCGATCCTTTTCTTGTTTTGATCATCTGGAATGTGCCGAAGAATCCAAGAGCACCTACGACTAACTCCACCGTCATAATCAAAAATAATGCTAAATAAGTAAGCCACTCCGAAGAGATACTCGGACCAAAAATCTTATAATGCGGTTGTTCGGCACCAGAAACAACATATGACACAACAGTAAAAGCTGCTTCTAAATTAGCCAAATTATCGAGAAAGAAAAAAGTACCAATTACGCCAATAAATAATGCAGCGGCAATTTTTGTTATTCTTATCATTGAATCGTCCTCAGAATTAATCCAACACAATTAGATGGCATACTATTTCAGCCAATGTCTACTAATTCTCTAGACATCATATCAGACGAAATTTTATAGTCTTATGTAAATCAGTCATCAATCTCACTAATTTTGACTACAAAAAAACCCGGCACAAAAACCGGGCTCTTGATTATTGGTAGCGGGGGTAGGATTTGAACCTACGACCTTCGGGTTATGAGCCCGACGAGCTGCCAGACTGCTCCACCCCGCATCAGCGAACGCGATAGTACGCAGGTGCCACTTTCTTTACAAGGGGGTTCAGCCCAATATTTGAATGCAGAAAGTCAATAACCATCCTGGCACAATACCAAATGCCAATACAGCTAATGAATTAAGACTCAATACCACGCGCATATCGATACTTGCTTGCAGCATGGCCTTGTCCTCAGCATCCTCGAAATACATGTACCAAATGATCCTGAGGTAGTAATACGCGCCTACAACGGATGCCAGAACCATCAAAACAGCAAGGCCTGTAAATCCGGAATCAACAACCGTACTAATAACGTTTAGCTTGGCAAAAAATCCTACGAACGGCGGTACACCTGCCATACTGAACATCAAAAACATCATCATCAAGGCAAACCACGGACTGCGGGCGTTGAGCCCCTTAAAATCCGATAGGTTCTCTACATCATATCCACGACGACTTAGTAAAATGATCATACCGAACGCGCCTGCAGCTGCTACAACATAAGTAAGCGTATAGAATAGAGCCACTGCGTTACCCTGCTCTGTTCCAGTAAATAGCGCGAGCAGAATGAAGCCAACATGGGCAATCGTCGAGTAGCCCAACATTCTTTTGATGTTTGTTTGGGTGATAGCAACAAAATTACCCACCAGAAGCGAGAGTACAGCGATGACCATAATCATGGCTGCCCATGTTTCATGTAAGCCACCGAGACCATCGACCAGAATGCGCAGGAATAGTGCCAATGCTGCCAACTTCGGAGCCGTCGCAAGATAAAGTGTTACTGGCGTTCGTGCACCCTGATAGACGTCAGGCAGCCACATATGAAACGGCACAGCTCCAAACTTGAAGCCAACTCCAACAATCAGGAAGGCTAAACCAAACCAAAGTGGCAAACTATTCAGTGATGGATCGAATGCAATTGCCGCGGATATTTCGTGAAACTCCAGGCTACCGGTAACGCCATAAATCCAAGATATGCCATACAGCAAACAACCCGATGCGATAGCACCCAGAATAAAGTATTTCATTGCTGATTCAGCAGAGGTGACATTATTTCTATCAATCGCGACGAGTGCGTACATCGATAATGCCAGCGTCTCAAGACCAAGATACATCGTCAGCATACTGTTAGCTGACATCATGATCATCATGCCCAGCAAGCCAATTAAACCAAGTAGATAAAACTCACCTTTGTGAATTTCATTTTCACGCAAATAGTCGCGTGAATAAAGGAACGCGATTGCCACAAAAATGACGGCTGCCATCTTCAATATCTGTGATAACGGATCGCTGACATAACTACCGCTGAAGATTACTGTATGGGCGTCAGGTGCTGTCACATTTAATACCAATAGTGTTGTGCCAAGCGCCAGGATGCTAATCCAGAACGTGCGTACACGATTCTCGTCATCAATAAATAAATCCGCTATTAAGACGAAGCAAATCAATCCCAACAAGATGATTTCTGGTGCAGCAACAATATAATCCATCAAATTCATAATGTGGCCTATTAAAGCTTTGAGTGCCCAACCCGTTCGATTAACTGTTCAACCGTTACGTTCATCATATCAATCAGAGGCGCTGGCCATAGTCCGACGATAAGAACACTTAAGGCAAGAATGGTGAGAATAATAAACTCGCGACTATTAAGATCTTTAAGGGCTGCAACGTTATCGTTGGCCACCTCGCCATAGATAACACGCTTGACCATCCATAGCGTATACGCTGCACCAAGAATCAAGGTGCTGGCAGCTAGAAATGCGTACCAGAAATTCGCCTTGAAGCTCGCGATAATGACCATGAACTCACCAACAAAGCCCGATGTACCCGGCAGGCCCGCATTAGCCATGGCAAATAACACCATGAACGCTGCATACATTGGCATCGTATTGGCGAC
>JAQWOA010000007.1 GCA_029246105.1 Woeseiaceae bacterium | reverse complement strand
TATGCGTAACGGTGCGAGGATAATTTTTCTCATTGTTATAGTTTATTTTAAATTTTTTAAAATGAAAAACTATATAAGTTCATCTGCAATAGATTGAGCGTTTAATATATGAGATGAAAAAAGAAAAAAGCATAGGAATCTTGGTATTGAATGAGTTAAACATTCCTAAGTCAGGAAGCGATAAAAACATTGGTATTTTGATATAGCGATATTTATACCGCCATCACATTCCCTAGCTTCTTAATCGCATTGGCCTCGAGTTGACGAATACGCTCAGCTGATACTTTATACTCTGCCGCTAGCTCATGTAATGTCATTTTGTTCTCAGTGAGCCAGCGCTGCTCAAGAATTCTGCGGCTACGTTCGTCAAGAATATTCAAAGCAGCTCTCATACGGGAAGTCGCATTTTCATTCCAGTCCGAGTCTTCAACCTGCTTGGCCGGGTCTGCATCTGGGCTTGGTAAGTAGGCAGCTGGAGTAAAGTTTTGCTCGTCATCTAAATCAGGAGTTGGATCGAAGATCGCATCTCGTGAATGCAAGCGTTTCTCCATCTCCGAAACTTCTTGTGGTTTAACGCCGAGATCTTTAGCGATGGCTTTGGTTTCAGCATCTGTTAACCAGGATAATGTCTTTTTATTTTTACGAAGATTAAAAAATAATTTTCGTTGCGCTTTGGTTGTTGCGACTTTGACAATACGCCAGTTTTTTAAAACAAACTCATGTATCTCTGCGCGTATCCAATGAACAGCGAATGAAACCAAACGAACGTCATATTCAGGATCAAAGCGTTTGACGGCCTTCATTAGACCAACATTACCTTCTTGAATTAGGTCGTTTAGAGGTAATCCGTATCCGGTATACCCCTTGGCAATATGAATAACGAATCTAAGATGAGCCATAACTAGATCTCGAGCGGCATCGAGATCCTCGTCATCGCGTAGCCGTCGTGCTAATACTTGCTCGTCCTCTCGACTCAACACGGAAATACCACCGACAGCCTGGATGTAGCTATCAAGACTACCTACTGGCCCGGCTAGCGCTAGGTCATAGTTGGATTTAAGAACCGCGGTTGTCATGTAATGCCTCCGTTTGTGGTTGATAATTTTAGCACTCAAGAGGTAGGAGTGCTAACAACTATGATGATTATCAAGGTGAGATAGGTAATATTAGTATATAAAACATATACTTAGTTCTATATAAGAGTTGAACCGTATTCAGTTATCGGGGCTCAATTTGCCGCATATATCGCGCTGTTGTGACCCAAGAGGCAAAAAGACTGAGAACGATCGCTAAACCAATGATCGTTGAGCTCTCGGTAATTGTGAGCGATGTTACAGCGATCTTGCCCTGATCCTGATATAGACCTACGAGGCGGCTGGCAGGTTCTCTTAGTAAGTACAGCCCATATTGAACTATCAGCAATGCAAAAATACCTCCTAGTAATCCATGCCAAAAACCAGTCCATAGGAAAGGTCGGCGAATAAATGCATTACCTGCGCCAACGAGCTTTGTAACCTCAATTTCTTCACGTTTATTCTCAATATCGAGACGAATGGTATTACCGACAATTATGACAATGGCCATACCAAGCAAGACAGTACCGATTGAAATCGCTTGCTTAATAATGTCGAGAATGGCATGAAATCGTTGTACCCACTCAGTATCAAACTGAACCAGTTCCGTTTCGGGTAGGTTTCCAATTTCTTCTTGAAGTAGAGCCAGAGAAGCACCGGTGTTGTCGGGGCTTGGCCGTATGATAAGTGCATGTGGCAAGGGGTTTTTACTTAGTTGATTGAGCGCCTCACCAAATCCCGATTGTTGTTTGAAATCGATCAGTGCCTCATCAGCAGTTATTAGGTCCACCAATTCGATATCTGCACGCTGCTTTATCAAATTAGCCATATCTTCAGCATCTTTTATTGACAGGTCTTGCTTTAAGTAAACTGAGAAATCGATTGCGTTATTCCAGTTATCACTAATTGATTGCACATTTTTTACAATAACGTTAATTGCAGTCGGTAGTGCCAACGTAACTCCAATAACTAGGATGATCATGAGACTAGCGAATGGTTGCCGTGACAGTCGTCCAAGCGCACTCAGCGAAGCACTCGCATGTCCTGTCAACCAAATATTAAATTTGCTAGAGGAGCGAACAGGAGTAATAGCATCTGTATTTCTCGTTACTGCCATGGGTCTGCTTCCTGCTGTAGCTTGCCATCCTCTAGCGCAATTCGTCGGCATCCAAGACGATCAATTAATGCGATATCATGGCTGGCGATTAAAAGAGTCACCCCAACTTCATTAAAGCGACGAAAAATGCGCATTACTTCAAGCGAGAGATCGGGGTCGAGATTTCCAGTCGGCTCATCAGCAATGAGCACTTTTGGCCTCGTTACGATTGCGCGCGCTATACCAACGCGTTGCTGCTCTCCTGCCGATAGGGTCTCAGGTCGTTGTTTTTCTTTGTGTAATAAACTCACCTGATCAAGGGCTGCCCTGACCCGACGTCCAGCGTCACGACGACTGATTCCTGCGATAATTAGAGGTAACGCGACATTGTCAAAGACTGGCCGATCATTAAGAAGCTTGTGATCCTGAAATACCATGCCAATTTGTCGCCGGTAGGCAGGAATTTTTCGACGTTTAATCCGCTGTGTATTTTGATTATCGACGATAACTTGGCCATCGCTTGGTCTATCAATTAGGGCGATTAGTCGAAGCAAAGTGCTTTTGCCAGCACCTGAATGACCAGTAACGAAAACCATTTCACCCTTCTCTATTGATAGGCTTAGACCCGATAGCGCTTCTTGTCCACCAGGGAATCTTTTCGTAACGTTATCGAGTTTAATCATTTTAACTACTAGTCTTCATCGCTAGATGTGAGTAAAGCGTTAACAAACTCTTTGGGTCGAAACGGTTGCATATCTTCTACACCTTCGCCGATTCCAATGAAGCGAATACCTACCGGCAATTGGCTTGCTATAGCAAACAGAATGCCACCCTTTGCGCTGCCATCCAACTTCGTCACTGTAATGCCAGTAATTCCTAACACTTCGTGGAATTTTTTAGCTTGAACTAATGCGTTTTGTCCTTGACTACCATCGAGTATTAGCATGACTTCATGAGGCGCCGATTCATCATGGCGAGCGACGATACGTTTCATCTTGACGAGTTCATCCATTAGGCCAGATTGATTCTGAAGTCGTCCGGCTGTATCAACAAGTAAAATGTCGATGCTACGTGCTTTAGCGGCTTGCCATGCATCGAAAACCACTGCAGCTGGATCGGCACCGGACTGTTGCGCAATGACCGCTACGTTATTTTTTTCTCCCCAGGCTTGGAGCTGTTCTATTGCGGCAGCGCGAAAGGTATCACCTGCGGCCAGCATAACTGAATGGCCATCATTTTTGAGTTGTCGTGTGAGTTTTCCTATTGTTGTTGTTTTTCCAGCTCCATTAACCCCAACCATAAAGATGACAAATGGATTTTCTGATTTTTCTATGATGAGCGGCTTTTCTGCATCGCCGAGAATATGCAGCAATGATTCTTTCAGGCCCGCTTTAAGCGTATCGAGGTCCTTGAGTTCATTTCGCAGAAGATTTTTTCTGAGATCTTCAATGATTAATTCGGTAGTTTTGACGCCAACATCTGCAGTGATCAATATTGACTCTAAATCTTCGAGCGCGTCTTCATCAATTTTGCCACCCGGAATTAGGTTTGCGAGGTCATACTTAAGCCAATCTTCACCCTTATTAATGCGTGCTCGGAGGCGCTTAATGAAGCTTTCACGTTTTTTTGGCTTTTCTTTTTTTTGAAACATCGTTATACCTTGCTTCTGAAGGGCTAATTAAATGAGTATAAAACTTGGCTAGCCGCAAAATTGCAAACAAGAAAAAATCCCAATCGGGACAGTTGCGCATTGTAGCGGGAATTTGGCGTAGTCGCCTTTTGCAAATAGCTGATGTTCCGGGATTGCAGCCGACTTCGGTGAGAATTAGAGAAACCCTCTTTAATTGGTTAGCACCACGAATTCATGGTGCGAAATGTTTAGATCTTTGTGCAGGAACCGGGGCACTGGGACTCGAGGCTTTGTCACGAGGTGCATCTCGAGTCGTATTTGTTGAGCGTTCCGCAGTCGCTGTTAAGTGCCTGGCTTCAAATATTTCGTCATTAAAAGCATCGGGTGCTGAACTTAAAAATGTCGATGCGTTGAGGTATCTTAAGGAGTCAACAGCAGAATCATTTGATGTTGTTTTCCTTGACCCACCTTTTGCCGATGATCTCTACGACGAATTGTGTAGACTGTTAGCTACAGAGGGTTGGTTGGCAAAAGATGCCAGGGTCTATATTGAGATGAGTATAAGTCAACCAGAAGTACATATTCCGGAGAATTGGCGAGTGTTAAAAAACAAAACAGCTGGAAAGGTCCGCTATTTAATGGCGGTAGTTAGCGATTGAGGGGTCTCTAAGTATGTCAATATCAGCTATGTATCCGGGCACATTCGACCCTATTACCTTGGGGCATGAGGATCTCGTTAGGCGCGCAGCGAAATTATATGACAAGGTCGTTGTGGCAGTCGCTGCCGATACAGAAAAAAAGACCACTATGTTTTCTTTTGATGAGCGGATTGCGCTTGCACGGGAAGCGCTTGAAGACATTGTTAACGTGGAGGTTAAAGGGTACGAAGGACTCACGATTAACTTTGCTCATGAGAATGGTCTAGCAGTTATAGTTCGAGGTCTGCGAGCTGTCTCAGATTTCGAGTATGAATTTCAGCTGGCGAGTATGAATCGACATCTAACGCAGGATGTTGAGACTACCTTCCTGACACCGGCTGATAAGTACACCTTTATATCGTCAACGCTGGTTCGAGAAGTCGCAACTCTGGGCGGTGATATTACTGAGTTCGTTTCATCGAAAGTGAAGGATGCTTTACTCAAGAAGGTTGGTCGTACCTGATTAGGTTTGGCACTGCTTGCAGTAGAAGGTCGACCGCTGTCCCTGAATGATAGTACTGAATATTGAGTTGCAGAAGCGGCAGTGCTCGCCGTCTCTACCGTAAACTTCAAGTTGCTGAACAAAATATCCAGGCTCTCCATTGCCACCATGAAAATCTCTCAACGTTGTCCCGCCAGCTTTGATGGCATTTTTAAGAACGTCCTTTATCACTATGGCCAGCTTCTGGTATCGCAAGCGAGATATTCTACCCGCCGCACGCTTTGGGTTTATACCTGCTAGGAATAATGACTCACTTGCGTAGATGTTGCCTATACCGACAACAATTTTTGCGTTCATTATGAACTGCTTAATGCTAACACTGCGACCACGTGACTGTACCCATAGATAGTCTCCGCCGAAATGATTATCTAGCGGCTCCGGTCCTAGAGATTTAAGTAATTTGTGTTGCAATGCCTGCTTGGACCAATGCAATGAACCGAACCGGCGAGGGTCGCGAAATCTCAAGGTTTTGCCCGAGTTAAAGTCAATGTCTACGTGATCATGAATTCCTGCAGGGGTATCGAGATCGACAATAAATACACTACCTGACATTCCTAAATGCAGAATTATCGATCCATTCTCAGTATTTATTAGCAGATATTTAGCGCGGCGAGTTACCGAACAAATCGTTTGTCCAGGAAGATTACGATCAACGGCGCGAGAAACTGGCCATCGGAGGCTGCGGTTTCTTATCAAGATCCGAGAAACTTGCGTGTTGATTATGTGCGGCTCTATGCCTCGCCGACTAGTTTCAACTTCAGGTAATTCAGGCATATCATATTGTGGCTGTGTTTTTGAAGAACACAAGCTGGAAATGAAAAAAGCTCGGCAGTGCCGAGCTTTTTACTAGTCATTCATAAACAGAATGATTATTTAATTTTGGCTTCTTTATAAATAACATGCTTCCTAATGGTTGGATCGTATTTCTTGGTTTCCATCTTCTCAGGATGCAGACGCTTATTCTTGGTCACAGTGTAGTAGTGGCCTGAGCCTGCACTGGAGACGAGTTTGATTTTGTCACGCATATCTAATTCTCCAGTGGCTAAATACGCATACCATCAGCACGCAGATCAGCGAGAACTTTTTCGATGCCATGCTTGTCGATGTTACGAAGGCCTTTATGTGAAATACGAAGGCGCACGAAACGCTTCTCGGATTCGACCCAAAAACGCTTGCTTTGCAGGTTTGGTAGAAAGCGACGACGAGTTTTATTATGTGCATGAGAAACATTATTACCGAATTGCGGTCGTTTCCCCGTCACTTGGCATACCTTGGACATTGGTAAGTCTCTGATTTTATTAAAAGTTGCCCATGATAGATGGACAAGAAGCTGGACTTTATACCAGTGACATCGTTGCAATACAAGGGCTCATTGGGGCCTTTGAAATATGAAATCTACCGAGTATTAACAAGTCCCTTCTGCTGGTAATTACTGATGTCTACGGGCTAAGCTTAGCTAATGAATGTTGTTCTTGGAATTACGGGTGGAATAGCCGCCTATAAAGCACCGGATCTTGTTCGGCGTTTGCGTGACCGTGGTGCTGAGGTGCAGATAGTAATGACGTCTTCTGCAGAGGAGTTCGTTACTGGGACTGCACTGCAGGCTGTATCGGGAAAACCTATTCGCTCCAATCTTTGGGATAAAGAGGCTGAAGCGGCGATGAGTCATATCGAACTCGCACGTTGGGCAGATATAGTTTTAATAGCGCCTGCGACCGCTGAGGTCATGTCTCGTATCGTCAGTGGCGGAGCACCTGACCTACTAACAACGATTTGTCTTGCGACGGAAGTGCCGATTGCTTTGGCTCCTGCGATGAACCATGTGATGTGGAGCAATCCGGCAACTCAATCGAATCGTGAGGTGTTGGAAGAGCGGGGAATTCATATAATTGGCCCTGGAGTAGGCTCACAGGCATGCGGAGAAACCGGTGAGGGTCGCATGTTTGAGACTGACTTGATCGCGGCTACTGTTTTCAATCTGGCAGGCAATAAGGGCGATAGACTGCTTGAAGGTCGTACCGTGGTCGTAACGGCAGGTCCAACACGAGAGGTGATTGATCCTGTTCGTTACATTACTAATCGAAGCTCGGGAAAGATGGGTTATGCGATAGCTAGTGCGGCTGCAGTACAAGGTGCTTCCGTGATTCTAATCAGCGGACCGGTAAATATTCCTGAGCCCTTGGGTATTAACACGGTTATCGTAGAGTCTGCAGAAGAGATGTACGCGGCTACTCATGAGGTGATTGATGATGCGGATATATTTATTTCTGCAGCCGCGGTAGCTGACTACAGGCCTACCAATATTTCGCCGCAGAAAATTAAAAAGAGCAACGAGGGGATGGGACTCGAGTTAGTTCGATGTCCAGATATTCTTGCATCGGTCGCTTCGTTGGATGCGGCACCCTTTACTGTGGGTTTTGCAGCAGAGACTGAAAATGTCATCAAATATGCGCGCAGCAAACTGAAGAAAAAGAAACTCGACATGATTATCGCTAATCAGGTCGGACGAGATTGTGGATTTGATTACGATGACAATGCAGTTACTGCACTCTGGCGCGATGGTGAGAAAGATTACCCGAAGTCATCAAAGATTGATTTGGCTCGTAAATTGAT
>JAQWOA010000030.1 GCA_029246105.1 Woeseiaceae bacterium | reverse complement strand
CTTAGAAATTGATCACCAGGTATAAATAGAATCACAAATTCAGGGCTTTCATCGAACTGTTGCCAGTATGCTTTTGATGCAAGCATGCGAATATGTGCTCGTACGTTCTTGGCGTGATGCTTTAAATTAAGCTGTCTCTGGGTGTCATCTTTGGCTTCTGCCGCAGACAAGTAAGCCTCAAGAGGCGTTTTTACGTCGACCACTAATTCGCGGCGATCTGGCATTCGAACGACCATATCTGGACGAATGATTTTTCCATTTTTTTCATTATGTACTTGCTCGGTGAAATCGCAATGTTCAACCATGCCGGCAAGTTCAACGAGGCGGCGAAGAGTAATCTCACCCCAGCGACCTCTGACTTCTGGCCTTCGCAATGCATTGACTAGATTTTGTGTTTCTTGCCGAAGTGATTTTTGGCTAAGTTGCATTTCTTTAAGTTGATTTTTGATTCCACCATAGGCTTCACTTCGTGACTTTTCAAGATCTGCAATTTGCTTCTGTGAAGCTTCCAGGGCATCGCGTATCGGTTTGACCATCGACTCGACTGCTTTCTCTCGTTCATTAAGTTCATGCTTAGCTTTTTCTTGCTGTGTATTAAGGTTTTGCTCCGCTAATTTAAGAAATGTGTCGCTGTTTGCTTGAAGTGATTTATTGGCAATTTCTGTAAAGGTTTCGGCTAACTTTGCGTTTGCTAATTCTAATAATGTTTCTCTTTCATTTGGTCCACGTTGCCGACGTGCTTTTGTAATGATCCACATCGTTAGAATGCCGAACAACACTCCGATAGCGATCGTAGGTATGGTGATCATTAAATTTAGTGAGCTGATATCAAAAGAATTCATTTGCATCACCGTTAATAGAATTTAGGATGATTTGCTTTAGCTCATCTGTTGTTTCAGCGATAATGTCAGCACCCCATTCTCGGGGATCCTCTTCATCATTAATATAGCCATATCCAGCAGCAATTGTAGCCATACCGGCTCGCCGACCGGCTTCAATATCACGTTCTGCATCGCCAACATATATCGATAATTCCGGGCTAGTACCAAGTATCTCACAACCAAGAAGAACCGGGTCTGGTTCAGGCTTTCGTACTGGTAGGGTGTCTCCACTAACAATACATGATGATCGCTCTGCAAGGTTAAGCTCAATAAGCAGAGGTAATGTTAATTGTTCAGGCTTATTGGTAACAATTCCCCATGGACAATCAGATGCATCTAGTACATTAAGTAATTCATTTAAACCGCTAAATAGTCGTGATTCAACGCAAATCATACTCGCATAGATTTCCAGAAATTGATGATGAAGTTCATTGCCATAGCTAACCTCACATTCCTGAAAACCAAGAGTCAGCAAACCGATAGCGCCATGGGATACAAATGTACGCGCTATTTCATAAGGCGCCGGTTCAATACCATACTCCTGTTGCAGGACTTGTAGTGCTGCAACCATATCTGGCGCCGTGTCTACCAATGTACCGTCGAGATCAAATAGAACGGCATTGTAGTCTGTGCGGTTGAGCTCAGTCACGTTGAAAATGCATCAAATAATTTACATCCAAACCATCACCTAAAGAATACTCCTTTGATATCGGATTGTAATGCATTCCAATGCTGTTCTTTAGTATGAGTCCAGCAGCTCTTGACCAAGAATCTAGTTCAGAAGGCCGGATAAATTTTTCGTACTCATGCGTTCCAGCGGGAAGTAATTTAAGAATGTACTCAGCACCAAGAATAGCAAATACAAATGATTTTGGATTGCGATTTATGGTCGAGAAAAATATATGACCACCAGGCTTCACTAGATTTGCGCATGACCTTATTACTAGCGATGGGTCAGGAACATGCTCCAGCATTTCAAGACATGTGACTATATCGAATGAGCCAGGCTCCTGACTTACCAAGTCTTCAGCAGTGGCCTTTCGATAATCTACTTTTATATCTGTTTCATGCTGGTGCAGACGAGCCACAGAGAGAGGGCCTTCTGCCATATCAATTCCCATTACATTGGCACCCGATATCGCCATCGATTCTGCAAGTATTCCGCCACCACAGCCAATATCTACTACACGAGCTTCTGATAATTGTGCATGTTGACGGATCCAGTCCAAGCGTAATGGGTTAATTTCATGTAGCGGACGAAACTCACCTTCAGGATCCCACCAGCGAGAGGCTAGGGCTTCAAATTTGGCTACTTCTGCTGGGTCGACATTTACTTTAGTGATTTTCATTTAGCCTCATATTTTATTTTTAATTACAGTAAATGGTGAATAATTTCACTATTTATTGGTGCTCAGTATAGGGTAATTTAAGGTGATAATATCTGAAGAGTATACGCGTCATACGAGGTAGTTCCAGCGGCTTTTTGGATGCTCCTGGAGGGCGCTAAAACAGTGATGTTATATGACCTCCTGTGGTATCATTAAATCGTTAAAGTGTCTTCCATCTTATGGTCTAAATCAGCATGATGCATACACGACATAAGCTGCTTGAAATTTAGCTAATTTCAATTATCTGGAGCCGACTTCTCGGCAAGGGTTGCACTTAAATATTTAGCCTGAAAAGTAGGAATATATGACCGAATTTGCAAATGAATTGCTGTCAGTAAGTCTCGAAGACGAGATGCAGTATTCTTATCTAGACTATGCGATGAGCGTTATCGTTGGTCGAGCATTACCGGACGTGAGGGACGGATTAAAGCCAGTTCATCGCCGAGTGCTGTATGCAATGCGAGAGTTAGGTAATGACCATAATAAACCCTATAAAAAATCAGCCCGTGTCGTCGGTGATGTAATAGGTAAATACCACCCGCATGGTGATTCGGCTGTCTATGACACGATTGTTCGAATGGCGCAGCCTTTTTCAATGCGTTACATGCTCGTTGACGGGCAGGGTAATTTTGGCTCAGTTGACGGCGACTCTCCAGCCGCGATGAGGTATACGGAAGTTCGTATGTCGAAAATTGCGCATGAACTATTGTCTGATATCGAGAAAGAAACCGTTGACTTTATCGAGAATTACGACGGTTCCGAGAGTGAGCCGGCAGTCATGCCAACATGCGTGCCTAATTTATTAGTGAATGGTTCATCCGGAATTGCAGTGGGTATGGCTACAAATATTGCACCGCATAATCTATCGGAGGTTATTAATGCATGTATGGCGCTTATTGAGAACCCTCACATTGATGTTCCTGGGCTCATGGAGCACATTCCTGGCCCAGATTTTCCGACAGCAGGAATAATAAACGGGGCTGCTGGAATTTATTCGGCCTACTGTACTGGGCGTGGGCGAGTACATATTCGCGCGAAAAGCAGCGTCGAAACCATCAGCTCTCGTGGCAAGGAAGCGATTATAGTTACCGAGCTCCCATATCAGGTAAATAAAGCTCGTTTGATAGAAAAGATTGCCGATTTAGTCCGCGAAAAAAAGATTGAGGGAATTAGTGAGCTGCGTGACGAATCTGATAAAGATGGCATGCGAATTGTTATCGAAATCAAAAATGGTGAAGTTAGTGACGTTGTCTTAAATAATCTATACAAGCAAACGTCTATGCAAAGTGTCTTTGGTATTAATATGGTTGCCTTACATGAAGGTCAGCCAAAGCTTCTAAATTTGAAGCAGATTTTAGAGGCATTTCTTTCGCATCGTCGTGAGGTTGTGACTCGACGTTCTATTTTTGATTTACGTAAAGCGCGAGATCGTGCACATGTTTTAGAGGGTCAAACTGTTGCTTTGGCCAATATTGATGAAGTAATTCAATTGATAAAGGCATCTGCATCGCCAGCTGAGGCAAAAGCAGCTCTTATTTCGAGGAAATGGGTCCCTGGTGCAGTAACTGGCATGCTTCAGCGAGCTGACAAAATAGATACTAGGCCGGATGGATTGGACGTCATAACAGGACTGATTGACGGCAAATACCACCTTTCCCTAATTCAAGCGCAAGCTATTCTCGACCTCCGGTTACATCGCTTAACTGGTCTAGAACAAGATAAAATAGTCAAAGAATACAAAGATATATTAGAAAGAATTAAAGAATTTTCTGGAATACTTGCTGACCCTGATCAATTACTCGAAGTTATAAAGACTGAGCTTCTCAGGATCCAGGAAACTTATGGTGATGAACGTCGCACAGAAATTATTCAAGATTACTCGGACTTAAGTGTCGAAGACTTAATCCCTGAAGAAGAGGTAGTGGTGACTTTATCCCATGGCGGTTACGCGAAGGCTCAACCTATCGAAGCTTATCAGGCTCAAAAACGTGGTGGCCGTGGGCGCTCTGCAACGAAAGTCAAAGACGAGGATTTTATTGATAAACTTTTCGTTGCAAATACACATGACACAATTTTGTGCTTCTCTAGCAATGGCAAAATGTATTGGCTAAAGGTCTATCAAGTTCCTCAAGCTAGTAGAGGGTCACGAGGTAAGCCGATTGTGAATTTACTTCCTCTCGAGGACGGAGAAAGAATTAACGCTGTTTTACCGATTAGGGAATACTTGGAAGGCCACTTCGTATTTATGGCAACCTCTGCAGGTACTGTAAAGAAAACGCCTTTGAGCCAATTTTCACGACCCCGCTCAAATGGCATTATTGCTATCGACCTTCGGAATAGTGACAAACTTGTTAATGTTGAAATAACGAACGGTGAGGCAGAGGTCTTACTTGTAGCTAGTCATGGAAAATCAATCCGCTTCAAAGAGGATGATGTTCGACCTATGGGACGTGGCGCAGCAGGTGTTCGAGGAATTAAATTGCCTGAAGGCGCTAGAGTTATTGCTCTGTCAATTATGCATGATGGTTTAATTCTTACGGCGACAGAGAATGGCTACGGCAAGCGGACATCGATCGATGACTTTCCTGTTCAGGGTCGCGGCGGTCAGGGTGTTATCGCAATTAAGACAAACGATAGAAACGGAGATACGGTTGGTGCTTTGCAAATAGCAGATGCTGATGAAGTCATGCTGATTAGCTCAAATGGAACACTAGTACGTACAAGTGTTGACGACATATCGATAATGGGGCGTAACACTCAGGGTGTTCGACTTATTAGAGTCGAGAAAGATCAGCGACTAGTTGGTCTTGCACGTATTGAAGCCATCGAGAGTGATGAAGAGGATGACTAGCACACCAAGCTGGTGCAGGATGCATCAATGATAAACTGCAATTTTTTTGTTTATTAGTTAGTGCATTTTAGATTCTAAACCATGACAATACGCGACCTACGAAAATCTCATCAGGATTAATGCGATATGTCTCGCGTCTACAACTTTAGTGCCGGCCCGGCAGCACTTCCCCTTCAGGTGCTGGAAAGAATTCGCTCCGAAGTGCTTGACTGGCAGGGCACTGGAATGTCGGTAATGGAGGTCAGTCATCGAGGCAATCAATTTGTTGAGTTAGCTGAGCGAGCAGAGTCAAATCTACGTAATTTACTTGCGATCCCAGAAGACTACAGCGTTATTTTCCCTCAGGGAGGCGCAACAATGCAAATGTCAATGGTGCCACTGAATTTGGCGGCCCCAGGAGATAAAGCTGACTACGTTGTGACTGGAAGCTGGGGAAAGAAGGCAGCGGTTGAAGCTTCTAAGTTTTGCACCACAAACATAGTTGCTGATGCATCTGATAAGAGATTTACTTACATTCCTGATGAGTCAACCTGGTCTCGAAGCAAAAATGCGGCATATCTTCACTACACTCCCAATGAAACAATTGCCGGTGTAGAGTTTCACTTTACACCAAGTGGCAACATACCTCTCGTTGCAGACATGTCGAGTAATATCCTTTCACGACCTATCGACATTAGTCGCTTTGGTGTGATCTATGCGGGAGCGCAGAAAAACATTGGTCCAGCCGGAATTACGCTGGTCATCATTAACAATAATTTACTAGATAGAGTCCGAGCCAATACTCCGCATTTAATGATTTGGAAGTCCTATGCGGAATCTCTTTCTATGACCAACACACCTCCAACATTCGCATGGTATGTTGCTGATATCGTTTTTCAATGGCTGATAGAGCAAGGTGGTATGAAGGCAATGGCTAGCGCGAATCAGCGCAAAGCAACGAAGCTTTACACTACGATTGATGCTTCAGACTTTTATTCGAATCCTGTTTCTAACGATTGTCGATCCAGAATGAACGTTCCGTTCATCCTCGCTGATGCAAGACTTGACGCAACTTTTCTTGAGCAAAGTCATGCTGCTGGTTTAACCAATTTGAAAGGACATCGCTCGGTTGGCGGTATGCGCGCTTCTATTTACAATGCTGTCAGCGAAGAAGCCATTGATTCATTAATTGCATTCATGGTCGAGTTCGAAAGGACTAATGCATAAAGTCCGCTTCATAGCGGCCTGCAAAGAGAGAAAATAAGAATGTTTAAAGTACAAACCTTCAATAACATTGCGGCCGAAGGCTTAAGTCGACTGCCTCAAGATAGGTATAAAATTTGTTCAGACGTAACTGACCCAGATGCGATATTGCTACGCTCGCATAATATGCACGATATAAGCATCCCAACCTCGGTATTGGCTATTGGTAGAGCTGGCGTTGGAACGAATAATATTCCAGTTGATGAGATGAGCTCACGAGGTATTCCTGTTTTTAACTCTCCTGGTGCGAATGCCAATGCTGTTAAGGAATTAGCAATCGCTGGAATGTTGATAGGTGCTCGCAATCTTTGTCGAGCGAGCGAATATGTCTCTGCACTCAAAGGAACGGGAGATGAACTCAATAAGGCAGTTGAAGCAGGTAAGAAGCAGTTTGTTGGCTTTGAATTACCAGGCAAAACATTAGGTGTTGTGGGTCTAGGTGCGATTGGAGTTGAGGTTGCTAATGCAGCATTATCACTTGGAATGAAAGTAGTTGGTTTTGATCCTGCTATCACTGTTCAGAATGCGTGGCAACTTTCATCTGGCGTCAAACAAGCCGATACACTTGATCAATTACTTCATTGTGCCGACTTCGTGACGCTGCATTTACCCCTTATTGATGCGACTCGTGAAATAGTAAATACTGAAAGCATTCACCTAATGAAAGATGGAGCTGTGCTGGTAAATTTTGCTAGGGGTGAAATTGTAGATAACTCGGCAGTGACCGCGGCGCTTGATAGCGGTAAGTTATATTCATTTGTTACAGATTTCCCAACCCCGGAACTAATAAATCACCCAAAGGTTGTCGCACTGCCACACTTAGGTGCATCGACTGCGGAAGCTGAGGAAAATTGTGCAATTATGGTTACTGAAAATATCAAAGATTATCTCGAGAATGGCAATATTAGATGCTCCGTCAATTTCCCTGAAGCTCGCTTACCACGCCTTAATGCATGGCGAATTACATTGGCCAATGCGAATGTTCCAAATATGGTTGGTCAGGTATCTACCTGCATTGCGAACGCAGGTCTGAATATCGAAGATCTTTTGAATAAGTCCATCGGTGAGTTTGCTTATACTATAGTAGACGTTAACGATGAGCCGTCACTGATGTTATTAGAGAAAATTGGCTCGATTGAAGGTGTATTGACGTTGCGAAATCTCGGTAAGCCTGTATAACCTCAAGATTCTATTAGGTTTTCGGATTGTATATAGCATGGCTGATGCGAATAAAAGCATTAATTCTTCTAGTCTCGATGAGATTTGTATCGGATTCTTGGGCCCGGAAGGTACGTTCACGCAGACAGCGGTATTTAAGCACTTCGGACACTCGGTGGATACTTTACCACTTCATACAATTGATGAAATTTTTCAAAAAGTTGAGAGTGGTACTGCCGACTTTGGTGTCGTCCCAATAGAGAATTCGACTGAAGGATATGTTAACAACACGCTTGATATGTTTCTGACATCACCTCTAAAAATTGCTGGTGAAGTTGAGCTCAAAATTGATCAAAACCTAATGGGCGGGATGGAAGATATATATAAAATTGAACGTATATGTGCTCATGAGCAGTCGCTGGCTCAGTGTCGATTCTGGTTGCGTGAGCATCTCCCACATGTTGAGCTTATTGGCTTATCTAGTAATGCAGTAGGTGCTCAACGAGCACGAGATGAAGCAGGCACAGCAGCAATCGGTCCAAAAGTTGCTGCGGACTTCTATGGATTGAATGTCATTACTAAGAATATTGAGGACCACCCAGATAATGCAACTAGATTCTTGATAGTAGGTCGTAATTTACTACCGCCTAGTGGAAGTGACAAAACAACTATCTTATTTTCGACAAATGATACGGCAGGAGGTTCAGGTGTGCTACACAATTTGCTAAAACCTTTAGCGGAATTTGGAGTAAGTATGACAAGAATTGAATCCCGCCCATCAAGACGGAAAAAATGGGACTATGTTTTTTTTATCGATATCGTAGGCCATGCTGAAGAAGAACCGATCTCAAGCGCATTGAAAAAGCTTGAGCACAATAGTTCTTTGTTCCGTGTGTTAGGGGCGTACCCGAAGGCTATTGACTGACAGGTAAATGAAATGCACTTTCAAGTAAATCCGTCTAAAATCTACGATGCCTCAGTCACAGTTCCTGGTGATAAATCGATTTCACATCGAGCGTTAATGCTCGGCAGCATTGCGACCGGCCAAACTGCAATTAAAGGATTTCTTGCTGGCAAAGATTGCCTTGCTACTATGTCTGCGATGCAGTTACTTGGTGTAGAAATTGATATGCCGAGTTCAACTGAAATTTTGATTCAAGGTTGTGGTTTGAATAGTTTGCAAAAGCCAGGATCAGATCTTAATCTTGAGAATTCTGGTACTGCAATGCGCTTACTCGCTGGCCTACTATCAGGGCAGAGATTTTCAAGTGTTTTGCGTGGTGATGAATCGCTATCCGGAAGACCAATGGGTCGAATTATAGCCCCTTTAACATTAATGGGTGCTGTTATTGGAAGTGACCCTGACGGTACACCACCATTGCATATTTCTGGTGGCATGGAGCTAAATGCCATTCATTACGACCTACCTATGGCTAGTGCACAGGTTAAATCTGCCTTACTGTTAGCCGGTCTATATGCGGATGGGGTTACGAGCATCACGGAACCAGCGGTGACGCGAGATCATACAGAAAGAATGCTTGGTACGATGGGCGTCACTGTTGTTAACTCAGAAGGTAAAATATCTCTTGAAGGTGGTCAGCAGCTGGATGGTTGTAATGTCAACGTTCCGGCTGATCTCTCTTCGGCGTCATTTGTAATTTTGGCAGTTTTATTGGCTGAAAAAGCTGATGTAATGATCACAAATGTAGGTGTTAATCCAACCCGAACTGGCGTGATTGAAATTCTACAAGGGATGGGAGGCGACATTACGCTTGAAAATAAGCAGCTATCAGGCGGTGAACCTATTGCTGATATTCGAGTACGATCATCCCAATTGAGTGGTTGTAATATCGATCCTGCATTAGTTTCATTGGCTATAGACGAATTCCCAGTCCTTTTTGTGGCCGCTGCAGCGGCATCAGGAGAAACAATTTTTTCTGGTATCGCAGAACTTAGGGTTAAAGAGAGCGATCGAATATCGGCAATGTCGGAAGGCCTTCGAAATCTTGGCATACGAATTGATGAACAACCCGATGGAGCAATCATTCAAGGCGGTCAGTTTACGAGTGGCACTTTACAAAGTTATGGAGACCATCGAATTGCGATGTCGTTGGCGATTGCAGGAACTGTCGCGAGTGATTCGGTTACTGTCAAGGATGTAGCCGCAGTAGACACCTCATTTCCAGATTTTTGTCAATGCATGGCCAAGATCGGTGCTGATATAAACCTGATTAAGTCTACATAAGGTGATAGCACTCCTAGATCCACCAGTTATAACGATTGATGGTCCAAGTGGTTCAGGTAAGGGCACCATAGCTCGAAAAGTTGCCAATGCTCTAGATTTTCATCTCCTCGATAGTGGTGCGCTTTATCGCTTGGTTGCGATAGCCGCAAAGAAAAATGGTATTGCTTTAACAGACTGTGATGCATTGGCGTTGCTTGCACGTGATCTTGATATTCGATTTGATAGTAATAACAAATTATCAGAAAAGGTATTTATGGATGACATAGATGTAACACTAGAAGTTAGAAAGGAGTCAACTGGCGCGCAGGCATCAGTAGTGGCAGGACTAACTGAAGTTCGGTTAGCTCTATTGGGGCGTCAACGCGCCTTTCAGGTGCCACCAGGACTGGTTGCTGATGGCCGGGATATGGGGACTAACGTATTTCCCTCTGCTGCAATCAAAGTCTTTCTGACTGCAGGTGCTGAGGTGCGAGCTAAAAGGCGCCATAAGCAGTTGAAAGACCAGGGTGTGGATGTTAACCTCGCGGCCCTTTCGCGGGACATAAAGGGCCGTGATGAGAGAGATTCCTCACGATTGGTTGCTCCGTTAAAGCCGGCAAAGAATGCCAGGATTCTAGATTCTTCGGAGTTATCCATAGAGACTGTTACCAATACAGTTCTTGAATGGGTCGCAGAGCTTTAATTATTGGTTAGGTAAAGGATGTGAATAAACAGGATGTTTGTTCTTTTTTTATATACCGTCAAAAGCAGGATGCTAATTGACGTAATTAATGGGTGGGGAGATTTTAAATCCCCTTGGATTAACTAACATGTCTGAAAATTTTGCTGAATTATTTGAAGAAAGTTTTGCCAGCCAACAAATAAAACCTGGTTCAATCATTACCGGTATTATTGTGTCTATCAATGACGATGTCGTTATTGTTAGTGCAGGCCTCAAATCAGAGGCTGTAATCCCTAGAGAAGAATTCAAGAACGATAAGCGATATGCCGATCTCGCTGTAGGCGATGAGGTGGAAGTAGCATTGGATGCCGTTGAAGATGGCTTCGGTGAGACTAAGCTTTCTCGTGAAAAGGCCATTCGAGCTCGAACCTGGATTGATCTAGAGAAAGCCTTTGAAGATGGTGCCATTGTTGAGGGTATTATCAATGGTCGCGTTAAAGGTGGTTTTACTGTTGAAATTGATAATGTCCGAGCATTCTTGCCTGGCTCTTTGGTTGATGTTCGCCCTGTTCGTGATCCTGCATACCTTGAAGGCAAGCAGTTAGAATTTAAGGTCATGAAACTTGACCAACGGCGTAATAATGTCGTTGTTTCACGCCGCGCAGTAGTTGAAAAAGAATTCTCAGCAGAGCGTGAAGCTCTACTGAAAGAACTGCAAGAAGGTAATACAGTTAAGGGAATTATTAAAAACTTAACTGATTATGGTGCATTTGTTGATCTAGGCGGAATCGATGGATTGTTACACATTACAGATATGTCATGGAAGCGCGTTAAGCATCCTTCTGAAGTGGTTGAAGTAGGTCAAGAAATAGATGTTAAAATCCTCAAGTTCGATCGTGAGCGTCAACGTGTTTCATTAGGCATGAAGCAACTCGGAGATGACCCTTGGCAAGATCTTGCGCGTCGCTATCCTCAGGACACTCGCATGTTTGGTAAGGTTACCAATATTGCAGATTATGGTTGTTTCGTTGAAATTGAAGATGGTGTCGAAGGGTTGGTTCATGTTTCAGAGATGGATTGGACAAACAAAAACGTTAATCCTTCACGTGTTGTTCAGGTTGGCGAAGAAGTTGAAGTCATGGTTATTGAGATCGATGAAGAACGCCGTCGCATTTCTTTAGGCATCAAACAATGCAAATCAAATCCATGGGCTGATTTTGCAACAGCCTTCAATCGGTCCGATAAGGTATCTGGTCAAATTAAATCCATCACAGACTTTGGCATATTTATTGGCCTTGATGGTGGGATCGATGGTCTTGTTCATCTTTCTGATATTTCTTGGGATTCTACCGGCGAAGAAGCGGTTCGAAATTATAAGAAAGGACAGGAGATTGAGGCGGCTGTTCTTGCAATTGATGCTGAACGTGAACGCATTTCTTTAGGTATTAAGCAGCTTGAAAAAGACCCCTTTTCAGGTTGGCTTGTGGCGCATCCGAAAAATTCTATTGTCACGGGAACGGTTACTGAGGTCGATGCACGAGGCGCACTGATAGATCTTGGAGATGGCGTCTATGGTTCGCTTCGAGTATCCGAATTAACTAGAGATCGGACTGAAGATGCACGGACAATGATCAAGGTTGGTGAAGAAATTGAGGCCAAGTTTATGAATGTTGATCGTAAGAGTCGCATGATCACGCTTTCAGTCAAGGCCAAAGAGGCCCATGAAGAAAAAGAGGCAGTTAGTAGCTATACCTCTGATTCGTCTGCAGCCCCTGCTGGGACCACCCTTGGTGAGCTTCTTAAGGAAAAAATGTCTGACGAAAGTAAATAATAGATAAAAAAGGTAGCCCTAGCGGTACGGTCTAGGATATTATTATCTTTAATATCCGTGGGTTACGATAAGAAAAATGGAATAGTGATAGATAATTATGACAAAATCAGAACTAATAGAGGGTATATCTCGCAAGCAAAAACACTTACCTTCAAAAGATGTTGAACTTGCAGTAAAACACCTTCTTGATCTTATGAGCGATTCCCTTGCCAGGGGAGAGCGTATCGAGATTAGAGGCTTTGGAAGTTTTTCTTTGCATTTTCGACCACCCCGTATAGGGCGAAATCCCAAGACAGGTGAAGCCGTCGCGCTATCTGGAAAGTATGTGCCACACTTTAAGCCCGGTAAAGATCTGCGTGAGCGAGTAAACGCAAGTCGTCATTTCCCCATAAAGAATTGATTGCGATCAAGCGTATAGCTTTAGCTTTACTGATCATTCTGATATTTACGACGATGGTCGTATTTACGGCAGGCAATCCAGGTGAAATCAATATTAAATTGTTTCATTGGGAATTTAGCTCGCCTATAACTCTTGCATTCACAAAAGCGTTTGCCATCGGCTGGTTATTTGGCGTTATTTGCATGGGATTATATGCGTTCAAGTTATCAAATGAGCGTAAAGTGTTACGACACTCTTTGCGAATGTCTGAGAGCGAAGTTAGTAGCCTTAGAAATTTACCACTAAATGATGCCGACTGAGTCTACCTTTCTTCTGGCAGGGCTGTTTTTGTTATTGGCCGCAGCAGGCTGGGCAATGGGTAGATTTGGTGAGCGAGATGATAGGGATATACCCGCACCCCTTAATATCGATTATTTAAAGGGTCTCAATTTTCTTCTTAATGAGCAGACTGATCAAGCGCTTGAGCACTTTCTAAAAATGGTGCGTGTAGATGACAAAACTATTGAGACTCACTTTGCACTTGGTAGCTTGTTTCGACGTCGCGGCGAAGTTGATCGAGCTATCCGAATTCACCAAAATATTATCGCAAGACCTGATCTTGCTTTAGAGCAACGTGATCAAGCATTTTTTTCTCTAGCTAAAGATTATTTAAGTGCAGGTTTACTTGATCGGGCTGAGAAAATATTTGTGCGCCTCGCTCAGGGCTCGCGTTATCAGGTGCAAGGGCTTGAGGCGCTTTGCGGTATTTATGAACAGGAGCGCGATTGGCAGAAAGCCATAGATTCGAGCCAACGTCTTGAGGTTTTGGCTGGACGTTCGTTGACTCTTCAGAAAGCTCATTACTTTTGCGAATTAGCTGAGGCATCTGTAGTGAGAAAAGATTATGAGTCAGCTTTGAAGTATGTGAAGAAATCACAAACTGGTCATCCTCGAACTATGCGTGGAGTATTTACGCGCGCTCATATAGCAAGGGATACTAATGATAGTAAAAATGCATTGAAATTATACAATCGTATACTTAATGATAAAACATATCTGATTGCCGAAGCTTTGCCAGAGATAGTTTCAGTTCATAAGAGGGAGAACTCAATAACAGACTTAGAATTTGAGTTGAGAGCATTATTAAAAAAAGACCCAGAAATGAAATCGCTTATCGCCTACACGGCAATAGTTAATGATCTTGGTGGCATCTCAGTGATTGATCAGTGTGTTGAAGAATATATGTTGAATGAACCAACACTTGGGGAGTTCATTGAATTGCAGCAATTAACAACAGAGAATATGGCTTCTAATATTGCTGCACTCACAAAAGTGCGCGGTGCTCTGTCAAAGCTCGCTAGCACAATGCCGAGGTATCAATGCCAGGAGTGTGGTTTTTCAAGTCAAAGATTACTTTGGCAGTGTCCGAGTTGCCGCAATTGGGAAACACAGCGACCGGCATCACGAATTCAATTTGATACCGTTTTGCAATACAGCATTACAAATCGTCAATGAATATATCTTTCAACTTATTATAAATAGATAAGTATGATTTTTTATTACAGTTTGTTTGCTGTGTTAATATTTTTACTTATATATTAATGACTCGAATAGGGGTATTTATGCGCTGGACTCTGATGATAATTTTGATGTCTTTTGCCATAACAGGTAATGCGCAACAATCATATTTGATTGATTGGGGTGAGGTTGGTGAAGAGTCAATCGATCATTTAGTTGAACTAATTCTGATAAATTCAACCAATCCACCCGGAAACGAAACTGATGTAACGGACTATCTCTCAGCCGTTCTGGCCGCTGAAGGAATCGAGTCAGAAACTTATGCTCTCGTGGAATCAAGGGCTAATCTTGTAGCTCGTGCAATTGGAAATGGATCCAAGCGGCCAATATTAATTATGGGCCATACAGATGTTGTTGATGTGCAAACTGATAGATGGAGCGTGGCTCCTTTTAGCGGATTACGTCAGGATGGATTTATTTATGGTAGAGGATCACTTGATGATAAGGATAATGTTGCAGCTGGGTTGATGATCATGAAGCTGCTTAAGCGTTATGGAGTAGAGCTCGATCGGGATATTATTTTTTTGGCCGAATCTGGTGAGGAGGGAACGCCAGAGGTTGGTATTAACTTCATGCTTGATAAGCATTTCGATGTAATTGACGCCGAATACTGTCTGGCAGAAGGTGGGCAGAATGTGATACAGGATGGTCAGGTAATCACAGTCGGCATAGAGACCACTGAAAAAATGCCTCGTCGAGTAACATTAATTGCACGTGGTACCCCAGGTCATGGTTCTAAACCAACTTTAGATAATGCAGTAGTTATTCTCGCAAATGCTGTTGCGAAAGCCGGTTCTTGGGACACGGAGGTGCGATTTAACGAGACGACAAGAGCGTATTTTCAAAGAATGTCAGAGATAGCCTCAGATGATGATGCGTTTCGCTACAGCAATATAGAGAATCCAGAGGAGGCCGCAAAGATACAGCAGCACTTTCTCGAAAACTTTCCTTATCATTATTCCATTTCTAGAACATCAGTTGCGCCAACTGTCATCGATGCAGGCTTTCGTAGAAATGTCATCCCATCAGAAGCGAGTGCAGTCATTGATATCCGGATGTTGCCAGATGAAAGTATGGATAATTTTTATGCCCAGCTAGCAGCAGTGATTGATGATCCCCGTGTTGAAATAGTTCCTGAGAAAATTTACCGTCCAGCTGCACCTCCATCCAACATTGATAACGAAATGTTTCAAACGCTTGAACGTGTTGCAAAGAATATGTATCCGAATGCAACTGTTCTACCTATTATGCAAACTGCAGCAACAGATATGGCCCAAGTAAGAGCAATGGGGATGCAAGCTTATGGTATTGGTCCAGCTCGAACGATCGAGGAAATAAATAGTGGGTTTGGCGCACATGGAGATAACGAGCGAATTTCTGAAGAGGCTTTTATTGACCTAGTAAAGTATATGTGGAATGTCGTTATTGAGATGGCTGCATCAAAATAAGAGCTTAGTAGTTAACTTTGGTATAAGATTTCGATGAATATTTACTTGCCGATCATAAATATTAGAATGAAAAAAGCCCGCTTAGAGGCGGGCTTTTTTATGTTTGGCTCCCCGACGCGGGCTCGAACCACGGACATTCTGATTAACAGTCAGACGCTCTACCAACTGAGCTATCGGGGAATAGATAGACACGGTTAAGTGCGGCCGGGATTTTGGTTCAGAGGAGAGCTGAAGTCAAGCCAAAATGACTCGTTCTATTCGATGGATTGCCTCTTCGAGCATCTCCATTGAGCAGGCAAACGACAGCCTGATATAGCCTGGCGCTCCAAATGCCGATCCTGGAACACAAGCCACGTTTGCCTCATTGATTAATAGCTCGACCAGTTCGGTATCAGAACTCAGGTTTCGCGCTTGTATTATTCCATTGACACGCGGAAATGCATAGAATGTACCTTCGCTACTTCGGCATTCAAATCCCTCAATACCTTTTAATGCTTCGATAAGGTAATCGTGTCGAATTTTGTAAGCGGAAGTCATATTAGCAACCATCGACTGGTCTCCAGACAAAGCGGCAACGGCTGCAGATTGAGATACACTGCATGGATTCGATGTGCTTTGACTTTGTATCGTTTTCATTGCGGTGATTAGATATTCTGGGCCAGCGGCATAGCCAATACGCCATCCCGTCATTGCATAGGCCTTCGATACACCATTAACTGTAAGAGTTCGATCATAAAGCTGAGGACAAGCTACTGCAAAGCTGCAAAATTCATCATCACCCCAATAAATATGCTCATAAATTTCATCGGCTACGATAATAATATTTGGGTAATCAAGAAGGGCGGCGCCAATCGCTTGTAGCTCTGCTTTTGAGTAACTTGCGCCTGTTGGGTTACTTGGGTTATTTAATATCAGTAGGCGTGTTTTTTCAGATAGGGCAGCGATCAACCGTTCAGGAGTAACTTTAAAATTATCTTCGATACCAGCTTTTACAATTATAGGTTCAGCATCTGCTAAGCGCACCATATCAGGATAAGAAACCCAAAATGGAGATAGTATGATGACTTCATCTCCTTTTGATAGAAGGCTTAAGCAAAGGTTGAATAGACACTGTTTTGCACCATTTGAGACAATGATCTGGGAGGTTTTATAGCTTAGTTTGTTCTCGTTCTTAAATTTATTCTGGATGGCGCTCTTGAGATCGGCCGTTCCATCAATAGGAGTGTATTTAGTTACACCATCTTCAATTGCTTTTTTCGCAACATCTTTGATATGTTGCGGCGTGTCAAAATCAGGCTCACCCGCCCCCAGGCTAATTATATCTTTACCTGAGGCTCTTAACTCCGATGCTAACGCTAGAATTGCACTTGTTGGTGACGCCTTAACGGCAGTCATTCTTTTGGAAACTGATAAACTCAATCGATTGCCCTCATAAATGTTTATTAGAAATATGTGACCATGGTACGTCAATCCACAGATCTTCCCAACAAACTCAGTGATGATCGCGATCGCTTAACTCTAATATCAGAGTTTGAGCCTGCTGGCGATCAGGAAAATGCTATAGCCAATTTATTGGAGGGGCTGGATGATGGGTTGGCTCGACAGACCTTACTCGGAGTTACTGGTTCAGGTAAGACCTTCACGATTGCAAATATTATCAATCGAAGTCAGAGGCCAGCCATTATTCTGGCACCTAATAAGACTTTAGCTGCACAGCTATACGGCGAAATGCGTGATTTTTTTCCAAGAAATGCCGTTGAATACTTTGTATCTTAGTATGACTATTACCAACCCGAGGCGTACGGCCCTAGCTCTGTCACATATATAGAGAACGATGCTTCGATTAATGAACATAGTGAACAAATGCGCTTGTCTGCAACTAAATCACTGATAGAAAGACCAGATGCAATTATTGTAGCGACGGTATCAGCCATTTATGGATTGGGTGATCCCGAAGCATATTTTAGTATGGTTTTACATTTAGCGCGTGGAGAACATACGGATCAGCGCACTTTATTGCGTCGCTTAGCAGAACTGCAATATTTACGTAACGAAATTGACTTTTCACAAGGCACATACAGGGTTAGAGGCGATGTAATCGACATATTTCCAGCAGAATCTGAAAGAAATGCTGTTCGAATAGAGTTATTTGATGATGAGATCGAGTCTTTATCTTATTTCGACCCACTGACAGGGGAGGTAGTTCGGCGCGTACCAAGATTGACGGTTTTTCCAAAGAGTCACTATGTAACTCCACGAGACCGGCTTCTAGAGGTTTGTGAAAACATAAAGGTTGAGCTGAAAGATCGACTTAACTATCTTCGAGAAAACAATAAACTTATTGAGGAACAAAGACTTGAGCAGAGAACTTTATTTGATTTGGAGATGATACGTGAGCTTGGTTATTGCTCTGGAATTGAAAATTATTCACGTTATTTATCAGGCCGCGGCATCGGTGAGCCACCACCTTGTTTATTTGACTACGTACCTGAGAACGCACTTTTAGTAATTGACGAGAGTCATGTGACAGTGCCGCAATTGAGCGCAATGTACAAAGGTGATCGGTCAAGAAAGGAAACATTGGTGGAGCATGGTTTTCGCATGCCATCCGCCCTCGATAATAGACCATTAAGATTTGATGAATTTGAGGGATTATCGCCCCAAACTATCTACGTATCAGCCACCCCTGGAAAGTATGAAAATAAATACACTGATAACGTTGTTGAGCAGTTGGTACGCCCAACAGGACTCGTAGATCCCGAAATAGAAATCCGACCCGCCGTCACGCAAGTTGATGATGTGCTTTCAGAGATATTGAAGCGCGCATTGGTCGATGAGCGTGTACTTATAACGACACTCACAAAGCGCATGTCTGAAGATCTTACTGATTATCTTCAGGAGCATGGTTGCCGCGTAAGATATCTTCATTCTGATATTGGAACAGTCGAGCGCACTGAAATTATCCGTGATCTTCGGAAGGGTGCATTTGATGTACTGGTTGGAATTAATCTATTAAGAGAAGGTCTTGATATGCCGGAAGTATCCTTAGTTGCAATTTTGGATGCAGATAAAGAAGGCTTTCTTCGATCAGATCGATCGCTCATACAAACGATGGGGCGGGCTGCACGTAATATAAATGGTAAAGCCATCTTGTATGCCGATAGAATAACCGGGTCAATGGAGAGAGCGATTGAGGAGACAGAGCGACGGCGTGATCGACAGAAGGCTCATAATGAAAAGTATGGAATCAAGCCTAAATCAATTATCAAAAAGGTCACGGACGTTATGGAATCTGCTTACCTATCAACGGAGACTGAGTTAAGAGTGGTCGATGATGATCAAACATCATACGATACTCTGACTTCAGAGCAGCTGCTTAAGAAGGCTAATAAGCTCGAAAAACAGATGCTCAAAGCCGCTAGGAACCTCGAATTTGAGGAGGCAGCTAGACTGCGTGATCAGATTCATAGAATGCGTAATTTCTCTTTGGGCCTAGATAATAAAAAAGTCAGTTAACAGGCCTTGCAGAAAGTTAATTGCTTCAGTATCTTACGCTTCCCCAGTAGAGGGGGGGCATTGGGCGATTAGCTCAGGGGGAGAGCGCCACGTTGACATCGTGGAGGCCGGTGGTTCGAGACCACCATCGCCCACCAATCCTCTTTTATTTCTGTTTTTTTATTAAAATTGAGTCTATCAAAGGTTGTATCCTGCTTGGCGGCTATATAAAATCGCCTGCCAGCGTCAGCCATTGCGTTTTGATTCGCTTAATATACGCTGGTTTTATAGTTTTTGGAGGATTTGAGTATCGCAGCAACAAAGCGCGTCAGGCGTAATGACGAAATCGACGCTATTGAAGTTCGAGTAATCGATTCTAAGGGTGAGCAAGCAGGTGTAATGCCTCTTAGGGCTGGTATTGAATTAGCTAAAGAAGATGGTTTAGATTTGGTGGAGGTTTCTCCAAATGCTGAGCCCCCAGTTTGTCGAATTATGGATTTTGGTAAGTACCTGTTCGAGCAAAATAAAAAGGCCCAATCTGCGAAACGTAAACAAAAACAAGTACAAGTTAAGGAAATTAAGTTTCGTCCTGGTACAGATGAGGCTGACTATAAAATTAAGCTCAGTAAGCTTATAAATTTCTTGGAGAATGGCGATAAAACAAAAGTCACATTGAGATTTAGAGGCAGAGAGATGACACATAAGGAATTGGGTGCACAACTCCTGACGAGAGTCAGAGATGATCTTGAAGAATACGGTACAGTGGAGCAGGTACCTCTGATGGAAGGTAGGCAGATGGTTATGGTTATTGCACCAAAGAAGCGTTAAGCAGTAAACGATTTATTGTAATTTAAAAAGTGAGTATAAGCCTCTAGATGAAAAAAACTGGAAGGCTCTACCCGCCTGTAGCGGCTGAGATAGTTCGGTGCGTCGCATGGCTTAAGGAAATATAATGTCTAAGTTGAAAACAAATAGAGGTGCCGCTAAGCGTTTTAAAAAGACGGGCAAGGGCGGTTTCAAGCGTGCTCAGTCTCACCTTAATCATATCCTTACCAAGAAAAAGTCTAAGCGTAAGCGTAATTTGGGTAAAGCTCTTCAGGTCTCAGATGCCGACACAAAGAGCGTGCGTCGCATGCTCCCTTACGCTTAAACGGAGATATAGAGATGGCCAGAGTTAAAAGTGGTGTTACAGCCAAAGCTCGTCATAAGAAAGTGCTTAATAAAGCTAAGGGTTATTATGGCGCACGAAGTAAATTATTTAAGACAGCTAAACAAGCTGTAATCAAAGCGGGTCAATATGCTTACCGTGATCGTCGTCAGCGTAAGCGTCAATTCCGTGCATTATGGATCACTCGCATTAATGCTGCGGCCCGCATGCATGACCTTACATATAGTCGACTTATCAATGGTTTAAACAAGGCTGAAATTAAGGTCGATCGCAAGATATTGGCTGATATCGCCGTACATGATCCTGAGGCATTTAGTGCTATCGCTGCTGCTGCAAAAGCCGGCCTCGAACTTGAGCCAGTTACTTAAGTGGGTCTCTGGCTAAGCGCGCTTCTTTCGCGTCTTATTTGACGTATCTTAAATGCAGACTCTCAGCAAACTTACCAAACAAGCTTTCTTGGAGGTTGCTGGGGCGATAGATCTTGCCGCATTGGACAAGGTTCGCATTAAATACTTAGGTAAAAAAGGCAAACTTACGCTCCGACTCAAAAATTTTAGTCAGTTGCCAGCCGAAGAACGCGCAATAACTGGACAGGAAATAAACAAAGCGAAAAAAGACGTCCAGGAATGTTTGAAAAACCGACGTGCATCACTTGAGGATGCCGCGTTGGAAGTAAATTTAGCTGCAGACTCAGTTGATGTAAGCTTACCTGGGCGTGGACAGTACATCGGGGGGCGACATCCAGTTCCGCATACTCAGTCACGAATTGAAAGGATTTTTACCAATGCTGGTTTTGGTGTTCGCTCAGGTCCTGAAATAGAAGATGATTTTCATAATTTTACTGCTCTCAATATTCATGAGCACCATCCAGCTCGCGCATTGCATGATACATTTTACTTTCCGGGTGGAAAATTGTTACGAACCCACACATCGCCGGTACAGATCCGTTCAATTATCAAAGAGGGGGTGCCGATTCGAATTATTGCACCGGGTCGTGTTTATAGAAATGATTCTGATCAAACGCACACCCCTATGTTTCACCAGGTCGAAGGACTCGTTATTGATGAGGGCATCAGTTTTGCAAATTTGAAAGCTACCTTGCATCAATTTGTCGAGGCTTTTTTTGAACGCAAGATTGAATTGCGATTTAGGCCATCTTATTTCCCATTTACAGAACCCTCTGCAGAAGTAGATTTACGCTGGGAAAGTGATAAATGGCTTGAAATTCTTGGCTGTGGAATGGTTCACCCAAATGTTCTTGAGGGTGCTGGAATTGATCCTGAAAAATACAGCGGTTACGCATTTGGTATAGGCATAGAGCGTCTTGCAATGCTGCGCTATGACGTGTCGGATCTTCGAGTATTTTTTGAAAATGATCTGCGCTTCCTCCGGCAATTCAGGTAGTTGAGATGAAGATTTCAGAATCATGGTTGCGTGAATGGGTTAGCCCTGACATCGGCACTGAGGCCCTTGGACATCAGTTGACAATGCTAGGTCATGAAGTAAGCAATATAAAATCAGAAGGCGGTGATATTGGTGACATAGTCATTGCTGAAGTTGCATCTATCTCCAAGCATCCAGACGCCGATAAACTTAATTTATGTAAGGTTGACGACGGTAGTGGTGAGCTAATTAATGTTGTTTGTGGCGCAACTAATGTAGTGCAAGGCATGAAAGTACCTTTTGCGAGGCCAGGTGTTCGCCTCCCTAATGGTATGAAGCTTCGTAAAGCGAAAATTCGTGGCGTTGTTTCTTATGGAATGCTCTGTTCAACTGATGAAATCGGCCTTGGTAGTGAGTCTGATGGTATTTTTTCTTTGCCTCTTGAAGCGAAAATTGGTTCTAAGCTCATTGATTTTCTGAGTCTCCCAGACGCAATTTTTGATTTAGATCTTACGCCAAATCGAGGCGATTGTTTTAGTGTCCTAGGAATTGCAAGAGATATTTCTGTATTAACTGATGCTGACTTAAAGGGTCCATCAATAAACACTGTTGATACTTCTATCGAAGATGTTCAGCCAATCGATTTGATTGAGCCTACAGTTTGCCCAAGATTTGTTGGGCGAGTTATTCGTGGGATTGATGCAATGGCGAAATCGCCAGTTTGGATGACTGAGCGTTTGCGACGCTCTGGGTTTAGGGCTATTTCTCCGATCGTTGACATCACCAATTACGTAATGCTGGAGTTAGGTCAGCCACTACATGCATATGATTCAGGTCTTTTGCAGGGAATTGTTCGGCCGCGCATGGCAAAAAAGGGTGAGAATGTAACTTTGCTTGATGAAAAGGTCATCAAATTAAATGATGATACGATGATTATTGCTGATGATAGTGGCCCAATTGGAATAGCTGGCATTATGGGTGGCCTTAAAACTGCCGTCACAGATAAAACGACAGATGTTTTTCTCGAGGCAGCATTTTTTTCGCAAGATGTAATGGCAGGTCGCGCTCGAACTTATGGAATGCATACTGAGGCATCAGTACGATTTGAACGTGGCGTTGATCCATCGGGACAAGTGAGAGCAGTAGAGCGAGCGACAGAATTGTTAATTGAAATTACTGGCGGAGCTGCGGGGCCGATATCCGAAAAATTAGCAGTAGAATTTTTACCCACTCATTCTAACATTGTATTGCGTCGAGAAAGAATTAGAAGTCTTCTTGGAGTTTCAATTGATGATGTTGAGGTTGGGAAGATTTTATCAAGATTAAATATGAAAACAGTCAGCACCTCTGACGGATGGATTGTTTCGCCTCCAAATCATCGCTTTGATATTTCAATTGAAGCCGATCTAATTGAAGAAGTTGCTCGCATTCATGGCTATGATTCCATTCCAGAAACCACTTCACCCTCTAAAATACCTATTCAGGCAGTAACCGAGTCAAAAGTTGATTTGGAGAAGTTTGCTACGACTCTGGTAGCTCGGGATTATCAGGAGGTAGTTACCTATAGTTTTATTAATGCAGATGCAAATAAAATCTTTACAGCCATTGATTCGGATTTAGTTTTAAGTAATCCTATTTCCTCTGAGATGTCAGCAATGCGCTCTTCTCTATGGCCGGGCCTAGTTGCAGTAGCTGCTTCTAATAGTGCGCGACAACAGGAACGTATTCGCTTGTTTGAAATTAGTAAATCGTTTCATGGAAAAATTTCTGAGCATACTGAAGTCATACGTATTGCTGGCCTAATAACTGGCTTGAGTCAACCTGAGCAATGGGGTATGAAATCAGAAGTTGTTGATTTTTATGATATTAAATCAGATGTTGAAGCAATGCTTAGTTTAACTTGCAGGGGTGATGAAGTTAGTTTTCGTGCCTCTCAACATCGGGCTTTACAGCCGGGCCAGTCAGCTGATGTGTTTCGTGGTGAAAAGCAGATCGGTGTAGTTGGAAAATTACATCCAAAGATTGCTAAGACTTATGATTTTAAACATGCAATATATTTATTAGAATTCGATGCAAAAAAAATATTATCAACTACAGTTCCAAGTGCGGTTTCTATTTCAAAATTCCCTACAATACGTCGCGACATTGCAGTCATTGTTGACGACGCCATCTCAGCGGACGAACTGCTCAAAGCAGTCGAATCATGCTCGCCTACTTTGATCAAAGACATTAAGATTTTTGATATATACAAAGGCGCTGGAATAGAAGCAGGACGAAAAAGCATTGCAATGGGCTTGATTTTACAGGAAACATCACGCACCCTTACTGATGATGACGCGGACGAACTATTTTCCGCAATAATAAAAAAACTATACGATCAATTTAAGGCGGAACTTAGAGACTAATGTCAATAGCACTGACAAAAGCAGATATGGCAGAGTCTCTGTTTAATGAGCTAGGCCTTAACAAGAGAGAGGCCCGCGAATTGGTCGACATGTTTTACGAGGAGCTGCGCGCATCACTTGCAGTTGGTGAACAAGTCAAACTTTCTGGATTTGGAAATTTTGACCTTCGAGATAAAAAAGAACGTCCTGGTAGAAACCCTAAAACCGGAGAGGAAATACCTATTAGCGCTCGACGCGTGGTGACTTTTCGGCCAGGACAAAAACTAAAGGCTCGAGTGGAAGCATATGCTGGAACCGGGGA
>JAQWOA010000027.1 GCA_029246105.1 Woeseiaceae bacterium | reverse complement strand
AGAGCCGGACCGATGTACACACCTCCAAGTGTAGAGGGAACGATTGTGCAGCCCGGTATTCATGGAGGAAATGAATGGGGTGGCCCAGCATATGATCCAGAAACAAATACAGCCTATGTAAACGTAAATGATTTTCCATTTATATTAACGTTGGATCTTATCAAACCTGATCAAATGGCAGATGTATCGGATCATGGTAAAACAATATATGGTGCTGAGTGTGCGTATTGTCATGGCGCTAATCGAGAAGGGGGAACAGGCCTGCCTCTTAACCAATTAACACTCAGTGCTGACGAGCTAAGAAATATTCTTAAGAACGGTAGAGGAGCAATGCCAGCCTTTCCATATTTCTCAGAAGATAAATTGGATAAAGTTATAGCTTTTCTTCTAAGTAAGCCTGGTGCAATAAAAGTAATATCTCCATCTGATGTCGATTTAACTGACGAGAGCTTAACTTGGAGTGGAGGTTCAGGCGCATTAGCTTGGTCAACATCAACTCCACAGTATATACCTCAGATAGAATATTTTACTGACCATATGGGCTATCACGGCATTAAGCCTCCTTGGGGTAAGCTTCTTGCAGTTAATGTTGTCAGTGGAGACATTAATTGGTCTATTCCGCTTGGTGAATATCCTGGATTAGTTGAAATGGGTATTCGACATACTGGTACTGAGAACTTTGGTGGCATGGCTGTTACGAAGGGAGGATTGATCTTTATAGCAGCAACTGAAGATAGTCGGTTCAAAGCATTCGATAAGAGCAGCGGCGAACTTCTGTGGGAATTTGAGATGGCCGCACCTGGCTTTGCAACACCCTCTGTCTATGAAATCGATGGAAGACAGTATGTTGTGATTGTAGCGGGCGGCGGCGGCGATCGTTTTCGTTCACCTGTATCACCAGCTCTTGGTAAGAGAGTGCATGCATTTGCTCTACCAGTGGCGTCAGAAGTTCAATAAAGTAAGTATGATCGTTAAATATAATTGAGTCTTAGCCTCCATGGCAAAGTGTAATATTTGAATACAATTAAAATAATAATGTGACTCAATCTACAAAATATAATCGGGGGATCAGAAAATGAATAAGAATTTAAAAATATTTAAAAAAATATTTCTTTCTATTTCAATATTAATTTTTTCTAGCAGTCTATTTCAATATGCTCTAGCGCATAATCATGGAGCTCATGACCATCATGCGGATCCATTGAAAGTTTTGATGACTACTGGTGGAGGCCCCTGGCACGATTACGATACTCAAAAAGATCAGATTAAAGAAGGACTCTTGGAGCGGCTTTCAAACATTGAGATTACAACCGACTATGAAGGTGGGGATACGCTCACTATGGAGTCAACTGAATTTGAGTTTTCCCGTCATTTAAAAGATGACTGGGCCGCAGACTTCGACGTTGTTATCTACAATCACTGTAATCTTCAAATAAAAGATGAAGGTTATGTAAGAGGAATCATTGATCAGCATGTTAAACATCAAGTGCCTGCTGTTTTTCTACATTGCCCAATTCATCTTTATCAATATGCAGAGGGCGGTGCAGCGGATGAATGGTGGGATTTTATTGGAGCTGTTTCATACGTCCATGAGAAAGATAATCACCCTAATACCTCTGCCTATACGATTGAGGTTCTGGAGCCGAATCATCAGATAATGAAACACAACCCTCGTTCTTGGAGGACACCTGCAGGTGAGTTGTATCTAATCATTGATCTACATGACGGCGCTACTCCACTATCGCATGCTTATTCAGTGGAGACAGATTCCTATACTGAAACAGCGTGGACGCATGAATACAAAGGAGTTCGTGTTTTTACCAGTTCACTGGGACATCATAATTCTTCAATGGGTTCAGATGTGAATTTGAATCTTGTTGCATCAGGCCTTCTTTGGGCGGCTGGAAAACTTGAAGATGATGGTTCAGCTCCTGGATATGAAGGAGAACGTGGACTTGGATGGATCTCGCTCTTGGATGATACGCTCAACGGATGGATCGAAAGTGGAGACGCCGTGGATTGGACGTCTAACACTTGGTATCGGCGAACACCTGGTGGTAGGGGAGCCTATCCACAAAACGATAATGCAACCGCTGGTGAATCATTTCAGCATATGGGCGGATCTTATTATAACGACACGTTAATCGTTAAGGGAGATCAAAGAACTTTGTTCTACGATGGTATTATCGAAGGCGGGCAGTTCAAGAATTTTGAATTTAAAGTTGATGTCTTCACCTATCCTGGTTCAGCCTCAGGAGTCTATTTTCATACTCGTTACAAGGAGGATGGACCTCCTACGTATGGTTATGAAGCTCAGATTAACGCTAGCCGAGATGGCGAGAGCAAGACTGGTAGCTTGGTTGGTGTAAGTGAAGTGGAGACTGCATCACATGCTGATAATGAATGGTTTAGTTACTACATCAAGGTTGATGATAAGAAAGTAACGATAAAAGTGAATGATGAGATAGTTAATGAATTCACTGAGCCTGCAGATACAGATGGACCGGCTAGCCTCCACCGAGGTACGATTGGCTTTGAATCAATAGGCTCTGATAGCCGTGTTCAGTTTCGTAATCCGAGAATTCGTTTATTACCGGATAGATAAATAGAAATCCTTCTTAGAGTCTGTGGGCGGATGTGTTACCACATATCGGGTGTTGATATTAAGGCAACTTCAAAGTGCCGACGATTTCGGATACTGAATTTTTGTTGTGACGCTTGAGGTAGTCCTTGATTCCTGAATTGATTTTTGGGCAGGCGAGTGGGTCATAGAATAACGCTGTTCCGACACCCACCGCCGCTGCACCTGCTATCATGAATTCGATAGCATCTGTTGCGCTCATTATGCCGCCTTGGCCGATGATGGGCGTGCCGTGAGCCTTCGCCACCTCGTAGACCTGCTGCACTTTTAGCAATGCAATTGGTTTGATTGCCGGCCCAGATAACCCTCCTCGCACATTACCAATGATTGGTTCCCGAGTTTCGCTGTCTATTGCCATGCCCATGAGCGTATTGATGACCGCGAAGCCATCTGTTCCAGCTTCGATACATAGGCGTGCATTTTCTTGGATATCCGTCTGATTTGGTGAGAGTTTAGTTATGATTGGTTTGGACGTTTGAGCGCGACATGCTGCAACTACTTTTGCGGACATTTCTGGGTGATTACCGAATTGAACCCCGCCCTCTTTGACGTTTGGGCAAGAAATGTTGATTTCAATCGCATCAATATCTGTATCATCAAAGCGCTGAGTAACATTCTCATATTCTTCGATCGTTGATCCAGAAACATTCGCAAAAAAACGTGTTTCTGAGAAATCGAGACCTGGAAGAATGTCATTGATTACTTTAGTTACGCCAGGATTCTGCAGGCCAATGGCATTTAACATGCCATCCGGCGTTTCGTAGATGCGGTGAGCTGAATTACCGAGACGTGCATCCCCTGTTGTACCCTTAAGTACGACAGCGCCAACATCTGCATTCGAGTATCCTTCGACACGAGTGTATTCTTCTCCAAAGCCAACGCAACCTGAAAGCAACACAATTGGCGATGCCATTTCGATGCCACAGAAAACAGTTTGTAAGGGATCATTCGCCATTTGTGTAAAATTCTACAGGATTTTAAATGTTTAGCCTTATTCTTTATGAGCCGGAAATTCCACCGAACACGGGTAATATTATTCGCTTATGCGCCAACACAGGCATGCAGCTGCACCTTATAGAGCCCCTCGGTTTTGAGCTTGATGAGCCACGATTAAAAAGAGCAGGCCTCGATTATGCAGAGTTTACGAGCGTTTCGACGCATAAGTCTCTAGAATTCTGTCTTGATTTGTTGCGACAGCCTAGGGTTTTTGCGCTAAGTACGCGTGGCCGAGTGGCTTATGATTCGCCAGCTTATAAGGAGGGTGATGTGTTTCTTTTTGGCTCAGAAACATGTGGATTACCCCAGGCAGTTCTAGATAGCTTGCCAGAGGAGCAAAGACTGCGATTACCAATGAAGGAGTATAGCCGAAGCCTCAATCTTTCTAATTCAGCGGCAGTAGTTGTCTATGAGGCTTGGCGTCAGCTAGGTTTTGTTGGCGGGAAGTAAGCTGATTTGATGTAGTAATGACAATATTTGAAGCTTGTCAGTATAGTCGCTTTTGGTCATTCGCTTTCGGATTTTAGTTCACGGTTCATTAGAGTGCCGACGGCTTCTCTTGGAGAAACCTCCTCATAAATTATGCGAAAGACCTGATGGCAAATTGGCATTTCAATGTCGAGTTTGTTAGCGACTTCATTAATTGCTTTAGCTGCAAGAACACCTTCGACAACCTGTTTAATCTCTTCTTGTGCCTCAGCAATATTCAAGCCACTTGCTAGTGCAAGACCCATGCGTCGATTTCGTGAAAGATTATCAGTACAGGTTAGAACGAGATCACCCATGCCTGCTAAACCCATCATAGTCTCATTTCGAGCACCCAGGGCAATGCCTAGCCGGGTAAGCTCAACAAATCCGCGATTGATTAATGCGATTCTTGCATTAGCGCCAAGACCAAGACCATCACAGATACCTGCACCAATCGCGAGCACATTTTTGATTGCACCACCGACCTCTACACCAATAAAATCATCTGAGGTATATGCTCGAAAATTATCGCCTGAAATTGCGGCTGCAAGAGAGTGCCCAAATTCTTCATTATTTGAGGCAATTGTCATTGCTGTTGGCAGCTCTTCGGCGACTTCTTTAGCAAAGGTTGGGCCAGATAGGACTGCTACAGGTCTATCTTGTCCAAGGACTTCTGCAGCTACTTGATGCGGTAATTTACCGCTTTGTAACTCAAATCCCTTGGTTGCCCAACAGATCCGAGAATCAGAGTTGAGAAGGGGTAACACTGTCATTAATGTGCTACGTAAACCATGGCTAGGAACAACAATAAGGATATCGCGAACACTATCGAGACACTCGCTAAGATCCGGATAAGCGTTTAGATTTTTCGGGAATTTGATGCTCGGTAGATAGCGAACGTTTTCACGGTCGGTCACCATAGCTTTGAGCAAATCAAGCTCGAAAACCCCGCCAAGTCTGACGATGCCACCAGAGCGAGCGAGCTGCAGCGCCAGCGCCGTCCCCCAGGAGCCGGCGCCAATAACCGCAATAGCCTGTGGGGTGTCGTTATCTATCAGTGTTTCGCGGCCTCCTCAACCGGGGCTGCTTCCTCATCTGTAAAGCCCTGCCTCCAAAGAGCATCGAAGTTAATGGGCTGTAAAATGAATTCTGGAAAGCCACCCTTCATAATTAATGTCGCGAGGGTTTCGCGAGCATATGGGAATAAAGTATTTGGGCAAAAGCTGCCGATGATATGACTAAGTTCTTCACCATCATAACCAGAGATTTGGAATATGCCGGCTTGCTGTAATTCAACAATAAATAAGGTCTTTTCTTCTTCGTCACCTTCTGATTGGGCTGTAACCGTACAAGATAGTACAACCTCATGTTGATCCTCACCTAGCTCCGTATGACTGCTGCTTAGATTGAGGTCTGTCTTCGGTCTCCATTCCGGTCGACGAAAAACCTCAGGCGCTTGAGGGGATTCAAACGAAAAATCTTTTAAGTAAATTTTGCCAATCGATATACGCTTCTCAGCGGCTTTTTCCTCTGCCATTTTCTTTCCTCTATTTTGTTATTGCCGCCAGACTACCCGGCGAGCAGTTTATTCAGTTCTCCACTCTTATCCAAAGCCAAGAGTTCTTCAAATCCACCGATCGAAGTATTACCGATGAATATTTGCGGTATTGTTTGTCTTCCGCTTCTTTTCTGCATCTCTTGTCGCCTCAAGGGGTCATTAGTGATGGCAATATACTCAAATACAACCGCTTTTTGGTTTAATAGCATTCTTGCTGCATCACAGTAAGGACAGCTTGAACTGCCATAAACAACTACTTTCTTCGTCAATTAAATTCTCGCGATATAGTGCTTATTTATTTTTTCTGCTTCTTGTTTTTGGTCTTCTTTCCTGTCACGACAGGTAGTCCAGCCTGGTTCCATCCAATCATACCGCTCCTGAGACCATACACACTCTCAAAGCCGGCAACTCGAAGCGTGTTTGCGGCCTTGTTTGAGGTAGTGCCAGTTTCACAAACAGTAACAATTGGCTTAGGTTTTATCGACTCAAGGCTATTGATTTTAACATCTAGCTCATCAAATGGGATGTTCCGGGCGCTGACTATATGTCCCTTGGAAAATGCATCTACGCTGCGTAGGTCGATGATGATTGCATCTTTATTGATGAGGTTTATAGCCTCCGTCGCCTCAATACTCACAAGATTGTTTGCTTTGCGGCGCAGTTCGATAAATATGACTGCAAAAAAGCTAATCATCAATACCAGCACCATCAGTGTATGGTTGCCTGTGAATTCTAAAAATTTGTCCATTAGTCGCTCAGGCAGAGAGAGTCTCTGAAAAGGAATTTTATTAAAAATGGAAGTATACCTGTAAAAGTGACAGGAAATACCCCACCGAACGCTCTACACTCTATCAGCATGATCATCCGTGCAGTCTTTCTTTTCTTTTTCATCGCTCCAGTCAGTGCTGTGCTGGCTCAGGATTCTCATAATGAGCTCGCAAAAGTTAAAGAACAGGAACTTCAGCAAGTGCGAGAGCGTATTAATGACCTTAAAAGGAGCATGGATCGTGCTCAGAATGACCAAGATCGGCTAGCCAGTGAGCTGCAAAATATTGAAATAGAGATACCTGAAAAGCGAATGCGATTAAAGGCCATTGAAGGTCAGCGTCGCAATACTGAAAAGAAAAAACGGGATTTAGATGTTAATTTAGTCGCTCGCGAGAGCTATTTGAACAAAGAATCTCTTGAGCTGGTGGCGCAATTACGTGCGGCTTACATGAATGGTAGCCAGGAGAAAATTAAATTACTTCTGAATCAACATGATCCGATATCATTCGGGCGCTTGATGACATATTACCGATTTTTTAGTGATTATCGTGCTGAGAATATCTCTGCTGTAACCGATGAGCTTCAAAAGCTTGATGAACTGCGTAGCAGAATCACTGCTGAGGAGGAGCGTTTGTCGAGTTTAGCTAGAAACTGGTATTTAGAGCTTGGAGATCTTAATAGTTCACTCGAAGAGCGTCAGAAGTTGCTTGTTAATTTGCGCAAGAAGATTGCGGATGAAGGCCAAGAAGTTGGTCGTCTGATAGCTCAGGAAAAGGATTTAAGGAACTTAATTTCTGAGCTTACAAATATTTTGTCAGACTATCCCATTAACTCAAAGGAGTCTTTTACAAAATATAATGGGCGCCTCACCTGGCCAGTTGTTGGAACACTCGTTCATGATTTTGGTCAGTCGCGCATTGGCGGTAAAATTAAGTGGAATGGTATTGTGCTCGCAGCACCGCGTGGTAGCGAGGTGCGAACGGTCTATCATGGTCGAATTGCATTCGCTGATTGGCTGGTGGGTATGGGATTGCTCGTAATTGTCGATCATGGTGAGGGCTATATGACGCTCTATGGTTACAATGAGACGATCCTTAAAAATATGGGTGACTGGGTGGCACCGGGGGACGTAATAGCAACGGTTGGTGATAGTGGTGGGCAACGGCAGCCCAGCCTATATTTCGAGCTTCGTAAAGATGCCAAGCCCTTGGATCCAGGTGAGTGGGTGAAGCGCCGCCCTGGAAAATAGAATTCTATAATTCTGTGTTAAGGTTCGAAGATTGCAACATAAGAGCTAAAAGTTGGGTTTTTAAAAAATTATATGTCATTGAAAATTAGAGTAATTCTTGTTGTCGTTATTGGTTTAATTATGGGTTTAAGTTTATCCATCGGCGGCGCGCTCCAGGCTGGAAGGTCGGGTATTAACCAGGAAGCCACTTGGGAGCAAGCAGAGTTCTTTGCAGAGGTTATAGAGCGGGTAAAACGTGAGTATGTTGAACCTGTCGATGATGTTGCATTACTCGAGGGTGCCATTCGGGGCATGGTAAGTAATTTGGATTCACACTCCGAGTATCTTGATGCAAGCGAATATCGTGATATTCGTATCAGTACATCTGGAAGCTATATAGGAGTGGGTATAGAAGTCGGGCATATTGGTAATGCAATTCGAGTTATTTCACCTATTGCTGGATCACCAGCTGCGCGCGCAGGAATTCGTAGCGGCGATGAGTTAGTTGCTATTGATGGGCTGGTTATTGAAAATGATAGATTGAGTGACACAATAGGGCGATTGAGGGGTCAAATTGGCTCAAAGGTGACCTTATCTATACTGCGTGATGGCGTAGTAATAGATCATGGTATGCAGCGGCAAATTATCCGTGTTACCAGTGTGTATAAGGACTTCTTAAGTCCGTCTTATGGATATGTGCGCGTAAATCAGTTTAGTGATGACACAGCACGTGAATTGAAATTCGCCATTGATGATTTACAGGAGGCCAATCACGGTATATTGGAAGGGTTAGTGTTGGACCTTCGTAACAATCCTGGCGGTGTACTCGATTCAGCAGTGGATGTATCAGATTTATTTTTGGACTCCGGAGTGATTGTAACGGCTGATGGCCGCACTGTGGAATCAAGCTTTATACGCTCAGCTAGTCGGGGCGATATTCTTGATGGTGCTGACATGGTGGTTCTTGTCAATGGTGGCTCAGCATCAGCATCTGAGATCGTGGCTGGAGCGCTACAGGATCATAATCGAGCGACTATTGTTGGCATGCCAACATTTGGCAAAGGATTGGTACAGACTGTTATGCCATTGTCGAAAGGTCGTGCTATTAAGATTACTACGTCGAAATATTACACGCCGTCAGGCGTTTCTATCCATGAGATTGGCATTACACCTGATGTTCTTATTGATGATGCTCAAGGCTTTCCAGACTTAAGTCTGGCTGGAGTTCTTGATAGCGAGGCCGACCAACAGTTAGCCGAAGCGATACTCCAACTCAAACCTTATTCGATTATGCATAGCCAGTCACAATGATGCCTTTAAGGGCCCGTCTACTCTTACTATTTGATTTGATGGAAGTGATCTTAATAGCATGCCGCAGATAGCGAATTGCTTTAGTAGGTAAATGTCATAATGAGTCATTAAGTTGTAGTGCAGCAATAAATTGTTTATCCATATTGTCTATTGGCATTCTAAAGAGAACAATGAAAAGAAAATTTAATATTATTTTTTTTATAGGCACTCTTTTTTTGTCTTCACTAGGTTTAGTAGAGGGCGATGAGATTGTTTGTACTATGCAATATGATCCGGTATGCGGTGAAGATGGAAATACATACAGTAATGATTGCGTGGCCGTGACTGCTGGTATTGAAATTGAAACAGCGGGCATATGTCCTCATGAAGAGCCTGACGGATGTTCTGAAATATTTAATCCTGTTTGTGGGATCGATGGTAATACTTACGATAATGAGTGTTTTGCTGGTAAATCAGGGACTGAGATTGCTGGTGTAGGAGCCTGCACGGCAAATGGTTGTCCTAGTTATAATGATCCTGTTTGCGGTATGAATGGCCGAACATTTGTAAATCGCTGCGAAGCTGAAGTTGATCGAATTCTTGTGCAGCGCGAGGGCGCTTGTGATGTCAATAATTGTCCACAGGTTTTCGCACCGGTGTGCGGCGAAGATGGCATTACCTATGACAATGCCTGCTTTGGGGAGCAAGCTGATGTAACTAATTTTACAGAAGGGCTTTGTAATCTGCGCTCATGCCCTCACTTATTCGTGCCAGTATGCGGTGAAGACTCTATTACTTATGGTAATGCTTGTTTCGCTGAGCGCCGCGGGATCACTATAGAGTACGCTGGTGTTTGCGAAAGCTTGGGCAAGAACTGTCCTAATGATTTTTTGCCGGTTTGCGGCTTGGACGGCAGGACGTATGACAATAGCTGCCAAATTGAGAATGCCGGTGTACAAAAAGCGTATGCAGGAAACTGCATTGGCCGTTGACGCGCTACTCACTGCCGCTAGCAAGTGGTGACTGATACTGATATACGATAACAGCAGTTAGCCCTAGTAATGACAAAAGTGGCGCGAGGCTGAAATTAGTCATAAAAGGTATCGCAATACCTGCTCCTGCCATTAATGCGACTATCACGCCCATTAATGCTTCACCGGTAATTAGGCCAGACGCTATCAGTAAGCCGGTGTTTTCGCATTTTTGCTGATATTTTTCGCTATGAGCTGAAGATTGTCGTTTGACTAACCAGGCAAGAATGCCACCGATAAAAATAGGGATAGACAAACCAAGCGGCAAATATATACCAACTGCAACTGCTAAAACTGGAAAGCGGAAACTTGAGCCACGATTCTCTTGAATCTTATCAAGCACGATGAGGGCTACCGCTAATAAAAATCCCATCATGATGAAATTCCATTGGATGCCTGTACCAAAAATACCTTCAGCGAGAGTCATCATCAGACTAGCTTGTGGTGCCGCTAAGACACTATTTGGAATAGCGCTTGGGTTAAGGCTAGGTCTACCAATACCGTATTGATTATCGAGGAGCTGCAGAATAAGTGGAATAATGATAGCGGCTGCAACTACGCCAATAATCTGAAAAAGCTGTTGGCACCAAGGAGTTGCTCCTAGAATATGGCCACATTTGAGATCCTGCATATTATCGCCAGCAATAGCTGCCGCTGAACAAATTAGTCCGGCTAGGTACATAACAGCGATCGGACCCAGTGTGGCGGCGAGCCCCTCATTACCCATTAGTTGTAGCAATATTAATGCTGAAACGATAACGGTCGCAATTGTCACGCCAGAGACCGGGTTATTCGAACTACCAACAAGCCCAGCCATGTATCCAGCCACTGAAGAAAAGATAAATCCGAATATCAGCATGAGGAATGTCATAACTGTGGAGACCAGTATTTTGTCCGGATAGTCGCCCAGCGCATAATTAAAAATTAAAAATAGTGGCAATATGGATATAAGTATTACTATAAAGACGTAATTAATGGGTGTATCCAGATCAGTACGTAAAGTTACGGTAGTAATGGATTGAGAAGCACGATAGGCATTTAAGCTTGAGCGCACACCATCTATAAGAGGTCGCATGAGGGTTATTAGAGACCACAAGCCACCAACCATCATTGCGCCAACACCAATGCGGCGGCAGTCCTGCCAAGATTGGTTAGCCAGTATCCACCATTGATTTGTATTAAGGTCTACCCATGCAATGGATGATTCAATGCCTACTGTAGCCATAATGGAATCATGGTTGAAAGCCCAGTTTAAGGGCACACCTATCAGCGTGCCAATAATGCCACCCATGAAAACGAGCATTGCAATATTAAGGCCGACGATATAACCAACACCAATCAGTGCAGGGCTAATGGAGATATCAGCAAGAAATAAATACTTGCCACTCATCCAGCTTTTGGCTGTGGCGATATTGCTACCCAAAAATCCTACAGCTGATTCACAAAATTTGAATCCTGCACCAATACCAGTGGCCTGAAGTAAGCGCATGAACCCAGTATTTGTCTGACCTATACTGGCAGTTTCGGGATTACGTTTGATACCACCAGTCTTCAAAACCTCGGCTGTTGCCTGGCCTTCTGGAAACGCAAGTTGCGCTTCGACAATTAACGCACGTCGTAAAGGAATTGTAAAAGCAACACCAAGAATGCCACCGAGTATCGCTATTGCGACCATTGGGCCATATTCATAACCACTCCAGGCCTTCATCATGACTAGTGCAGGGATTGTAAAAATTATGCCAGCAGTGATGGATTCACCTGCCGATGCGGCTGTCTGTACCATGTTGTTTTCGAGGATCGTTGAGCTACGGAACAATCGTAATACGCCCATAGAAACGGCTGCCGCTGGGATTGACGCGGATACGGTTAAACCAACTAGTAATCCAATATATGCATTCGCTGCCGCAAGGATCATTGATAGAAGTGCGCCGAGTATGAGCGCTTTGACTGTGATCTCAACGATATTGCGATTTGCTACCACGACAGGCGGAGGAAATTGTATTCGTATGTTGGCCAGGACGACCTCCTCATCATTATTCTGATTATGAGGGAGTGTACTCAATCAAGTTAAAGGCGTCGCGCTCGTTCGGTAGGTAATTTTTTTGTCAAAATAAGTAATAACTAATTATGCCTATATGCACTATTTGATGCCATCTGATTTCAGTAGTTTTGACATTATAATGCCAAGTTCATAAAGGAGATAAACTGGTATTGCAAGAATCATTTGGCTAATAACGTCTGGCGGTGTAAGCAGCATACCGACGACAAACGCTCCGAGAAAAACATATGGCCTAGCTTTACCAAGCTTTTTGGGAGTAGTGAAGCCAGTCCAGACAGTCAAAACAGTTGCTACTGGTGTCTCAAATGCAACACCAAAAACCAGGATAATCATCATGACAAAACTGATGTATTCAGCGATATCAGGTTTCCAGTCAATAATTTCTGCCGCAAACGAAGCGATGAAGCCAAAAATCAGTGGTAATACTACAAAGTAGGCAAATGCTAAACCAGCATAAAATAATAGAATACTCGAAATGAAAAGCGGTGATGCGAAGCGCTTTTCATTTCGGTAAAGACCAGGCGCCACGAATGCCCAAATCTGATATAGAACGATTGGCATTGCGATAAATAAAGCGGTATAGAATGCTAAATAGATTTGAGCAGTTAATGGTGAAATTGGTTTAATAGCTTGTAGTTTTTCGCTTGCAATGAATTGTGTCAATGGTTCTGCTGCGAATGTTAATAGTTGTTGCGAAAATGGAATGAGACAAATGAATACACCAAAAACGCTACCGATAATGATGAACAGTCGGTTTCTGAGCTCGAAGAGATGTGACATTAATGAACCCTCTGCGAGCCCCTCAGTTTTTTTAGTCTCTTCTGTCATGAGATCTTCTTATTGCCATGGGTTTTCTCAGCTTTGTCATCACCTTTTTTTTCATGTGATTGTGAGAAAGTATCTTTCTCGAGTGGTTTGAGCATTTCGTTGGGATCAATATCTTTTGGGTTGATACCGAAGTTTTTCTTTACGTCGACTTCTTGCTCAAGTTGCTGTTGCAGCGAGCGCGTCATTTGGCGAGCTTTTCCGATCCATCTACCGAGTTGGTTGGCAAAGCGTGGAAGCCGTTCAGGCCCCAGTATAAGGAGCGCGATTAAACACAGAAGGAAAAACTCTGACCCACCGATTCCAGACATGGCTTAAAAGCGCTTTAGATGTCTTTATTCTTGCGAGCTTCTTCTGCTGACGTGTTATCAAAGTCAGCGTCTGAGGTTTCCCCAAGTTTTTCAGTGGTTTCTTCGGCTTCTTTCATTGCGCTGCGAAAACCTTTAACGGATTTGCCAAGATCGGAGCCTAATGTGCTGAGCTTCTTAGTGCCGAATATAGCCAACACGATAAGTAAAATGATCAATAACTGCATCGGACCAATATTGGCAAGACTCATTATATAACTCCTGGGGGTATAGCCCCTGTTTTCATAAGTGGTGCTGGCAAATGCCGAGCATAATTATGTTCATGATATGCCTCGGGTTGCAACAAAACCGTACTGATGTTAGTTTTTTTCTAGGTTTCAAGCCAAAACGTCACTGGACCATCATTAACGAGACTAACCTTCATGTTAGCTGCGAACCGACCACTTTCAACCACTTTCAGGCTTTTTTTACATTCTCTGAGCAGTATATCGAAATAGTCTGATGATCTGTCGGGTGGGGCACTTTTAGTGAAGCTTGGTCGGGTACCTTTCTTAGTATCCGCGATAAGGGTGAATTGTGGCACAAGTAGCAGTTCACCAGAAATGTCACTGACGCTAAGGTTCATACGGTCCTCGGCGTCCGGAAATACCCTATAGGATAAAATTCTCTCGGCCATGCGAATGATGCTCTGCTTCTCATCATCGCGATGAACCGCCAACAAAACGAGCAAGCCTCGGTCGATCTTCCCAATAAGTTCATCATTTATGCTGACACTAGCTTGGGTAACACGTTGTAGAAGTCCTATCATTTCTGCTTCAAACAAACCTTTGGTTTTTTTAAAGTCGTTATTGATGTATCAAGTGTAAATAAATAGCAACCTCGAAATGACTTTTTTAGAAACTTAATTAAGTATTTGGTGGGTAGATACGTTTAAAAATTACTTATTTAAAGGATTATAGAGGATGATAAAAAGAATTTAAAACTATTATATGGGTCAAAGAGGAGAATTTATTATTAATAATGCCTTTATTTTAGTTTTTTGTGGAAATTTTTATCTAAATTATTTTAATAATATATTAAAAGTGGGATAAAATTTACTGAAAATATTCCCACTATTGTGGTCGATATATTGCTTATTGACCATTGAGTACCACTTCAGGTACGCATAGACTAGCGGTCAACCTCAAGGGCTGAAATTAAAATGAAAAGAAGAGACTTTGTTGGCGGTATTGCCGTAGCAGCAGGTTTGACTGGTTGCGCGAAACCTGAGAATGAATGTGACTTGAAGGTTGGCGTTCCCGTAGAGACATTCGAGTGGTCTTGTGTAACATCATGGCCTTCTAGGTTTCCCGGCCTCGGAATGGCGGTTGAGAATTTAGCAGAACGTATCGAGCGAGCATCAGCTGGCCGCATGAAAATAAAAATATACAGCGGGGGTGAATTGGTTCCCCCATTTGAGGTTTTTGATGCTGTTAGCCGCGGTGCTGTGGAGATGGGTCATAATGCTCCTTACTATCACAAGGGCAAGGTAGATGCCGCTCAGTTTTTTTGTGCGATTCCTTTTGGTTTAAATAATATGGAGCTTAATGCTTGGGTTCACTATGGCGGTGGCCTTAAGCTTTGGCGCGAACTTTATGAGCCGTTTAATCTTGTGCCATTCTTGTGTGGTAATACCTCTGTCCAAATGGGTGGTTGGTTTAATAAGGAAATCAATAGTATTGATGACCTCAAGGGTTTGAAGATGAGAATTCCGGGTCTTGGTGGTGAGGTTTTGCGTCGTGCCGGTGGTACACCTATCACTCTGCCTGGATCAGAAATCTTTACCTCTTTGCAAACTGGTGCGATTGACGCGACTGAGTGGGTTGGTCCATACAATGATTTGTCATTTGGTTTACATAAAGCGGCTAGATATTACTATTATCCTGGCTGGCAAGAGCCAGGTCCTGGTCTCGAATGCATAATTAATCAAGATGCGTGGAATTCTTTGCCCACTGATCTGCAAGCTATTGTAGAAATAACTTGCCAGTCAATTACTACCGATATGGCTGCTGAGTACACAAATGGTAATGCTAACTCCCTGCAACAAATTTTGGCAGACGAGAATATTCAATTGCGGCCTTTTCCAGAAGAGGTTTTACAGCATTTGAAGGTGATAACTTCTGAGGTTGTCGCTGAATTAATGGAATCAGATCCTTCTTCTAGCAAAATCGGAGAGGCATTTTATGAATATCTAGCCAAGGTAGAAGCCAACTCGAACATTTCTGAACGAGCGTTTTTGAATACTCGTAAAAAATAATTCATTCAGTTTGTTTGATTAGTAACAGAAGTATACATGTCAATTTAGACTAGCTACCGTAAATTTGTTCTGGCAGCCAGGTTACAAGTTCTGGGAATATTGCAATAAGCACTAAAGCAAAAAGCTGAATAACAACGAACGGAATGACGCCACGATAAATCTGAGTAGTGGTGATTGTTGGGGGGGCGACACCACGAAGATAAAACAGAGCAAATCCGAAAGGTGGCGTTAGGAATGAAGTTTGCAGGTTGATGGCAATTACGATGCCGAGCCAGACCGGGTCAAGGCCCATCGCTAATAAGACGGGAGCTACGATAGGTACAACGACAAAAGTAATTTCGATAAAGTCGAGAACGAAACCTAGTAGGAACATAATTAGCATTACAGCGAAGACAGCACCAATCATGCCGCCGGGAATTGATTCAAGTAAGGCACGTACACCATCATCACCGCCATAGCCACGAAATACCAAGGAAAATATAGACGCACCAATTAATATCAGAAAAACCATACTGCTGATGCGCAGCGTACTTCTCATGATTTCCTGTAACCGCATGAGATTAAGTTGATGGCGACCGATTGCCATTAACAAGGCGCCCATACCACCAACACCAGCCGCTTCTGTTGGCGTTGCATATCCACCGAGAATTGACCCTAAAACACCAAAGATCAAAAATAATGGCGGCATTAGAGCGTAAATTATTTGCCCAGCAGAGACGATTTCGTCTGGCTCCCGGTGATGAGCGGGCATCTTGTTTGGCTTGAAATGTGCAAGAATAAGAATATAGAGGATGTAGAGACAGACAAGTAGTAGGCCCGGTATTAATGCGCCTGCAAACAGATCGCCAACAGAGATCGTCTTCGGCGAAAAGATACCCATATCAAGTTGCGCTTGCTGATAAGCTGTTGTCATAACGTCGCCAAGCATTACCAAAATGATTGACGGTGGAATAATTTGTCCAAGCGTACCCGATGCGCAGATGGTTCCAGCCGAAATTTCAGGTGAATAACCTCGCTTCAGCATGGTCGGTAATGATAGTAGACCCATCGTTACGACTGTAGCTCCAACAATTCCGGTACTTGCTGCTAGCAGCATGCCAACGAGTGTAATTGAGATGCCTAATCCACCGCGTAATGAACCAAAAAGAGAACTCAGCGTTTCAAGTAATTCCTCTGCTATATGTGCCCGCTCAAGCGTAATACCCATAAATATAAAAAGTGGAACAGCGACCAGCGTCTGGTTAGTCATGATGCCGAAGATGCGATTTGGTAGGCTGGATAATAGTGCTTCGTTAAAGCTGCCACCAATCACACCAAGTCCGGCGAAAATTAGCGCGGTCCCACCGAGTGTAAAGGCGACAGGAAAACCAGCGAGTAATACGATAATAGCGGTAATGAACAGTAAGGCAGCGACCCACTCCATCTTAGTGGTCCTTTATTGTTCGAGCACAGCGGGACAGTATGACAATGCTCTGTAAGGCGACTGTTACAGGCATAACAATGAGAATACTCTTTAGAAGTGGGATCATTGGATAAGGTAAACCACCTGATTCGCGTGATGCCTCTTGTATTTGCCAAGAGACCGCCACGAAATCTATTGCTTTCCATCCCAGAAAAACACAAAGCGGCAAGAGAAAAACAAGTACACCGATGAGATTGACCCATGCCTGACGTTGTGGACTCATTTGTCGATAAAAAATATCAACTCGAATATGTTCTTCACTTTGCAATGTGTAAGAAGCGCCCATCATGAATGTGGCTGCATGCATCCAAACTACTGATTCTTGTAGCCAGATTAACCCCGCATCGAATATGTAACGCATGACAACTACAATAAAGGTCACAATTACCATAAATAAAGTCAGCCACGCGGACGTTTTACCTAAAAGTACACTAAAGCGGTCGAGCATTTTAGTAGCGCCAGAAAGTAGGCGTTATGAGAACAAGTAGCGTGAAAATCTCGAGTCGTCCGAGTAGCATTCCAACGATAGAGATCCACTTGGCTGTATCACTAAGAGACATAAAGCCGGATGCTACATCGCCGAGGCCCGGCCCGAGATTATTGAGTGTTGCTGCGACTGCAGAAAATGCCGTGACCTGATCAAGACCGGTTGCCATCATTGCAAGCAACATCACACCAAAGATAATAATATAAACGGAAAAGAAGCCCCAGATGGAATCTACCACTCTAGGCTTCACTACTGCCGCTCCTAACTTAATTGGGATTTCGGCATTAGGGTGAACGAGACGAGCAACTTCACGTAAACCCTGTTTATAGATAAGTAACCATCGAACAACTTTTATTCCGCCGGCCGTTGAGCCAGCGGAACCGCCGATGAAACTTGCAAAAATTAATAGCACGGGTATCGCGGCAGGCCAAAGAGCAAAATTTTCGGTCGTAAAACCGGTTGTTGTTGCTATCGAGACAGCTTGAAAAATACCATTAATTAATGTCTGTTCTGGATTTTCAATTCCACGGTATTGGAATAGCCCGAAGATCACTAGGATAGATACAACGATCAAAACAAAACTATAAGCCCTAAATTCAGGGTCCTTCATATAATGCTTGACAGAAGCATAGCGCCAGGCGAAAAAATGCAGGGAAAAATTGATACCCGCCATAAACATGAAAATAATAGTAACTATGTTTATGGCGTTGCTGTCAAAGTATCCTATGCTTGCATCATGAGTTGAAAAACCACCGATAGCAACGGTCGAAAATGCATGACATAGAGCATCGAACCAATTCATACCTGCCAAGTAATAGGCAAGCATGCATGCGACTGTGAAAGCCAAGTAGACATACCATAGCGCTTTGGCAGTCTCGGTAATTCGAGGCGTTAGTTTTGAATCTTTTACAGGTCCCGGTGCTTCAGCCCTATAAAGCTGCATGCCACCAACACCCAGCATAGGGAGAACGGCAACTGCTAGCACAATGATTCCCATACCGCCAAGCCACTGTAATTGCTGACGGTAGTAAAGAATAGAGGCTGGAAGCTCATCGAGATTCGTAAGTATGGTTGCACCAGTGGTTGTTAATCCTGACATGGATTCAAAGACGGCATCGGTAATCGATAGTGAAAGGATTTCAGTGAAGTACAAAGGTGCAGCACCAAAGGTTCCTAAAACTGTCCAGAATGCTGCAACGATAAGAAACCCATCGCGTAATCTGAGGTCTTTACGTGAACGATGTACTGGTAGCCAGATTAGAATACCTGCAAGTAGAGTTATTCCAAAACCTTGAAAAAATGGCTGCCAGGAGTGATCTTCATAGTAAAGACTGAATGCAATAGGTGGCAACATCGTCAAGCTGAACATCATCAGCAGGAGTCCAAGTATTCGCTGTACGACAGTCCAATTCATTTAGACGAATGCAACACCAACCTGGAACAAACTTTCCAGGCGTTCAATCTTACGACGATCTGTCATAAATAAAATGACATGATCGTCAGTCTCAATCATGGTGTCGTGATGTGCGCTGATGATTCGATCGCCACGTACGATGGCGATGATAACGGCACCTTTTGGAAGATCAATGTCTTCTATTTTTCGTCCGACGACTTTAGAGCTATCTACATCGCCATGCGCAATCGCCTCCATTGCTTCGGCTGCACCACGTCGTAAGGAGTGCACCTTAACAACATCACCTCGACGCACATGAGCAAGCAATGAACCGATTGTAATTTGTTGTGGTGAGATGGCGATATCGATGCTTCCTGATTCGACCAGATCAACATAGGCTGTTCGATTTATTAGTGCCATTACTTTTTTTGCACCCAGACGTTTAGCCAGCATACAGCTTAAAATATTAGCTTCTTCAGAGTTGGTCAGGCCACAAAATACATCGACGTCATCGATATTTTCTTCTAGTAACCGCTCTTCGTCTGCGACGTCGCCAACAAGGACAATAGCTTTGTTAAGTTGCTCTGAAATCTGTCGTGCCCGTTCTGGATCGCGTTCAATAATCTTGACTTGATTAGATTGTTCTAGTGCAAGCGCAAGGCGCACACCAATATTGCCACCACCAGCAATGACCACTCGACGTACCGGACCTTCGAGACGACGCATCTCGCTCATGAAGATACGAATGTCCTTACGGTCTGCTATGAAAAAGACTTCATCTCCCTCTTGAATAACTGTATCACCCTTAGGAAGCATAGCTTTTCCATCACGATATATTGCAGCAATGCGGCCCTCCGTGTTTCGGATGTGATCTTTTAGCGTAGCGATTTTTTGTCCGACTAAGAGACCACCGCGATCAGCTTTCGCACCAACCAGTCTAACTCGACCGTTTGCAAAATCTAGAACCTGAGATGAGCCGGGGTAAAGTATAAGTTCCTCAATATGTGAGCACACTAGCTGTTCTGGACTGATACGAACATCGATTGGGATGGCGTCTTGTGTGAACAATTCATTTGCGTTCATATATTCAGAAGACCGAACTCGAGCAATCTTGGTTGGGGTTCGAAATTTGGTATATGCGATTTGACACGCGATCATATTGATTTCGTCGGTGTCTGTAAGTGCAATGATGATTTCAGCGTCATCGGCACCAGCTCTTTCGAGTACATCTGGATGAGCGGCATGACCAACTACAGTGCGAATATCGAGTCGATCTTGCAGCTCACGTAATACATCTGGCCGTGTGTCAATAACGGTGACCTCATTAGCTTCTTCCCGTGACAAATGATATGCCGCGGAAGAACCAACCTGACCTGCGCCGAGAATTAATATCTTCATTATTAGTAGTCTACATCAGATCGAGATTCGCATAGCTTAGAACGAGCCATTTTGTATCCGAAGTGAGCTCAAAATTAACCTCAACACGTGTATGAGCGCCTTGGCCTTCACAATTCAGGATGATTCCATCACCAAATTTTTTATGGCGAACGCGCTGGCCGAGTCTAATGCCAACATCACTTCCAGCATCATCAATGGACATTCTTTGCTGTGTTGATGTACTTGATTGCATGGGCTGTGCATTCCGGATTCGTGGTCGAATTTCCTCGATATATTCGTCTGGTATTTCTGAAATGAACCGCGATGGCTGAGAGAAATTATCCTTTCCATGTAAGCGTCGTTGTTCCGCATGAGTAATGTAAAGCGATTGCATCGCTCGAGTTATACCGAAATAGCAGAGCCTGCGTTCTTCCTCGAGGCCGTTCGGATCAGCAACTGATCTTTGATGCGGAAATAGGCCGTCTTCCATGCCACACATAAACACTAATGGAAATTCAAGACCTTTTACTGAGTGCATTGTCATTAGTTGAACGCAGTCCTCCCACGCATCAGCCTGGCCTTCGCCGGCCTCGAGCGCGGCATGTGATAAGAATGTATCGAGTTGAGACATTTCCTCAGCAGGATCGGGTTCAAAGCTCTTCGCAGCACTGACAAGTTCTGCGAGATTTTCAATGCGTATTTCGCCTTTCTCACCTTTTTCTTTCTTAAAGAACTCAATGAGCATACTTAAATGAATAACATGATCTACCTTATCATGCAGCTCTAGGCTATTTGTTTCACGCGCCATACGTTCGATGAGTGACATAAAAGGGTTTACTGAATTTGCGATACGGCCATTAACGCCATCGCTTGTAATGGCTTCGGCTGCGCGCCACATTGAGCATGCATTGACGCGCGCATAAGAGCGTATTATTTCGACTGTGCGAGCACCAATACCACGGGTAGGTTTATTTACAACTCGTTCGAATGAACTATCATCTTCACGGTTTGAAACCAGACGAAGGTAGGCAAGTGCATCTTTAATTTCGGCGCGCTCGAAGAAGCGAAGGCCGCCATAAATTTTGTATGGAATACGCGCATTGATGAGCGCCTCTTCTAAGATGCGTGATTGCGCATTGGATCGATACAATATCGCCGAATCTGCCCTCGCATTGCCTTGGGCTATCCAGTCGCGCAATCGACCAACAATGAAATTTGCTTCATCACTCTCATTATAGGCAGAGTAAACCTTGATAGTCTCACCTGCAGCACTTTCCGTCCAAAGATGCTTATCCATGCGAGAGCTGTTGTTATCGATAACAGCATTTGCAGCATTCAGTATGGTTCTCGTCGAGCGATAGTTTTGTTCCAGCTTTATTACTTGCGTACCAGGAAAGTCTTTTTGGAAGCGGTGTATATGTTCGACGCGAGCGCCTCTCCATTGATATATGGATTGGTCGTCATCACCTACAACGAAAGGCACACCATTGTCGCCTACGAGCAACCTGAGCCACGCATATTGAATAGCATTGGTATCTTGGAACTCATCGACCAGCAAATGCTGAAAACGTCGACGGTAGAGTCCTAGAAGCTCTATGTTATCCCGCAGTATCTCATGAGCACGTAACAGTAATTCAGCAAAGTCGACCAGACCAGCGCGTTGGCAAATATCCTCATAGGACTTATAAAGAGAGATCTGTTGCTGCCGATGCGGATCCCCTTCATCATTGATGTGCTCGGGCCGAAGACCTTCATCCTTCTGACCGTTGATGAACCATTGAATTTCCTTCGGAGTCCAGCTACTTTCGTCGATCTCTAAACTTTTGAATAAGCGCTTTATTAAACGTAGTTGATCATCTGAGTCGATGATCTGAAAGTTTTGTGGTAGGTCAGCCTCCTGCCAGTGACGGCGTAACATTCTGTGTGCTAGACCGTGGAAAGTGCCAATCCAGAGATGTTGTACTGGTAGTTTGAGGAGTGTCTCAATGCGGCTACGCATCTCGGCCGCTGCCTTGTTGGTAAAGGTCACGGCAAGCAATCCTTGTGGCGAAACACCCTCGACTTCGATCAGCCAGGCGGCCCGATGCACCAGCACACGCGTTTTACCACTACCGGCACCCGCTATTACTAGAGCTGGTTCGGACGGCGCAGTAACGGCCTGACGTTGTGCGTCATTTAGACTATTGAGTATGGGTGTAACATCCATTCGGAGAAATATCGAGCTTACGAAAATGTAATCCTGAAAATAAAGTAGTGATCAATCAGTAATATTGCGAATAGGTAGCCTAGATAACTAATGGAATACCAGAACATCTGCATTGGTAATTCTTCATTATTATGCTCTCGATAAATTCGAATAGCGTAGTAAAGAAAATATATGCCAAGTCCAACAGCTACGACGAGATAGATTAAGCCACTCATACCGATTAGATATGGCAAGATAGTGACAAGTAACAGCAGGATTGAATAAAGAAGGATATTTAATCTTGTGTATGGAACGCCATGTGTTACCGGCAACATTGGAATCTCAACTTTTTGGTATTCTTCAAGCCGTGCAATTGCCAGGGCCCAGAAATGCGGTGGAGTCCAAACAAATATGATTAGGAATAGTAATAGTGGCTCGCTAGTTACTTCATTTGTTATCGATGTCCAACCAAGAATCGGTGGTGCTGCGCCCGCTGCTCCACCGATGACAATATTCTGTGACGTTGCCCGCTTTAGCCAGGCCGTGTAAATGAGGGCATAACCAATTAATGAAAAGAATGTAAGGACAGCAGTAAGTGGATTGACGAGAAACCAGAGAATCATCATTGATAAGGCACAAAGAACAGATGCGAAAATCAGTGCGGATTTTTCCGTTAGTCTGCCCTGGGGAAGAGGTCGACCTCGTGTTCGCATCATTAGGATGTCGATCCGAGCATCGAGAACATGATTGAAAACAGCGGCTGATGACGCTGCCATAGCAATGCCAATAGTGCCAAAAATAAATTTCTCTATATCTGGTAAGCCTGGAACCGCGAGGAACATACCCACTACGGCAGTGAATACGATAAGTATGACGACTCTCGGCTTTGTCAGCTCGTAGTAATCTCGCCAGTTGATGCCTGTCTCAACGATTGTTTTCACTTTTCTCACTCAGCCTATGCGAGATAACTTTTTAAAAGATTTTTTATGTCTTTGACTATATCGCTGGGACCTGTTTCGGGCTCATGATACATGACGAGATTGCCCAGAGGGTCTATCAGGAAGTATCCACCTGCCGACAGTGAAGCAGGCTTCTTGTTATTGAGTAATGTTGAGAAAGAAAAATTTTGCATTACTATAAGCCCTATTAATTCATCGGCGAGAAATACTGTATCTGGCAGTGATTCGCCGTGCAAGAAGACTCGCATGAGGTTGGGTATTTTTTCACTAAGCATTTTTTGAGATTGTCGAATTGTGTAGAGTGATGTTTGACAATTCTCCAGGCATTCAGACTCATTTGAGTAAATTAGCATCCAGAATCCGCTTTTAATAACCTGGATGTTAGGAAGCTCTTCGATAATGTTTACGGCTGGCTCCAATATGGCACCATAATTTGTTTCTTTTTTTGGCTGAAAATGACCACCATAATACATCCATGTCGCTATTATGAGGGGCCCAAAGAATACGAGAGCGATTAACATTATTTGCATATGTGCCCAGGTTGATTTCTTTTTAGTCACGCTCTGAGTTGCTTCTTTCGGTAGTTCCAGAACAATAGTCCAGCTAAAATTATGCCCATCGCGAACCATTGCAATGCATAACCGAAATGTTTTCCTGGGCCAAATTCGGAAGGGACCCAATGTCGTAAAAAACCATTTTTTTCATTGTGATCCAATAACAATACAAATGGTTGAACTTTGTGACCTAATGCGTCAGTTATTTCTGCTAATGAAGGGTATATCGCATGCTTTGGCCAGTCGCTATTGGCATCGAATGCTTTATTCATTCTTTGTCCTGCTTTAGGTAGTGATCCAGCGCGACCATGAATATTGACCTCACCATTTATTAGCTCTAGACGGCTATAGTCAAAATTACCGCTCTCTTTTTCTACCCAGCCTCGATTGACTAGCAGAAGAGGCATATTGTCGCCGACGTTGAGAGGTGAAATAACATAATGGCCATAACGATTGTTGATAATGATGTTGTCGAGCACAAACTGTTGCCCACTTAAGTATTGGCCCTTTACGCTCAAATTTTGAAAAGAGCTAACTTTCATACCGTTATACCAAGGTGTGAAAATTGATTCGGACTGGAATGCCTGTTGTGTCGTTCGTTTTTCGAGGCCACGGGAAACCTGCCATGCGCTAAGACCGGCAAACTGCAAAACGAGGAAAGTACCGATGACCAGGGGCAGCCAAGCTGGCAACGGCTTTTTGAACTGGTCGTTCAAGTAATATTCTCCAAATGCGAACCAGATTACGGTTAGCATGATGACACCAATGGTGACATACATGCCATGGAACCCAGCAAAAAAGCTCGCGAAGTGTACTTAAATCAAGTCAGCCACGCAATGTAGTTTAGAAGCTATATTTTAGAAAAAATCTCTTTGTTATAAAAGCTTAAGAGATAGATCATATTTGAATTTTAATTAGGTACGTCGAAGTGGTATATGGGTGGCATCAATACGATAATTAGCTGGATCCATTTTAGGGCCGGAGCCCCAACAATGGCCATATATTAACTCGAGATTTAATGTGATGTCGCCTTTGTTAGGATCAGTCAGAGCTGCAAGCATGGCCTTAAATGACCCTTTCCCTGTTAGAGCTTGACTTCGTGCTATTAGGGTATTGCGGGCACCGTTATTTGTTAGATCAGTAAACAGTTTTTCACTATTTTTGTAGTTGATAGACAGACGGTCAACATCTACTACTGGATCACGGAGTCCTGAATTTACTAAGTCATCACCTAGATTATGCATATCTGCAAATCGATTCACATGAACTTGGCCGTCGATCTGACTCCAGGCTTGGGCGATCTCACGAAAACTATCTGGACCGAGAGTAGTGAAAGCGAAAACACCTCCCTTTCTTAAAACTCGAGCTATCTCCATAAAGACCAGTGCTGGATCGTTGAGCCAGGGTAATAGCATATTCGCGAATACCAGATCAACGCAAGCATTTCGAAATGGCAAAGAGACTGCATCTGCTTGAGTATAAGTGGCTCTAGATAGCCATACTTTTTTCTTTCTTGCTTCGCATAACATGTTATGGGAAATATCTACTGAGATGACATCAGCTTTTCTGAAGCGTTTTTTGAGAATACGACTCGCAGAACCTGTTGCAGAGCCGAGATCGATGATTGTCTTGGCCTCAATAAGAATGGGTTCAAGACGTCTAAGAAGGCCTTCGCGTGTAGTGGCATGGACAAAATCTGCGCTATCAAATTGACTTGCGATTCGTTCAAATCGGCGGCGGATGTGTTTGTTGTTTAGCATTAGTGATGTGTTAGAAGTTTGCTGAATGTTTTTTTATTTATAAGAACTTAGAGGAAAATTCGTAATCGCGTATTGGGCCCTATGAATAAATTTTTTCGCATTCGACACTAGGCAATACTCGGATTGAAAGTGTAGTGCAGAAGTAAGCCAATAAAAACGATTAGGCCAATAATATGATTGTTTAGAAAGGCAGCGAAGCAACCTTCCGGCTGTCGGTCACGAGCAAGCCAGAGATGATAAACCATGAATCCAGCGGCAAAGAATATTGAAGCGTAATACCAAACACTAAGCTCGGCAAGATATCCAATCATGATAAGCGCCAAAAGCATCAGAACCTGGAGTCCTGCAATAACAAAAAGATCGAAATTCCCGAATAAAATAGCAGTTGATTTTACGCCAATCTTTAAATCATCTTCGCGATCAACCATCGCATAAAATGTGTCATAAATTATCACCCAGATCATGGTTGATCCAAACACAAGCCAGGCGAGCTCCGATGTTTTTCCAGTCTCTGCGGTAAATGCCATCGGCACAGCCCAACCAAAGGCTGCACCCAATATAAGTTGTGGAATGGAGAAGTAATGTTTAACGAATGGATACGTAATAGTAAGGCCGCCTGCGACGATGGCAAGTAATTGTGTCTGTTTATTTAGCATCGTTGCTAGACCGATAGCTATAAGACTTAAAGCGGCAAATAAAATCAGAGCTTCTAGAGGCGTCACTACTTCAGAAGCAATGGGCCGATTCTGGGTTCGCTCTACATAGGGATCAATTTTGCGGTCTACATAGTCATTCAATACGCATCCTGCAGAACGCATAATGATCACACCTAATATGAATATCACAAATATGCCTTGATTCGGAGTACCTTCGCTCGCAAGCCAAAGGGCCCATAGTGTGGGCCATAATAGCAACCAGATTCCAATTGGCTTATTGATACGCATGAGCTTACTGTAATTACATAGCCGCCAGATTAGTTTTGATTTGAAAATTTGCATCAGGGCAAAAAGTTTACACTTTCCCATATCGACTGGCGTCACCGAGCCATCGTCGCATGATAGCCGCTGCATGATTTTCAGTTTCTTTGAGAATAGCTTCTGCACATATTTGTACTTGCGGCATTAAATCAGCATCCCTGACAAGATTTGCAATTCGATAATCTGGTAAACCAGTTTGTTTAGCACCCAGCAATTCACCAGGCCCGCGTAATTCGAGATCACGCTGTGCGACGATAAATCCATCATTCGTATCCCGAAGGACTGTGAGTCGCTCCTTGGCGATATGACCTAATGGTAATTTATAGATAAGTACGCAATGACTTTTAGCCTCACCTCGACCAACACGACCGCGTAATTGATGTAGTTGCGATAACCCCATACGCTCGGCATTTTCGATAATCATCAGATTTGCATTTGGCACATCGACTCCGACCTCAATTATAGTCGTTGCGACTAGTAGTTTGATAAGACCTTTTTTAAAGGCCTTCATGACGCGTTCCTTTTCCGCAGGTCGCATACGTCCATGCACGAGACCAACGCGCAAATTTGGTAGGGCTTCAGTTAGCATTTGATAACTTGCTTCGGCCGCCTGGCAGTTTAGTGCTTCGCTTTCTTCTATCAGAGGACATACCCAATAGGCCTGATGTCCAAAAGCACAGGAGGATCGGACTCTTTCCACAACTTCACTACGCCGAGTTTCAGGTACAGCGACAGTCGAGACCGGCTGACGTTTGGGTGGTAATTCATCAATAATCGAGGTATCGAGATCAGCGTAAGCGGCCATTGCCAATGTTCTTGGGATGGGTGTCGCAGTCATGACTAATTGATGTGGATGGCCGCTCTCGGAGATGCCCTTGTCTCGCAGCGCCATTCTTTGATGGACGCCAAAACGATGCTGTTCGTCGATGATGACTAGACCAAGACGATAAAAATTAAAGCCTTTTTGGAATAAAGCATGTGTGCCGATAATTAATTGTGCGCTGCCATCCGCTATAGATTGAAGAGATTCACGTCTCGGTGCCGCTCGCTGGTTACCACTTAACCAAGCAGGTGTTATCTTTAGAGGTCGAAACCAATCTGAGAAACTACGCCAGTGCTGTTCTGCGAGAATTTCTGTCGGAGCCATTATGGCTGCTTGCACTCCACAGGCAATAGCCTTTAAACAAGCCACAGCTGCGACGATTGTCTTGCCAGAGCCGACGTCGCCCTGAATTAATCGCATCATCGGATGAGGTTCAGCGAGATCTAACAATATGTCGCTGATCACGCGATCTTGAGCATTCGTTAGTTTGAATGGTAACTCGTTTACAAAACTACTGACATCCTCATTGCCATTTGTTAGTGCTATCGCATTTTCTGTAGCAGTTAGCGCGCGTAAATTTCGTAGACTTAGGTAATGCGCTAATAGTTCTTCAAACACAAGGCGTCGCTGAAATGGATGGGTGCCAGAGAGCATTTGTTGAACATCAGCGTCAGGCGGTGGACGGTGTATATAGTTAATTGCATCTGCGAGCGAAGGCATGCCGATTCTTTTAGTGACTTTCCTAGGAAGTAATTCTTTGGGTGGCTTAGCATGCATTAGTCGCAAGGCCTGATCAGTCAAATTCCGTAAGCGACCTTGTTGAACACCCTCAGTTGCTGGATAGATTGGTGTTAGTGAGTCTGTTGTCGCAGTATCTTGCCTCTCTTGCGTGATGCGGTACTCAGGATGGATCATCTCGAAACCGGACTGTCCTTTACGAACCTCTCCGAAACAGATCACGTGAGAGTTGGGTTGGAATTGTACTTGTTGCTGTCGAGAAAAATGAAAAAAACGCAATGTCATCTGACCACTGCCGTCACCAATTCGAACTAATAGATTTCGCCGTCCGCGAAAGACAGTATTGGCAAGTAGAATTTCGCCAGAAACCAGACATCGAGCGCCTGCTTCTAGTGCGCCAACTTTTACGAGTTGTGTACGGTCCTCATACCTTAGCGGTAATAGAAATAGCAGATCATCAACTCTTTTGAGATTAAGTTTCTCAAGTTTTTTTGCGAGCGCCGGGCCGACGCCTTTCAAAGCAGTTAGCGGCGAATCAGATTGCAAGGATTGCATCTGCCTCGATATCCACGCCTTTAGGAAGAGATGATACTCCTACGGCGGCACGCGCCGGAAATGGTTGCTCAAAAAACTCTTCCATAACGGAATTCACTGTTGCAAAGTTAGCGAGGTCAGTCATAAAAACAGTAATTTTAGTTGCGTTATTTAAGTCACCACCAGCAGCTTTAGCAACAGCACGCAAGTTTTTGAACACCTGCCTTGCACGCGCTTCAAAGTCTCCATCTACAATCTCCATCGTGTCAGGAACAAGCGGAATTTGACCAGATAAGAATACAATTCCAGTTGCTTCGATAGCTTGTGAATAAGTTCCAATAGCAGCGGGTGCTGTATTGGTATGAATAGCTTTTTTGCTCATAATTTAGTACTCCTAATTATCATGCGCAGTCGCGCGAAATACGAATGACATTCTTCATTTTTCGAACATTGCGCATAATATTTGCGAGATGTAAGCGATCTTCAACCATCAGTAAGAAAGAAAGCACCGAACAATCTTCATGACGCCCAAGTACCTCGACTTGTTCGATATTAGAGCCGCAATCACCAATGATTGCCGCGACTTCTGCGAGAACACCTGGTTTATTCTTTGTGTCTGTTTGTATCTGACAAAGAAAATCACGTTGAATATCTTTTTCCCAGTTCACAGAGATCCATTTCTCTGGTTGCTTTCGAAAGTTGGACAAGTTGCCGCATTGATTGCGATGAATAACGATACCTCGGCCAGCAGTCAAATATCCCATTACATCATCGCCTGGAATTGGGTAACAACATTTTCCATAGCTGATCACCATTCTCTCTGCGCCTGAGATGACCATGCTTGCTGCTTTTTCACCATCCTCACCGTTCGTGCCTGTTAGAAAACGAGCTGTCAACGGAGCGAGTCTTTCGCCTAAACCGATCTGCTCAAATAAATCGGTGTTTTTGCTGAGCCCAAATTCCTCTAATGCTTCGGTGAAACGTACCTTACCGACTTTGCGTAATGATAATCCGATATCCTTTAGTGACTGGTCGAGTAATCGTTTGCCGAGATCAATCGATTCAGACGAGCGGAGGTTTTTCATATGTTGTCGGATGGCTGTTCGAGCTTTTGCTGTCGTTGCAAATGTCAGCCAATTGGGGTTTGGTTTAGCGCCTCGAGTAGTAATGATCTCGATGGTCTGGCCATTGTATAATTCTGTTCGTAACGGCACCAGGCTGCGGTTGACCTTCGCAGCTACACAATGATCGCCAACGTCTGTATGTACCGCGTAAGCAAAGTCGACTGTTGTTGAGCCCTTAGGTAGTGGCATGATGTCACCATCAGGTGTAAAGACATAGACTTTGTCTGGAAATAAGTCGACCTTAACACTCTCAAGAAATTCTTCCGGCGTGCCTGATTGTTGTAATTCGTCTAGATTTGATAACCACTCACGTGTTTGACGTTGTGGACTCGCATCAGATTTTTCATCTGCTTTGTAAAGCCAGTGAGATGCAACACCAGATTCAGCTAAACGGTCCATATCATATGTACGAATTTGCACTTCTAATGGCAGGCCTTTCGGGCCGAATAGTGTGGTATGTAAAGATTGATAACCATTGATCCTCGGAATGGCAATGTGGTCTTTAAATCGTCCCGGCATCGGCTTATAAAGTCCATGTACGATGCCGAGTACCTGGTAGCAAGAACTTACATCATTGCAGATAATTCGAAAACCATAGACATCGACAACATCGGATAAGAGGCACTTCTTCGTCGCCATTTTATTATAGATGCTATAAAGATGTTTTTGCCGACCGACGACATCGCCTTCGACACCCTCATCATTCATTGCTATGTCGAGCTCTGCGGTAATCTTTTTTACAATCTGTTTTTGACTTCCTTGGCTTTTCTTAAGGGCAGCTTTGAGAACACGATACCTAAATGGATGGAGGTGTTTAAAACCAAGGTCTTCTAATTGCTCTTTGAGTCGATTTATACCGAGACGATTAGCGATTGGTGCGTAGATATCTAGTGTTTCTCTGGCAATGCGTTTTTTCTTATCTGTTGGCAACGCATCAAGTGTTTGCATGTTGTGAAGACGGTCAGCCAGTTTGACGAGGATAACGCGAATGTCTTCAATCATTGCGAGCATCATTTTCCGAAAACTCTCGGACTGAGCTTCTATATGGCTACGAAATTGAATTTGATCTAGTTTGCTAACGCCATCGACGAGCAGTGCAACCTCATTACCAAACTTTTCTGAGATTTCGTTGAGTGATGCAGTAGTATCTTCGACTGTATCATGCAAAATCGCAGCCGTTATCGCTTGAGCATCGAGTCGCATCTCAGCGAGTTCTTGCGCGACTGCAATAGGATGAGTTATGTATGCCTCACCTGTTTTACGAGATTGACCAGCGTGTGCCTTCGCGCCAAATTCATAAGCAGCGGTTATGGTTTTGAGTTGATCCTCCGGTAGATAGGATTCCAACGTTTTCACAAGGCGACTTACACCATGGTCACGTTTATTCGCGCCTGGTAGTTTGGCTAATATTGCTGCAGTGTAATCCATGCTCCGATCATACCCGTGGAACAATGATTATGTCGCTATCGTATTTGGCGGTAGCTTCTTTAGATCTAGTAGCTTACCTATTGATTGAGGGCAATGTTGCGAATAGGTAAGGTATTTTCGGCACCTTCAGATAATTCCGCCTGCAGCAAATCTTCGGTAATTGGCTCTTCACTTTCTTCAAGTATTGAGGAATTTATTAGTCCATCTGCTATTTCGCGCAGAGCAATAACGGTAGGTTTGTCATTTTTAAGCTCAACTAGCGGGTCAGCACCATGAGCAACACGTCGAGCGCGTTTGGCGGCAACTAACACCATTTCAAATATATTTGGAATATGATCGAGACAATCTTCAACTGTAATTCTAGCCATCTTGCAGGGTCCTTAATTAAGGCGAGTCTTTTTATTTTGAGGGGGAAATTCTAATTCAGCGTAGGGGTCGAGCACGAGTATATATAACCAGATGTTCTAAAACTTAATTGATAATTCTTTGAATTCTTGCACGTAGTTTATCGTTATTTGAAGGTGATGATTCTCCCGTGCCGATTAATATGCCCTCAAGAGTAATAATAGCTTCATTTAGATTGTCATTAATAATAACATGGTCAAATTCATCCCAATGCGCCATATCACTCTTTGCTTCCTGCAATCGACGTTCTATAACTTCTTGATTATCTGTACGACGTTCACGAAGGCGTCGTTCAAGCTCAGTCATGGATGGAGGCAAAATAAAAATCGTAACGCAGTTCGGCATTGCTTCACGTACTTGTTGCGCACCTTGCCAATCAATCTCAAGAACAACATTACGATCTTCCGCAAGATGATTCTCGACTTGGCTTCTACTTGTCGCATAGTAATTATCAAAAACCCGCGCGTGTTCAAGCATCTCACCCGCGTCGCGTAAGCGTAAAAATTCATCAACATTGACAAACAAATAATCAACTCCATTCGCCTCATTGGTGCGTGGTCTGCGGGTTGTGTATGAAATAGAAAACCGCAAGTTGTCTTGATGTTTAGTTACTACAGCGTGCACAAGTGTTGTCTTGCCAGCACCGGATGGTGCTGCGAATACAAATAGTTTTGCTGGCGTATTAATTTTGTTACTCGACATTCTGAATCTGTTCGCGCATTTGTTCGATCAGTACCTTCAGATCTACTGCAGCCTTGGTCGTCTCAGTATCAGCTGATTTTGATCCAAGTGTATTTGCTTCTCGGTTAAGTTCTTGCATGAGGAAATCGAGCCTCCTTCCTACTGTTTTCTCGTTCATTAATGCATCACGGATCTCAACAATATGACTTTCTAGCCGATCGAGCTCTTCATCAATATCAATTTTTTGTGCGACCAAGGCAAGCTCGATTTCAAGGCGTGCGGGATCGGCTTCAATATTAAGTTTGTTGAGGCGTTCTTGTTGCTTGACTCGCGATGCAGTCAACACTTCCGGCATGCGCTTTCGTATTGACGTTGCGATCACCTCTATTTCGGTAACCCTCGATTTGAGCATTTCCGCAATACGACTACCTTCGCTAAGGCGCATACCTGCGATGCTCTGCAGTGCAGTATCGAGCAATGTGCCTGCATACTCGAAGAGCGGCTCGGCATCGATCTCGGGCGACTTCATGACACCGGGCCAGCGTAGTATTTCGATAGGATTTACTGCTGCAGTTGCGGGTAATGTTACAGATAGCTCAGCAATCCTAATGCCGAGGAGTTCGACAAGGGCCGTATCAATTTGCATCTCGGTTTGCTGGTCCATAGCTCGTCGAAAATACAGACCGCACTCAACCTTGCCGCGCTCGAGAATGGCGCTGACTTGTTGCCGAAAATCCTGTTCTTTCGGACGCAGATCCTCCGGCAATTTGAATTGCACGTCGAGGTAGCGATGGTTCACTGCGCGTATTTCCCAGGTTAACGTACCGAGGGTCGTTTCAACGGACTCACGCGCGAAGCCTGTCATGCTGTGTAACATCAGCGTTGGTCTCCAAAGATATATATCAATAGTGCCATATGTTTAATATTACTAAACAAATAATATTCTAAGCTTTGGTTGAACTTCGGTCCAACAACTGAGGCGTTCAATTATTATGTATAAACATGAAAATTAAATGCGCTAAGGTTTTTGATCTTGATAAGAGTCAGGATAATTAAGATTAATGCTAAGAAGGCTATCGAGCGAAGCAACAGCAACAAGACTAAAATAGAACAGTTCGATATGGAGTGTTCCGACTTAAAATTTTTAAAGTGATGAGTATTAAGGGTGCCATAATTAATATTCCCGATAGTGTCAATACGATGTATAGCGCGTTAAGGTTTCATATCTAATCGAGCTATTAGTAGGCAATTAAATTAAAATATAAAAGTTACTTATTGGAGAATTATTATGCGTCCAAGTGGTCGTGGTTCCGAAACCATGCGCAAAGTTTGTTTCGTTACTGATTTCACAAAGCATGCAGAGGGTAGCGTTTTGGCTTCATTCGGTGATACGCAAGTACTTTGCACTGCTAGTATTGATGAACGAGTACCTAGTTGGATGCGTGGTAAGGGCTGCGGTTGGGTAACTGGCGAGTATGGCATGTTGCCTAGTGCGACCCACAAAAGGTCTAACCGTGAAGCTACGCGCGGTAAGCAGAGTGGACGTACGCTCGAGATTCAGCGATTGATTGGACGGTCGTTAAGAGCGATTACAGATATGAAGGCACTGGGTGAGCGTTCTATAACGCTCGATTGCGATGTTTTACAAGCCGATGGTGGCACTCGGACTGCATCCATTAGTGGTGCCTATGTCGCGCTGGCCATTGCTATGGAGCGCCTAAAAAACAGTGGAAAATTGAAGAACAACCCGCTGTATGGCCAGGTCGCTGCTGTATCAGTGGGCATTTATAATGGTATGCCAGTTCTGGATCTTGACTATGCTGAAGACTCTCAAGCAGAAACAGATATGAATATAGCTATGAATGCTGATGGTAACTTTATTGAAATTCAGGGTACCGCGGAAGGTCATGCGTTCAATGATTCTGAGTTTGCCGCGATGTTGGGTCTTGCTCGTATAGGTATTAGTGAAATAATTACGGTACAAAACGAGGCGATTACGGCTGCATTATATTGAGCATCTCATTTAAGAAAGTTGTTATGGCTAGTAGTAATGTTGGCAAGATCCGAGAAATTTCCCGACTATTGAAAGACTTTGATGTTGAAGTTGTTGCCCAGACCGAATACGGCGTGATTGATGCTGATGAAAGCGGTCAGAGCTTCAGGGAAAATTCGTTGATTAAAGCCCAACATGCTGCGAGATTGACTGGCTTGCCAGCTATTGCTGATGACTCTGGTCTGGCAGTAAAGGCGCTTGATGGTGCGCCGGGTATATATTCGGCCCGTTTTGCCGGTGAACATGGTGATGACACAGCAAATAATGCCAAGCTATTGCAAATGCTCGAAGAGGTTGATGACAGAGCTGCGGTATTCCATTGTGTCGCCACTTTTGTTAATGCAGATTATGAACCACTAGTTGCTGAGGGATTATGGTCAGGTGAGATACTGCGCGAGCAGCATGGCGAGGGTGGATTTGGTTATGATCCTTTGTTCTTTATTCCGAGCTACGGCTGCAGCTCAGCTGAGCTAAGCATGAATAAGAAAAATGCCATAAGCCATCGTGGCCAGGCTTTGCGTCAATTGGTTGAATTGATCAAGCAGACATACGCGTGATTGAACCTCCTCTTTCTTTATATATACATCTACCATGGTGTGTAAAAAAATGTCCTTATTGTGACTTCAATTCACATAGTGCTGGTGATAACACACCTAAAGACCGCTATATTTTAGCTTTGCTGCATGATATGGAGCGGCAGGCGTACAGAGGCGATGGAAGAGATATTCAGACAGTTTTCTTGGGTGGGGGTACACCTAGTCTTTTTACACCGAATGAGATTGGCCAGCTACTTGATGGCGTGAAACAGTGCTTTTCCATTGCTCAAAATGCTGAAGTAACTATGGAAGAAAATCCTGGGACAGTGGAACGTGGATCACCTGTTGGCTATCTAGATGCTGGAATTACACGTTTATCTATCGGCGCACAGAGCTTCGATGATGTTGCTTTAAAATTGCTTGGTCGTATTCATTCTAGTGCCGATACCTTACGTGCCGTACTAGATGCCAAGGAGGCTGGCTTTGATAATATCAACATAGACTTGATGTATGGCTTACCAAGTCAGAGTGTAGAAATGGCAATGGCTGACTTGACTGCCGCGATAGATCTCGATGTTACTCATATTTCTTGGTATCAACTGACCCTAGAGCCCAATACTATTTTTTATGCCCACCCACCTCCAAATCTTCCGGATGATGATCTCACTTTTGAGATTCAAGAACAGGGGCAGGAACTCCTTAGGCGCTTCGGATATGAACAGTATGAAGTTTCTGCATATGCAAGAGAAGGACGGCTTTGTCAGCATAATCTCAATTATTGGTCATTCGGAGATTATCTTGCAGTTGGTGCGGGTGCTCATGGCAAGATTACAGTAGATTCAAAAATTTGCCGTTATCAAAAACCGGCAAATCCGATGCAATACATGATCGCGCAGGAATCAAACGAACCCGAGGAGGATTTGAAACCCCTTAGCGAGACTGATTTGATGCTTGAGTTTATGCTTAACGCATTACGTCTTAATGCAGGCTTTACTGAAAAGTTGTTTGTCGCACGGACGGGACTCATGACAACCGATTTAGTGGATGCAACGGTCGATGTGAGGAAGAAGGGCCTCATCGAGTACAATGATGATCAAATCTGGATGCCTACTAAACTTGGCCGCCGATTTTTGAATGATTTGCAGTCTAGTTTTATTACTAATTGATGCTGGAATTTAAATTATTTGTTGTTTATATGACGTAGTTTCTTGTTAACTAGATATGATTTGTTTGATTTATTGGTCTTTGGCTTAATTATTCGCTTATGCACAAGTTCGTACGTATGCCTTTGTTTTCAGTGTAAGAGGGCTTTCTGCTCATCATCTATGTTGCAAATACCACGTAAGTTGTTGTTTTATAATACCAATAGAAATTGGACAAAAATTAGGCATTTTGACAACGATCTATGAAAAACCGTAGCTTAGAGCATTCACTCAATTTCCATCCACAGTCTTGTCCACAGGTTCTGTGGATAAAAAACGGGGCTTGCGGTGATCCTTGCTTCCTTATATCCTACGCGCCCTTTTTAATGTAGTAGCGTGCTCGGGAGAGCCTGAAAATGAAAGCCGACACACATCCTAAATATGGCGACATCCTGGTCACCTGTAGTTGTGGTAACGAGTTCACCACTCGCTCGACTCTTGGTAGGGATCTCCGTGTAGAGGTTTGTTCCTTGTGCCATCCGTTTTACACTGGTAAGCAGAAGAGAGCCGATACTGGTGGCCGCGTAGACAGGTTCCGTAAGAAGTACGGTATGAATTAGGGCTTACGAGTCCTTACGGCCGTCTGGTGCCTTTATATAATAACTCTCCAAGATCCCGCGGTGTATTGGGCACTTTGTTATGCTCGATAAGTTTTAAATTGAAGAGATTAAGATGAAAAAAAAGAGCGAGGTTGGGTATCGTCTGAGGGGTCCAGATGGTTTGGAGATGGACTTACCGATTCGAAGTAGCACGATCGGACCCGATGTAATTGACATAGCCAAGCTATATCGAGAGCAGGGCGTATTTACTTATGACCCTGGATTCGTATCGACTGGAAGTTGTGAATCAGATATCACGTTTATCGATGGTGAAAAAGGTATCTTGATGTATCGGGGTTACCCGGTTGAGCAGCTTGCCAGTCATTCTAGCTTTATCGAGGTCTCTTACTTGTTGCTATATGGTGAGCTACCAACTGCGGAAGAGCTTGATAATTTTGATTCAAATATTCGCGGTCACACCAAGATAAGCGAAGGTATGTTGAGCTTCCTTAATGGATTTCGCTGTGACGCACATCCGATGGCGATGTTGTCTGCTGTTGTTGGGTCGATGTCTGCGTATTATCACGAAGAGATGGATGCTTCGAAAAAAGAACATCGGGATATCTTTTCATACCGTATCTTAGCGAAACTACCGACTATTGCAGCAGCAGCCTATAGGCTGAATAGTGGTCAGTCATTTGTTTATCCGCGTAGCAATTTGAGTTACTGCGAAAATCTGTTGCATATGTTGTTCGCAGCTCCCGATGAATATTATGAGATTAATCCTATTGCATCGGAAGCGTTGGATTTATTATTTATTTTACATGCTGATCATGAGCAGAACTGCTCGACGTCGACGGTACGTATGGCAGGTAGTTCCGGTGCTAACCCATATTCTGCTATAGCCGCTGGTATTACGGCACTTTGGGGTCCCGCGCATGGCGGAGCAAACGAAGCTGTTCTTAATATGTTAGAAGAGATTGGTGATGTTAGCCAAATCGGTAAGTATGTCGAAAAAGCTAAGGACAAGAACGATCCATTTCGTTTGATGGGTTTTGGTCATCGGGTTTACAAGAACTTCGATCCGCGTGCCACGATTATACGGGAAATGTGCTACAAGGTTTTGGAGAAGCTAGATCAAAAAGATACTCCTCTTTTCGATCTAGCGCGGGAACTCGAACAAGTTGCTTTGAGCGATGATTATTTCAGAGAGAAAAATTTATATCCTAACGTCGACTTTTACTCCGGCATCATATATCGGGCTCTTGGGATTCCATCTTCAATGTTTACTGTTATGTTTGCACTCGGACGTTCAGTGGGTTGGACTGCGCACTGGCGCGAAATGATTACCGACCCAAGAGGTAAGATTGCTCGACCTCGGCAGCTTTATAAGGGACCGTCAGCAAGAGACTATAAGCTCATCAGTGAGCGCTAATTACTAAATTTTAGCGTTTTATTTATAAGTAATTGAGTAATTCCTGTACAGCATTCTTGTCTGCCCGTTTCATTGGCTTGCCATTGATGGGTGAAAGTGGTGCTTGGCGTATACCAATTAATGGAAAAGTGGTCGCTTGTACTATTTCATTGCATTGACTGAATTCGAATCCTGCGTAGCTAACGACTTGTCCATGTCGAGTTTTTAGTCGGCGTTCATATGATTTGAATTTAATGCCCATATCGCTAATTTCCAAAGCGATTATTTCGGGACTGTCGGCGAAGACATGTAAATTGATAGTCGAGTTTTCATCTGCCGTTCCGGCAAGCACGGGCCCAACGAGGCGTGGTGAATAATTTTTTAGCACCGTCATCGCTGAAAGTGCTGCATTGCGCATTAGTCTTAGTAGCTGCTCATGAGATTCTCCGCCGAATATCCGCAATTGTCTTGCGATTGCTTTTTCAATCTCTTTGTTGCCAGGTAGTGAACCAAATGCATTAATACCAAGTCGATCGGCAGCCTTTTGTTTTGCGTGATAATAGTCACGGATACCATGGCCAACAATGATACGAGCGGCTTCTTGCGCGATAATTTGCCGTGTTCGTTTTGAACTACTATCCAATCCTTTCCTCATAAATTTTGAATTGCCATCTAGAAAAGCCGATCATTATTACTATTTCCTTTTTCTGAATTGGTATCGATTCCAGCGGCATTATTGAATGGGTCTGTGATCTCTTCAAATTGTTCACAGTCTGGGACATGATCTTCACGAAATACTTCAAAAACAACATTGGATTGGCCAGCTCGAGCAGGGCAACCAGTTTTTCTATTAATTCGAACAGATACGATTCCCTCTGGCATAGACATCTGGTGTTCTGGAGCATCTTTTAACGCTATGCGTGCAAACTCAATCCAAATGGGTAGTGCAGTACGAGAGCCTTCTTCGCGAGGGCCTAAAGGTTGCGAATCATCGTAGCCAACCCAGACAACGGCAGCGAGGTCGGCATTGAAGCCTCCAAACCAAGCATCTCGTCTGTCATTTGATGTACCTGTTTTTCCAGATAGATCTGAACGCCCTAACTCTCTTCGCGCACGCACGCCAGTACCACGCTGAATTACATCACGCATCATGTCTTGCACTAAATAAGCGTTTTGTGGAGTAATAACTTGAGGAGCGGCATTAATATGTTCAAATAATTCTGGAGCGTCAGATGCTGTTGGCCGATATGAATCGATAACGCCTGCTATTTCTTCTAACATCAACTCTCGATTAAGAGCTTCTTCTTCGGCTGAGTCTTGGGCAATGATCGGATGACTAGGCTCTTTTGCCAAACATTCATCGCAAACGACAGCGGGATCTACTCGATATAATGGTTCGCCATTAGGACCAAATATTGAATCTATGATGTAGGGTTTCACTGCATGACCGCCATTGGCAAGCGTTGCGTAACCTTGTGCCATATCCAGCACAGAAGCGTCGCCACCACCTAACGCAAGCGATCCGTTTCTGATGAGTGTTGCGTTACCGAAGCCAAATTTCGCGATATGTTTTACCGCATTTCCAATGCCAGTCTCAAATAACAGTAAGCGGACGGATACCAGATTCATAGATCTAACTAAGGCCTCACGTATTCTGGTTGGTCCATAAAAGCGTCCACTATAGTTAATGGGCCGCCATATCGCTTCAAGCTCGGATGAACTGATCACCACTGGAGCATCCAGAACAACCGTTGCTGCCGTATTACCGCGCTCAAGTGCTGCAGAATAAATAAATGGTTTAAAGGCTGAACCAGGCTGACGATATGCTTGCCTTGCCCGGTTGAATTTACTAGTGGTGTAATCGAATCCACCTGTTAGTGCAGCGATGCCACCATCATATGGATCTATTGACACAAGTGCTGCTTGTGCATCAGGTACTTGCGCAAGGGCCCAGCTGTTATTAGTAGTCGGCATTACGTAAATAATATCGCCGACATTTAAAACCTCGGCAGCAGCCTTTGGAGTTGGACCGTAATTTTCACGATCGATAAAAGCATTTGCCCAACGAATACCGGACCACGGCAGAGTTGCTTGGCTAGCATCGCGAAAAACTATCGTCGTATTATTGTTCTCAGAAATCTCGCTTACTAGGGCTAACGATAATCCACCCGGCGCATAGCGATTAAGTGATTCGAATATCTCGACTGGCCACATATCGGGCGAAAGGGATAATATGTCTTTGCTAAGTTCAATTTGAGAGAGCGGTCCTCGATATCCACGTCTACGAGTGAATTCGAGCAGTCCGTTACGTAATGAATAGTCAGCTGCTTGCTGCATACGTGAATCTAGTGATGTAATTACTTGATAGCCAGCTGTATAGGTATCTTCACCGTAACGTTTTAACATTTCTCTGCGAACCATTTCGGCTACGAATGGAGCATTAAGCTCTATAGCAGCACCGTGCAATTGAGACTCTAACGGAAAGTCCATGGACTCCTGATATACCGCATCATCAATAAAGCCGAGCATGCGCATTCGATTGAGAACGTAACCTCTGCGTACTTTGGCATTTTTTGCGCTTGAAACTGGGTTATAACGTGATGGCGCAGGCAATATCCCGGCTAGCGTAGCTGCTTCAGCAACGTTGATATCTTCTAGATTTTTATTAAAGAAAACTTTGGATGCTGCGGCGACGCCGTGCGCACGTTGACCAAAAAACATTTTATTTAGGAACAGCGCCATGATCTGCTCTTTGGTAAATTCCTGTTCAATTTTGAAGGCGAGAAATGCCTCTTTGAGTTTTCGGCTCATTGTTTGTTCGCGCGTAAGGAAGTAATCACGCGCGAGTTGTTGAGTTAGCGTACTTCCACCACCACCAGAGGCGTTGCCGGTTTGTACCATACGCAAGATCGCCCGGAGAACGCCACGGTAATCGATGCCTGAGTGCTCAAAGAAGCGCCGATCTTCCGCCGCAATAAAGGCTTGCACGACATGTGCCGGGATTTCTTCATAGGTAATAGGGATGCGCCGCCGCTCTCCAATTTCACTAATCAGATGCCCATCTCGGCTAAAAATGCGTAACGGTACTTCTAGACGAATATCGCGAATTGTCTCCGCGGACTGTAGGCTGGGCTGCACATAGTAATACGCACCGATTATTCCGGCAGTGGTAGCCAAAGTGCCAATTGTGCCGAGTGCAAACATTAGAACTAGTGATCTTGCGATTCTAGGTTGTTTTATTTGAGGCAGTTTAGTTCTTTTATTTATTGGATTATGCATAGTTACAAACGTTTGAAGCTAAATACCCTATTATTGAGGGTATATCCCACATTAGTTAGAGGTTATGGCGCTGTCAAACCATCATTGATTTGAAGGGCCAGCCTTAGGTTTGATTTTTTATGCAACACTATCGTTTATGAAGAACCCAAAAAATATTTTTCTCATCGGTCCAATGGGGGCCGGCAAGTCAGTGGTTGGGCGTTATCTTGCACGATCCTTGTCTTTGTTGTTCGTCGATAGTGATGATGAGATCGAGTTACGCACGGGCGTTGATATCCCATTTATTTTTGAGAAGGAAGGAGAAGCGGGATTTCGTAAGCGTGAAGCTGTCGTAATCGACGACCTGAGTAAAATGGATAATGTTGTTCTTGCGACCGGTGGTGGAGCGATTCTGAATCCCGAGAGCCGCAGCCGCTTGGGCGCAAGAGGTTTTGTCGTGTATCTCTACACGACAGTCGATCAACAAGTCACACGTACTCTAAAGGGGCGTGAACGCCCACTACTTGAGAACGTTGACCCAAAGACGACACTTGAGCAGTTATTGTTTTTGCGCGATCCGCTATATCGAGAAATCGCTGATGTTATCGTTGAGACTGATGGCAGGGTGGTTAAGTCTGTTGCCAGTGAGATCATTGAGCAGGTCATGTAATCTATACAGATGAAACTCTATCATGAAATTATCGTTGATCTCGGCGAACGTAGTTACCCAATCATAATTGGCAATAAGCTTCTAGATGGGGGCTTCGATCTAACGGACTTTATTTCTGGTTCTGATTGCTTGGTTGTAAGTAATGTGACCATAGCGCCGCTGCATATTGAGCACTTGTTGCCCAATCTTATGGGCAAGAAAATTGAAACAATTGAATTGCTGGATGGCGAATCTCATAAATCTGTCGCTACTATGCAGAAAATCCTAGATAAATTGGTTGCTTCAGGCGCTAATCGTGACACAACGGTCATTGCCTTAGGCGGTGGTGTCATTGGGGACATCACTGGATTTGCTGCTGCGTGTTATATGCGTGGCGTTTCATTTATACAAGTTCCAACAACGCTTCTTTCGCAAGTTGATGCGTCAGTCGGCGGTAAGACTGGAGTAAACCATCCAGAAGGAAAAAATCTTATAGGGGCGTTTCATCAACCTAAGGTTGTGATGATTGATACTGACACACTGAGCACTCTTCCTGATCGCGAATTTAGGGCTGGGCTTGCTGAGGTGATTAAGCATGCCGTTATATATGACATGGCCTATTTCGTTTGGCTTGAAGAGAATATGCAACTCTTGCTTGATAAAGATTCTGCAGCATTGGCTTATGCAATAAGGATATCGTGTGAAATTAAAGCATCAGTAGTTGCCGAAGACGAGCGAGAAGCCGACCGACGAGCAATCTTGAATTTTGGCCATACATTCGGTCATGCAATAGAACGCTGTCTTGGGTATGGCGAGTGGCTGCATGGTGAGGCGGTTGCTGTGGGTATGCTTATGGCTGCAAGGCTCAGCGACATTGATTCTGCTGATCTAGCTCGACTTCAGAAGCTGATTGCAGCCGCTGGGTTACCAGTTGATGTACCTAAAATAGAATTTGAGGACTGGCTCAGTGCCATAGGTATGGATAAAAAAGTTCAGCAGAAACGTTTGCGTTTTGTGCTACTTAAAGCGCTAGGAAACTCTCATGTGACATCGTCTTTTGATGAAAGTCTTTTATATGGCATTCTCGGTACTGATAGTTAATGTTTGCGGCACTCGTACCATATGCCGCATTTGAGTCGCATAGCCGTGGTAGAAAGCATGATGAGCCTAGCTCGAAGTATCGTGGGGAATACCAACGAGACCGAGACAGAATTATTCATTCCACAGGGTTTCGGCGTCTTGTTTACAAGACTCAGGTCTTTATTAATCATGAAGGTGATCTATATAGAACTCGTCTTACTCACTCACTGGAGGTCTCTCAAGTAGGTCGGACTGTAGCCGCTGCATTGCAGCTTAATGAAGCGTTAACTGAGGCAATCTGTCTCGCGCATGATATAGGTCATACGCCATTTGGGCATGCTGGTCAGGATACGCTGAATGTGTGTATGCATGATTTCGGTGGTTTTGAACATAATTTACAATCACTGCGCGTTGTCGATGTATTAGAAGCCAAGTACGCTGATTTTGTTGGCCTGAACCTTATGTTCGAGACCCGTGAGGGTATCTTGAAGCATTGTTCAGTTAGAAATGCTCGTGAACTTGGAGATGTTGGTGAGCGCTTTCTTAATAATAAGCAACCGAGTCTAGAAGCACAGATTGCGAATATTGCTGATGCTATTGCATATAACAATCATGACGTTGATGATGGTTTTCGTGCTGGGCTTTTAAGTATTCCTCAGCTTCGAACTCAGTCATTATTTTCAACACATTTTGATATAGTTCACGAGCGCTACCCGGAACTCGAGGATCGCAGGCTGATTTACGAGATCATTCGTAGCATGATCGGTGCGATGGTCGGTGATTTGATAGAGGAATCGTGTCGACGTATCGATGCAGCTGCACCTTCCTCGATCGAGGACGTAAGGAATGCGACGTATCCTTTAATCTCGATGTCGGATTTAATGTATGAACAGCATGTGTCACTAAAACGCTTTCTGCGTAAACACCTCTATAGTCATGAGCAGAAGCTGGAGATGACATCCAAAGTTCAAGATATGATTGATGGGTTATTTACTGCCTATATGTCTGACGAGACAAAAATGCCAGCACAATTTGCGAGTGCTGCAAGGAATGTAGAGGGAGCTGTCAGAGCGCGTGTTGTCGCAGATTTTATTGCTGGAATGACGGATCGTTATGCGATTGCAGCACATGAAGCCCTAATGGCCTGATAGAATCCGCCATGATCTCATGGAGAACGCCATTGAAGCATAAATCCATTTCCAATAAGGACCGACTGATTTTTGCCATGGATGTCGCAGATTGCGACTCGGCTAAATCATTAATGAATGAGCTTGGCGATTCTGTAATCTTTTATAAGATCGGGCTGGAATTAATGATGAGTGGCGAATATTTTGAGTTGCTCGACTGGATGATCGCGCGGGATAAAAAGATTTTCTGCGATCTTAAATTTTTCGATATTCCGGCTACCGTTGGTTCAGCAGTGTGTCAGTTGAAGAATCGCGGTGCATCATTTGTAACGGTGCATGGAAATCGTTCGATGATGGAGGCAGCTGCAGAAAATAAGGGTGATACACTTAAAGTACTCGGTGTTACCGTCTTAACTAGCCTGGATCGTGGAGATTTAGACGATCTTGGTTTCGACTGTGATATTGAATCTTTAGTTTTATCACGGGCTCGTCAAGCCCTTGATGTTGGATGCGACGGTGTTATTTCGTCAGGACTTGAAGTGCCTAAGTTGCGTGAGTATGTGAATAATAAATTGCTGGTGATTTCGCCTGGCATTCGTCCCATTGATAATAAACCCATGGGCGACCAGAAAAGAGTGGTTACTGTAGAAACGGCATTTTCTAACGGAGCTGATTACATCGTGGTTGGTCGACCAATTCGAGATGCGGCAAGTCCACGCGCAGCTGCTGAAGCGTTGCAAGTATCCATAGAATCTCAGATGAGCAGTTAATGACAAAACTTAAGAATGATTTATTGCTGCGTGCTCTGATGCGCCAGCCTGTATCCCGAACTCCTGTTTGGATAATGCGCCAGGCGGGCCGTTATTTGCCTGAGTATCGTGAGGTACGTGCAAAAGCTGGTGATTTTTTAAATCTTTGTAAGAATCCTGAGCTTGCTTGTGAAGTTACAATGCAGCCACTTAGGCGTTTCAAGCTGGACGCAGCCATACTATTTTCTGATATTTTGACAGTGCCGGATGCAATGGGCTTGGGTCTTTATTTTGTGCCTGGAGAGGGACCGAAATTTAAGCGCCCCGTTCAAACAGCTGATGCTATAAAGAGCCTCAATGTTCCAAATATTGAAAAAGATTTGGGGTATGTTTTCGATGCAGTTCGTGTGATTCGTCGCGAGCTCAATGGTGATGTGCCGTTAATAGGATTCGCCGGAAGTCCTTTTACCGTTGGTACGTATATGGTTGAGGGCCATTCAAGTCGAAAATTTTCCACTATTAAGGCGCTTGCGAAAGAGGCACCCGACATTCTTGATCATTTGATGAATATAATTGCTGAAACAACGATTGAATATCTAAATGGCCAGATCGATGCTGGTGCTCAAGCAGTGCAGATATTTGATACGTGGGGTGCGGTGCTCGATGGAGACGACTTTCGCCGATTTTCAATGGCTAGCATGCAAAAAATCATTGATGGCCTAACACGGGAGAAGGAAGGTCGAAAAATTCCAATTATCTTATTTACCAAAGGTGCAGGCTTGTTGCTGGCAGATTTGGCTGAAACAGGTTGTGATGCGCTTGGCGTTGATTGGACAACTGATCTTGCGACTGCCCGACGTTACGTCGGCGACAAGGTTGCCTTGCAAGGGAATCTGAACCCGGAGACGCTCCTAGAAAGCCCTGAGAAGATTCGCCAGGGCGTTGCCGATACCTTAGCTAGTTATGGCGATGGCCCTGGCCACATATTCAATCTTGGCCACGGAATTACGCCAAACGTTGACCCCGATCATCTGGGCATACTTGTTGATGCGGTTTACGAGCTTAGCCCGACTTTTCATTTATAAATCGAATTCAACGCATTTCAATTTCTAGGATTCTGCATTGTTGGACAACCTCTGGATTGCTCCCGCCATGAGTTTCGGCAGCAGCCCATACAACTTCACCATACTTAAATTCCTGCATGCGTTTACTGCCATCACTATCGTTCTCCATCCAGGCGCAGGTTTGCAGGAAGACCAACAAGCGATCAGGGTGCGTATGTAGTGGTTGAGTTTCGCCACGACGGAGAATTTGCTCTATAACCCGAATACGATCATTCTCAAATTTAAGCTTATGGATATGAGGTGCAACATTGATAGGATCTAGTGGCTCAGGAACGGCAGCAGTAACGACTGCAGCTAAAAGCAATAGCGGAATAACTGATAACATTTTCTGATTAGTCACGTAATTCTCTTCTTAAAATTTTGCCAACATTTGTTTTTGGCAGGTCATTGCGAAACTCAACGATTCGTGGGCGCTTGTAACCTGTAAGGTTAGCTTTGCAGTGATCAATGATATCTTGCTCGCTGATGCTTTCACTCTTACGTACCACGAAAAGTTTGACGATCTCACCCGAGCGCTCATCGGGTAATCCAATTGCTGCAGCTTCCAGTACACCGTCGAGTTCGACGACTACATTTTCAATTTCGTTGGGGTAGACGTTGAAACCAGATACTAGAATCATGTCTTTCTTTCGATCCTCAATGTAGATATAGCCATTTCCATCGAAGTACCCAATATCACCACTGCGAAACCATCCATCAGGAGATATAGCTTCCGCTGTTTCTATAGGTCGTTGCCAGTAGCCTTCCATGACTTGCGGGCCACGGATACATATTTCTCCAGCATCACCAGTTGGTAGAGGATTCCCATCATCATCAGCAATCATGATCTCAGTGGATGGTATAGGTAGCCCAATTGTGCCAGTAAATTCACTCTCCATAGGAGAGATCACAGCAGCGGGAGATGTTTCAGTTAAGCCATAGGCTTGTAGGATTGGCGTGCCGGTTTTTTGCTTCCATTCTTTTGCAATTGTTGATTGTACGGCCATGCCGCCACCGATGCATACGCGAAGATGACTAAAATTAATATCTGAAAAGCTTGGCGTATCCATGAGGGCGGCAAACATCGTATTAACTCCAGTGAATAAGTTGAAATCGAACTTGGCGATTTCTTTTGCAAAACCCTCAAAATCTCTTGGATTAGTTATTAGAACGTTCTCACCGCCTTGTGCCATAACAGTCAGACAGTTCCCTTCTAGGGCAAATATGTGATAAAGCGGTAGTGCGGTAATGGCGACAACAGGCTCTACACCTTTGTATGCATCTGCTTGCCAGGTAACAGTTTGTTGAACGTTGTAGATCATATTACGATGGCTCAGCATTGCGCCCTTCGACACGCCGGTTGTGCCACCGGTGTACTGAAGATACGCAATATCAGCATATCCAATATCTACCATATTGAGCGCTACTCCATCTCCCAATTTAAGTGCTTGTCGAAAAGTAACGCTGCGCTCGAACTTATAGGAGGGCACAGATCGCTTTATATATCGCAAAACGAAGTTAATCAGTACGCTTTTTGGCCAGTTAAGTAAGTCTCCGACACCGGTTGTTACGACATGTGAGACATCAGTCTTTGTAATCACCCTGGCTAGGGTGTGTGCGAAATTTTCTAGAATGATCACACACTTGGTGCCGGAGTCTTTTAGCTGGTGTTCGAGTTCTCTCGCTGTGTATAAAGGGTTTACATTCACGACGACGAGACCTGCACGAAAAATGCCGCACATGACCACTGGATATTGAAGAATATTCGGTAACATTATAGCGACGCGCTCACCACGCGTGAGTCCGAGCGTGTTTTGTAAGTAGCTAGCAAACTGCATGGACAAATGATCAAGTTCAGTATAACTGAGAGTTGTACCCATATTGGTATATGCAGCATTTGCCGGATATTTCTCGAATGCTTGGTCAAAAATATCTAACACTGATTTAAACTGTGGAGTAGATACTTCCTCTGGCATGCCAGAAGGGTAAGACTTTAGCCATATTTTTTCCAAAACGACCTCCTTATCTTTCTCTCTATATTGCCGCTACTTTTGAAGTGTAGCGCTAATGATAGGCCAAGCGTTATCAAGCAGTATTGGTTGTGCGCTAGCATTAGGGTGAATACGGTCCTCCTGCAGAAGATCGTCGTTCAAAGCAATGCCTTCCATGAAGAACTCGATCCATTGTATTTTAAGGCGCTCAGACAAGTTACGGAAGACGGCCTCAAATGCAGCTGAGTATCGTGATCCGTAATTGGTTGGGATGCGAATGCCGAGTAAAACGACAGCAGCACCTGCGGATTTTGCTTGAACGATTACTTTTTCGAGATTGTTCTCGATTCTGGCAGGAGGAAACCCACGTAGGCCATCGTTGCCTCCAAGTTCAAGAATAACGAGATCAGGAGAAAAGTCGGACATTATCGAATCTATACGTGTGACGCCGCCTTGAGTTGTTTCACCACTGATACTAGCGTTCACGACCTTATATTCGTACCCTTGCTCTTTGAGTCGGGCTTGCAACAAGCTGCCCCAAGATTGGTCAACTTCAATGCCATAGCCTGCGCTTAGGCTGTCACCGAAAATGACAATAGTTGGCTCTTCAGCCCGCACCATGGTTACGGGAACTAATAAAATTACTAGGAATAAAATTGTTCGCATGTCTGATAAATTATTAAACAGAGTTAATATTCTCGAAGCTCATGAGTTAGGTAAGCAGGTTAGCAGTCCTGAAGGGGTTCTGACCATTCTTTCAGAGGTGAGTTTCGAAATTTGTCAAGGTGAATCTGTCGCAGTAGTAGGGCCCTCTGGTTCTGGAAAGTCTACATTGTTGGCTTTGCTGGCTGGATTGGATTTACCGACAACTGGACACGTTGTTTTGAATGCCACAAATCTTTCTGATTTAGATGAAGATGGTAGGGCTCAATTGCGAGCTAAAAGTGTAGGATTTGTCTTCCAATCCTTTCATCTTGTGCCATCTTTAAATGCACTTGAAAACGTGATGCTGCCACTTGAGTTGGCTGGCCATAGTGATGCGCGAAAATTAGCGCGGGAAATTATCCGAAAAGTTGATTTGAATCAACGCTGGAGTCACTATCCAGCACAGTTATCAGGCGGTGAAAAGCAACGAGTTGCTATCGCGCGTGCTTTTGCCACTGAACCAGCAGTTCTATTTGCTGATGAGCCGACTGGTAATCTCGATAGCCTTACCGGTTCTAACATCATGGAATTAATGTTTGAGCTTAACCAGAACTCATCCACAACACTGGTGTTGGTGACCCATGATAAAAGACTTGCCGAGCGCTGTGACAGAATTATAACGCTGGATGTAGGTAAGCTCGTTAATGACCAAAGGGTAGCCGGTTGAAAGCGCTAGTGTTTGCATTGCGCAGCTTCAGTCGGGAGCTGCGATCGGGCGAAGTTCTAGTTCTTCTCGTGGCTGTCGGACTCGCTGTTGGCGCTATGACTACCGTAGGTTTTCTGACTGACCGCATCGGCAAGGCAGTCGCCCGTCAGGCCAATGAAGTTCTAGCCGCTGATCTTAGACTTCGATCACAAGAACCGGTACCAGAGGAATGGAGTGAACTTGCCCATGATTACGACCTTGAGACAGCTGAAACAATATGGTTTCCATCAGTTGTATTTAATGGTGATGAGAGTGTGCTTGCTACAATCAAGGCCGTCAGTGATCTTTACCCCTTGCGCGGTACGTTACGAGTATCTAATGCGCTGTTTAGTGAGCAGCGAGCTGCTGAGGGAATTCCTATTAGAGGAGAAGTTTGGGCTGATGGGGCTTTACTTGCACGAGTCGGTGCTGAAGTTGGCGACACGCTGACCATTGGTGAATTAGATCTACGGGTTTCAGCTGTACTGACTTACCGTCCAGATCAGTCGATTGGTTTCGCATCTCTAGCACCGTCCGTCTTGCTTAATATAGCCGACATTTCTAGTAGTGGATTGATCGGTGAAGGAAGTCGAGTGACATATGCCCTACTCATTGCAGGAGACGCTCGACAAGTTTCTAATTTTAATGAAGCCATTCAGAGTAGGTTGCCTGAATCTGTTCGTGTTCGAAGTCAGGAAGAAAGCAGTGAGCGAGCCTATAATGCAGCTGACAAAGCGCAGCGCTTTTTGTCGCTAACAGCCGTCATTAGTTTATTATTGAGCGCTATCGCGGTGGCTATGTCGGCTCGGCGTTTTGCTCATAAGCGAATGGATTCTGTCGCGCTGATGAAGAGCCTCGGGGCTACACAATATTTTGTTATATCGGTTGCACTCATACAATTGGTTCTACTCAGCGTGCTGGGTATTCTTATTGGTAGCATGTTGGGCTTTGTTGCAGAGGAGATGCTTTCGCGAATCTTACTTGATCTCATGCAGCAGGTTGAGCTACCTGAAACTGGGATACGGCCAGTAATCCTTGCGAGTATGAGCGCCATGGCGCTCATACTCGGATTTGCATTGCCGTCGCTTATTCAGCTTCGTAACACACCGCCTTTGCGAGTTCTTCGTCATGATGTCGTGCCACCCGCTCTTTCCAGAATTTTTGTTGTGGGACTTGCTCTTGCAACCGTGGCTGCACTTTTGTATCGCAGCTTTGATGACCTTCGCATGTTGACCATCGTGATTGGTGGAATAATAGTAATCGCTACTCTGCTTTATCTCGTTGGAAGAGGGATGGTTATAGTAATTGGTCGAGCTTATTCAGGTGTTGGCGCTGCGTGGCGCTATGGTCTTGCGAATGTTGCGAGACGGGGACGCGATAGCGCGATACAAATCGTTGCGTTTGGTCTTGGTATAACGGTCTTACTTCTCTTGACGCTTGTTCGGACTAATTTGTTGGCGGATTGGAGCCAAGCTTTAGATGATGACGCCCCTAATCATTTTTTGATTAATATACAGCCGCATGAAATTGGGGCTTTAGCCGCAATATTTGAAGAGAATGACGTTGTTATACCCACATTTACGCCGATGGTCCGTGCACGGATGATAACGATAAATGATGAGCTAGTAAAAGATCGAGAATATCCTAGTGAAAGAGGTGAATGGCTTGCTAATCGAGAGGCTAACCTTTCATGGATGTCGGAGCTTGACGCCAGCAATGAGATAATTGAAGGTGAATGGTGGCCAGCTGACTATGCTGGACTACCACTGGTATCAATTGAAGTCGATGCTGCCAAGGATGCGGGACTTTCAATCGGTGACCGATTAAATTTTTTCGTCGCTGGCAAGGAGATTGAAGCTGAGATTAGTAGCACTCGAGCGATAAATTGGGATTCATTCCAACCAAACTTCTTTATTGTGTTATCCCCCGGAGCTTTAGATGGAATGCCGACGACATATATCTCAAGTATGCGAATCATGGATGATAAAAAACCCATGCTTATCGATTTAGTTCGATCGCACCCAAGTATTTCGGTCATCGACCTTGGTTCTATCCTCGAGCAGGTTCGTGGCATTATCGAAAAGGCGAGTTTGGCAATACAAGTGGTATTTTTATTTACCTTGGCAGCCGGTATCGTCGTATTGTTTGCGGCTGTTCAGTCGACCATAGATGAGCGCCATTTTGAGAGTGCAATGCTGCGAGCGCTTGGTGCTAAGCGCTCCACAGTGTTCGCCGGTGTCATGACTGAATTCGCTATCCTGGGTACGGCAGCCGGCATTCTTGCCTCTGCAGGTGCTTCAGTACTTGCATATCTGGTTGCTACACAGCTATTTGAATTGCCATATAAATTCAGTCCAGCAATTTGGCTAGCAGGTGTATCTGCTGGCATTATCGTTGTGTGTCTAAGTGGCTATTTTGCAGCGCGTGGTGCTGTTAACGCCAGTCCAGTGGACGTCTTAAGAAGGGCAAATGTCTAATGAAATATGAGTTGTACTATGGCGCTGCCGCCGCAGTCGTTGTTATTAAACAGATATTGATTGGCGAATAATCTTGCTAAGAGCTACTTGAACAGCCCTTGAAAGAGACGACCTGGTTACGTTCTTCACCTCTAATAAAAGCAGCTATATTTGCTGTAAGCTCATCAATAGCAGCTTGTCTTGCCTGCCTGCTTCCCCACCCGATATGTGGGGTGATAATTAAGTTTTGTCCTTTGTAATCTAGTAGTGGGTTTCCATCTACCGGGGGCTCTTTTGATAGTACGTCAATGGCCGCTGCTGCAATTTCTCCTGATTGTAATGCTGCGACTAGCGCATCTGGGTCAATTAAACTACCACGTGCGGTATTGATAAGAATTGCATCTGATTTCATTTTCTTAAATTCATTTTCAGAAAACATTCCTTTGGTATTTTCAGTCAATGGACAGTGAAGGGAAATGACATCAGCGCATCGCAATAAATCTTTAAAAGCGACTCGATTACCATTTGTTGATTGTGTTCCTGGTCTGGCAGATACAATTACTTCCATTCCAAACGATTGAGCAAGTTTTGCAACTCCTTTGCCGAGTTCGCCATAACCGATAATGCCAAGTGTCATTTCAGATAATTCCCGAATTGGGTAAGACATTAAGCAAAAGTTTTCGGATTCTTGCCACTTTCCAGCACGTACCGCTGCGTTATACTGTTGCAGATTACGAGTGAGACTCAGAAGGCAGGCGAATACGTGTTCGGCGATGGATTGCGTGCAATAAGCACGGATATTACAAACTGTAATACCATATCGTTTGGCTGCATTGAGATCAACGTTATCAGTGCCGGTCGCTGTGAGTCCGATAACACGTAAAGAATTACAGTTGCTTAGTAATTCCTCGTTTAGATCTATCTTGTTGGTGAGTACGACTTGTACATCTTTGATTCGCTCAGCTACCTGTGCTTCTGGCGTAAGATCGAATACTTCTAGTTCCGGGAGAAGGGTCCTAAGAGCGCTAATATCAAGCTCAGGCCCCATGGTTTGGAAGTCAAGAAATACGGCTTTCATATGGTAATTCACTTTAAAGTTGAATAGAGCAATAGACGATGAACGAACCGTTCTGGAAACGCAAATCACTATCTACTATGTCAGATGCTGAGTGGGAATCATTATGTGATGGTTGTGCCTTATGCTGCATGCATAAAATCGAAGATGAGGATACTGGAGAAGTATTCTATTCAGATGTCGCATGTCGATTACTTGATTTAGAAACGTGTCGTTGTTCGAACTACGCAGAACGTACGAAACATGTTGCTGAGTGCTTGAATTTAACATTGGATGAACCGGAAGCATTTCAGTGGTTGCCGAAGACCTGTGCATATCGAATTATTGCCGATGGCGATGATTTAGCGTCGTGGCATCCCCTAGTTTCAGGTCGAGCAGACAGTGTTCATGAGGCTGGTATCTCAGTATTGGGTAGAGCGGTTTCCGAAAAAGATACTGATGAATGGAGTGTCTTACAAAAAAGGAACTGATATAAAAGTTTGCCCAACTAATTAGTAGATGTTTTTCTATAAATTCACTTAGATAGGATAAATATTGGGCTAGTGGGTATATTTTTTTAACCAGTATTTTGAAGTGCTTGCGCTATTCCGTTGACACTTGCTAGAAGTGCATTGAAGATACTTTCATCTTCATATTTAGATTCGCGCCAGCGCGCTAGGAGGTCGACCTGTATTAAGCTCATGGGGTCGACGTAAGGGTTTCGAAGCATTATTGCGCGTTGCAAAGTAGGGTCTCCTCCTAAGAGCGTATTGTGATTCGAATATTTTAGTATCAGATCCTGTGTTAGCTCGTATTCGGCTTTGATAGTAGGGAAGAATTCATTGTGTAAGTCGTCGCCTGAGAGCCTTGAATAAAGCTCAGCGATACCAAGGTCGGATATGGCCAAAACCATCTCAGTATCGTCAGCAAGTGATTTGTGAAAGTACCATTCTTTAAACATTTCGCTAAACGCATCTTCACCAAATTGATCAATGGCTTTTTGTAGGCCGCTACCAACACCATACCAACCGGGTAAAACAAAACGAGCTTGTGTCCATGAAAAGACCCATGGAATGGCACGGAGATCACCAATACCTGATTGGTGTCGGCGAGATGCCGGCCGCGAACCAATTCGCATGCGCTCGATGAGATCAATTGGTGTCGCTTTTCGAAAGTAATCATAAAAATTAGGTGTTTCATAGATTAGCTTTCGATATGCGCGACGACTTTCTTCAGCGATGACATCCATCATTTGGTGCCATTCATGACGATCATTGGTTGGGTTTTTGGATATAGAGGTCGCTAGAGCAACTGATCCGGTTGTTTGCTCAAGCGTGCGTAAAGCAATGCCACGCAAGCCATATTTTTCGTTGATAATTTCGCCTTGTTCGGTGACTCGTAATCGACCATTCATAGTTCCTGGCGGTGCACCCAGAACTGCGACATGAGTTTTGCTGCCACCGCGACTGACGGTGCCACCGCGTCCATGAAATAATGTCAACTCAATGCCTTGTGCTTCTGCGATATCGACAATGATTTTCTGCGCATTTTGTAGCGCCCAGCGGGCGGAGGCGAGTCCACCATCTTTGTTACTATCGGAATATCCGATCATAATCATCTGACGATGGTTTCGACGTTTAAGGTGCTTTTGATATACGTCTGAGGACAATAAAGACTCAAGAATATCGGGACCATTCTGTAAATCGTCAACAGTTTCGAGGAGCGGGGCTATATCAAGCGGTACATCACCACGTTTGTTATGGAGTTCGGCCCATTGTGCTAAAAGAATAACCGAGAGGATATCATCAGCGCCCTGCGTCATACTGACAATAAACGGCCCAATCGCTTTTGAACCATACTTTCGGCGACAAAATGCGATTGCTTGAAATACGGCTATTGTCTTACGCGCTTGCGTACTTAAATTCATTGGTACGCTTTCGCGTGCCTCGATAGCTTCAGATATTCTGATTGCGCGATCAGATGCCGACATTTCATCCCAGTCTTCTTCTCCAAGAATCTCGCCAATGACATTCCGATGCACTTCTGAATCCTGTCGGATGTCGAGTGTGACCATATGGAATCCAAAAGTATGGATTCGTCGCAATAAACGTTGAACAGCGAAAAGCCCTGCTTGCTGGCCTTTATTCTTAGTTAGGCTGTCAGAAATCAGCTGTATATCATCTATTAGTTGGTCGACTTTTTCATACGGAAAGACTTCGTCATCGTATGTGTTCTGCAGACGTTGCTGAATTAGGCGTAAGAATATGCGATAGGGCATATCTCGGTGGCGCGCGGGTACAGCATGATATGCATTCGGAAATATACCGCGATACTCGTCAATTTTATCAAGCATTTCTTGTTCGAAGCTGGCACGCCTGTTTGACTGGCTGAGTTTTACACCAATAGCAGCGCATTCGTTGTAATATAGGTCGAGTATTAACGAGCGTTGACGTGCGAGGGTTGCTCGGATGGTTTTTGCGTTTACATTTGGATTACCGTCCATGTCACCACCGACCCAAGAGCCAAAATGAAGAACATCAGGCACTTCGATAGCATCACCTTGCTCACCATAAATGCGCTTGATGGCAACGTTTATGTTTTCATAAAACGGCGGGATGGCATGGTACAGGACGTCCGTGACAAAAAATAAAACATGTTCGAGTTCATCTGCAACAGTCATTTGTTCGGATGGATGCTCGTCGGTTTGCCAGCCGGTAGTTGCTAACAGACGAATATTCTGAAGTGCAGAATTTATTTCATGAGGTGTTAGTGTTGGATTCAGCAATGCAACCAAGTGCTTGACGATATTTTGTTCTTTACGAAGGATCGTTCGACGTGTTGGTTCGGTAGGATGAGCCGTGAATATCGGTTCGATCGATAACGAGTTGAGCAAATCCTTCAGATCATTGATAGTCAGGCCCGAGGCTTTTAATTTAATAAATGTATCTTCAAGACCATTGGGTTGGAAGTGACCATCATCCCTCAAATATTCTCGACGTCGTCGAATACGGTGCACTTTCTCAGCGGTATTGACCATTTGAAAATAGGTGGAAAAGCTGCGAATGATTTGAAGCGCTTCTTTTGAATCCATCCCACCAACAAAATCAGCTAGTGTTTCGCTTGATTTTTCGTTGCCTTCTCTACGTCGAATTGCACGTAATCGGGAATTTTCTACAAACTCATATAATTCTTCTCCACACTGCTCACGAATAAGATCGCCGACCATAGCACCTAATGTACGTACATCGTCACGTAATGCCTGGTCCTTGTCTTCAAACTTAATGTCTTGACGACGAAGTGGTTTTTGAATCTTGTTATTCATCTTAGTATTCGATTTCGTGTCAGTCGCGGAAATTTTCGTATTGTAGTGGTAAGTCGCTGTCAAAGTCTTTCAGTATTGCAATCACTTTTTGTAGATCGTCACGTTTTTTACCGCTAACTCGTAATTTATCACCTTGAATTGCTGTCTGAACTTTTAGCTTTTCTGTCTTTATCTTTTTTACAAGCTTTTTGGCTCGGTCAGTATCAATACCATGTCGTAAGATAATTTTCTGTCGTGCTCTTTTATTACTCAGCTCTACATTCTGTTTTTCTAGACATCCAAGATTTATACCACGCTTGGATAGTTTCTGGCACAGAATGTCGTGCATTTGCTTGAGTTGAAAATCAGACTGCGAAATCATGGTGATTACTGCCTCCTCAATTTCAAACCGCGATTCCGTCCCCTTGAAGTCAAAGCGCGTGTTGACTTCGCGGTTTGATTGATCAATGGCGTTATTTACTTCTTGAGAATCGAAGTCACTAACAACATCAAATGAAGGCATGTTCAATCCTATTTTATATTGCACCAGCAGTTAGGCTGAAAGGTACACTCGCTTCACTGCTTTAGCCAGACCCGCAGTATGCAGTTTGATTGATAATTGAACGCATTAGTGAGTTAAGGGGTTTCTATAACCACTTATATGTAATCATGTATCGCGATAATGATGTCTGAATCGTTGCTAAGCAGGCATGAACTAGGATACGGTTCACTGTCGTCGCCCGTATGGGTGAAGCCTAGTGAGGCTATCCATTGCAAAGCATGACACCTGACGCCCACGGAATCGCCGTACTGATCTTGACGATCGTCGCGCTGATACTGTTTACTCGAGATAATATTCCACTCGAGTCGTCATCACTCGTAATCTTAATATTACTGATAGCAGGATTTCAGCTTGTGCCCTATATGAAGGGCGGAGAGGTAGTGTTGAGTCCTGTTCATTTCTTTGCTGGCTTTGGTAACGAAGCGTTAATCGCAATTTGCGCATTGATGATGATTGGAAAAGCGCTGGAAACAACTGGCTCGTTACAGTCTTTAGCTAGGGTGGTCAGTAAAGCGTGGGCTTCACGGCCTGTAGCGGCACTCGCATTAACGCTGATCGCAGGAGCGGTGCTCAGCGCATTTATGAATAATACGCCCATCGTTATCCTTCTTATGCCGATTCTTGTTGGCGCCTCGCTGGGTGCGAAGTTCCCAGTTTCTGGCGTTATGCTTCCGATGGGGCTTGCCACCATTGTCGGTGGCATGTCCACTACCATTGGTACCTCTACGAACCTGCTGGTCGTAGGAATTTCTCGAGACATGGGCATGTATGAATTTAGTATGTTCGAGTGGGTATTACCTGTCGCTATTGTGGGTGGCGTTGGGTTGCTGTTCCTATGGCTAGTTGCACCGCGACTACTGCCTGATCGTACGCCACCCATGGCTGACACGTCTCCACGTATTTTCAGTGCGCAGTTACATGTAAAGGAAGGTGGTTTTGCAGACGGCAAGTCTTTGTCTGAGGTCCTTGCAAAAGCCAATGGTAGTCTTCGAATAGACAAAATTCAGCGAAGTGAATCATTATTTCTCGCAAAACTACCATCGATAGTTATCCTGCCTGGCGATCGATTGTTTATCAAAGACTCTCCCGAGAACTTAAAGCACTATGAGCAACTCCTTGGTGCGACTCTTTTTAATATTTCTGATATTGAGCATCCGATCGACGAAGAAACGCCGCTTAAAGCTGAGGGACAGCAACTTGCTGAGGTTGTTGTTACTCGTGGTTCTCCACTCCATTTGCGCAGTCTCGCGGCCGCTGAATTCAGTAACAGCTATGGACTGCTGCCGTTGGCGTTACATCGGGCACGTGCGGCAGGTTCTCAAGCTACTGGCGATCTAAACTTGATTCGTTTGCGAGCAGGCGATGTTCTACTTGTTCAGGGATCAGGTGAAGCAATCGCCAATCTGAAAGACAGCGGAACGATGCTGGTTTTGGATGGAACGACGAATTTGCCGCAGAGACACCATGCTAAACGATCGCTATTTATTATGGGTGGCGTTATTGCTTTTGCTGCACTTGGCATCATGCCGATTGCAGTCAGTGCACTAGTCGGACTGGGCTTGATGATCGTCACTGGTTGTTTGGGTTGGCGAGATGCCGTCGGGGCTTTATCAATACCGGTCATTATGATCATTGTGACATCGCTTGCTCTGGGTAAAGCGTTGATGGACACAGGAATGGCAGCTTATTTGGCCAACAGTTTTGTTAATACTGCATCTGCGTTACCAGCACCGATGATATTAAGTGCTTTCATGCTGCTAATGACGATTATGACAAACCTTGTTTCTAACACTGCTGCCGCAGCGATTGGTACACCTATTGCTATTAGCATTGCACAGCAATTGGGCGTCAGTACTGAGCCATTCATTCTTGCTGTATTATTTGGCGCCAACATGAGTTTCGCTACACCATACGGTTATCAGACGAATTTGCTAGTGATGAGCGCTGGCGGCTACAAATTTACAGATTTTCTGCGCGTTGGCATACCGCTCACAATTATCATGTGGATCGGTTTCTCAATCGTATTACCGATGTTGTATGACCTTTAACTGATTTATTTGTAATTGAATCCAAGCTTGACGCTTGTGAAAACCACAGTAATACTTGGTCTTATGAATACATTAATCATTTTGAATTGGTGGTGGCGGCTCGCAAAAGAGGGGGCTGTTGGCTAAGTATTGGCCAAATTAAAAATAATCGAGCCCATCTCTGCAGAATCAGGGATGGGCTTTTTCGTATGGATAAACACAGCAGTGCGTGTGACGTGAGGAAAAATGCAAGCACCTTTTGACATCGTTGCAGACTTTGATACACCGGTTTCGACCTATCTGAAATTAGGATCGCTTAATCCGCGCTTTCTTCTTGAGAGCGTGGAAGGTGGAGAACGGCTTGCCCGTTATTCTTTCATCGGCTTTGGTGACTCAGTCGAAGTTCGTATGAACGAGGAATCTTTTAGCATCGATGGCGTTAATGAAACTCGCCCAAAAAACCAACAGCAATATCTTGCTGCACTGCGTCGCGCTCTTGAGATCGCACCGCGACCACAACCCGATAATGGCCTGCCATTCGCTGGCGGATTGGTTGGTGTTTCAGGTTATGATGTAGTTCGATTATTCGAGAAGCTTCCAGAGAAAACAGCTAAACAGTTACACATACCAGATGCTGCTTTCATTGCACCAGCTTCTTTACTGGTATTTGATCATTTGACGCGCAGTGTTGCGTTATTACATGACGGATCTGAGAAGGACCGTCTTGAACTTCGTGAGGAAGTTATCCGATTGTTGCGTGGGGCCATTCCAGCAATGCCAAAGAATGTTTCGGTCTCAGCAGTAGAGCCGAGCATGACAGAAGAAAAATTTTTAGAGTGTGTTGAGACATGTAAAGAGTACATCGCTGCTGGAGATATTTATCAAATTGTTCTATCAGTGCTGTTTCGCGGTAAGACGGATGTGCCACCGTTTGAAGTTTATAGAGCATTGCGACTTTTAAATCCGTCACCCTACATGTTCTTCTTCGATTTTGGTGATCTCAAGGTCGTTGGTTCTTCGCCAGAAGCGCTGGTCAAGTTGAACGGTGATATTGCATCTTTGCGTCCAATTGCCGGAACGTTACCACGCGGTAAAACCAGTGAGGAAGACAAGGAAAGTGCGGCCACGTTGCTTGCAGATCCCAAGGAATCGGCAGAGCATGTCATGCTAGTTGATCTTGCTCGTAATGATCTTGGTCGGGTAGCTAGCGCTGGGACAGTGCAAGTCGACCCTTATCGCGAGATTGAGTATTACAGCCACGTTATGCACATTGTTAGTGGAGTTAGAGGAGAATTGGCATCTGAGTTCGATCAGTTCGATCTTTTTGCGGCAAGTTTTCCAGCTGGCACATTAGTTGGTGCCCCCAAAGTAAGAGCGATGGAGATTATTGAGGAAATGGAGCAAGTTGGTCGTGGCCTTTATGCTGGTACGGCAGGCTACTTTGGACTGAGTGGTGATATGGATCAGGCGATTACAATTCGTACACTGGTTTTTTCAGGAGATGAGTTTAGCTTTCAAGCGGGTGCCGGTATCGTCGCTGACTCTATACCAGCCAAAGAATATCAGGAAGTGCTTGCAAAAAGTGCCATATTAAGAAGCGCTCTCAAAATTGCGGAGGAAGGTCTGTAATGTTTGATAATACATTTGACCATGTACGCATGTTGTTGATCGATAACTATGACTCATTCACCTACAATTTGGTGCAGGCTTTTGCAGCCCATGGCGCCGAGGTCATGGTTTATAGAAACGACATGATCAGCATTGATGAAGGCCTTGAACTGAAACCAACGCATTTGGTTATTTCGCCAGGTCCTGGCAGGCCAGAAGATGCGGGTTTATCGTTGGACATGATCGCAGCTTTTGCCGGAAAAATACCAATTTTAGGTGTGTGCCTTGGACATCAAAGTATTGTGCAGCAGCAAGGTGGAACAATTGTCAGAGCTGAGCACTTGATGCATGGTAAGACTTCAAAAATTAAGCACGATGGAAGATCTGTGTTTGAAGGCATTAAACAACCGTTCGAAGTTGGCCGATATCACTCTCTTTGTGCTGAGGCTGATTCACTGCCGGATACGCTTGAGGTTAGCGCTAAGACCGACAGCGGAGTGATCATGGGTGTGCGGCATAAGATCCATCAGATTGAAGGAGTGCAGTTTCATCCTGAAAGTGTTCTTACGCCAGAGGGCGAAAAGTTAATGACAAACTTCATGCGAATGGAGGCTCAATGAGTAAGGAATACAGTTCACTGTTGGATGGTTTGTTGAATGGAGTAGCTTTGTCGGAACAGCAGGCTTATGAGCTGATGCATAAATTGGCTGAGGGTGAATTGCCGTCAGCACTAGCCGGTGCACTTCTCGCAGGGCTCAGAGCAAAAGGCGAAACAGCAGATGAAATTCGAGGTTTTGCTACTGCTATGCGCGAACTGGCTGTGCATCCAAAGATTCCAGATGGCGACCCGATTGTTGATAGTGTTGGAACTGGTGGCGATGGATCTGGAAGCTTAAATCTATCGACTGGTACCGGGTTACTTGCAGCTGCTTGCGGATCAAGAGTTGTTAAGCATGGCAACCGTTCTGTTTCGAGTCGATCTGGCAGTGCAGATATGCTCGAGAGCCTTGGTATGCCTTTACCGCTACATGAAAAACAGGCTGTTAATTGTTTGCAAGAAACAGGGTTTACGTTTTTGTTTGCTCCAGCCTATCATCCGGCAATGAAAGCAGTTGCTCCTATTCGTGGAGCGCTTTCAGTTCGCACAGTTTTTAATGTGTTGGGACCGTTGACGAATCCGGCAGCACCACCCTTCCAGTTGATTGGTGCTTACAGTAAGCATGCCGCGCGGTTGATGGCGGATGCTTTGTCCGGAATGAATTTGGAGCGTGCTTTTGTTGTCCACGGAGAGCCAGGATGGGATGAGGCGACACCTGCTGGTGATTTTTGGCTTTATGATGTCACCGCTGGAAGTGTTACAGAAACTAAGCGCAGCCCAGAAGACTATGGTTTTTCACGTTGCAGTACGACTGATCTTGAAGGTGGCGATGCGGATCATAATGCTAGTGAACTAGTGCGTGTATTTACGGGAAAGGATACTGGCGCCCATCGCGATGCCTTACTCATGGGTACATCCTTGATGCTTGAAGTACAAGGTAAGGTGAAAAATGCGAAGGCTGGTGTGGCTGAAGCGGCGGCGGCGATTGACGATGGCAGAGCTGAGTCGTTCCTAGGTAAATTACGTAAATTTTTCGAAAACTAATGAGTGACTTTTTGCAAATTATGGCGAATGCCAGCGCGGCAAGAGCGGCTGCTATTAATAAAACGTTTTCATCGGCAGATTTTGATAAGCCTATCGTGCCACTGTCACTCGGGGACTTCGATGTGATAGCAGAAATTAAGGAGCGATCACCCGCTGAAGGTGATTTAACTCCAGGAGGCTTTGATCGCAGTGCTTGTGCCAGAGCCTATGCTAGTGGCGGAGCAGTAGCTATATCTGTGCTGACAGAACCAAGTCGTTTTGATGGAGATATCTCACATCTTGCGGAGGTTGTTGCTGCTGTGCCGGGCACGCCAGTGATGCGTAAAGATTTTTTGGTTGAGCCCGTACAAATTCTTGAAGCTCGAAAAGCAGGAGCTAGCGGCGTTTTACTTATAACAAACATGCTAAGTGATAGTAAGCTTCGCGAAATGCTTGATTGTGCCTGGGAGCACGATCTTTTTGTGTTGCTTGAGTCTTTTAATGAAGAAGATTTGCAGCGCTCGTCCGCATTGTTGTTGAATAACACAAACAAAGAGCGCGCAGAAATAGGCCAGCTTCTCATTGGTGTAAATTCCCGAAATTTGAGAACGCTTGAGGTTGACCCGAAAAGACTTCAAAACTTGGCTGAGCTGCTACCAGCTGCTAGGTGTGTTGCCGAAAGCGGATTAAGCGAAGCTAATGATGCAGCACGAGTCGCTGCATTGGGGTATCGCATGGCTCTTGTTGGTACTGCACTGATGCGTAGCAATAATCCAAAAGAACTTATTGCCGCAATGCGTAAGGCAGGTGCCACGACATGAGTATTCTCGTGAAAGTTTGTGGCCTCAGAGAAGAGCAGCATGTCAATGCGGCTGTAGATGCAGGTGCCGATGCACTTGGTTTTGTTTTCGCGAAATCTCCACGTGAAATAACGCCAATGGATGCAGCGTCTATTAGCGTGAATGTGCCGGCGCATATTTTGCGTGTTGCAGTGATGCTGCATCCAACTAACGAAGAGTGGCAGACAGTTTTAAGCGAGTTTTTTCCAGATGTATTGCAAACGGACGCACAAGATTTTGAATCACTTGATGTTCCTGATTCGGTTGGGAAATGGCCAGTATTTCGTGAGGGTGGAACATATCCAATTAATAGTGATACTTATATTTTTGAAGGAGAAAAAAGTGGTCATGGCGAGACTGTTGACTGGTCCCGCGCCGCAACGATAGCGGAGAATGGCCGGATGATTCTGGCCGGCGGACTTTTTGCTAACAATGTTACGAGAGCAATTACGACGGTTCGTCCATTTGGAGTTGACGTTTCGAGCGGTATTGAATCAATGCCTGGGCAGAAAGATGTTCAATTGATAAAAGAATTCATTAGTGCAGTAAGATCTGCGGAGAAAGATTTATGAGTACATTGCTTACTGCTGAGGAAGCCAGAAAGCTTTTAGATGCTGCTATTAATGGTAATTTGCCCGATGAGCGTGGTCGCTTCGGACCCTTCGGTGGCCGCTATGTATCGGAAACGCTTGTGCCGGCATTCGATCGCCTGGAAGCAGGTGTTAAAGAACACCTGCACAGCTCAAGTTTCAAAGCAGAGCTCCAGAAAGAATTGCGGGAATGGGTTGGTCGACCGACGGCACTCTCTTTTGCTCCACGACTTAGTGAAGCCTGGGGGGCTGAAGTCTGGATTAAGCGTGAAGATCTCGCACACACGGGAGCTCACAAAATTAACAACGCAATCGGACAAGCGTTACTTGCTAAACGTATTGGTGCGAAACGGGTCATTGCTGAAACAGGCGCAGGACAACATGGCGTAGCCTCTGCGGCAGCTTGCGCACGAGTCGGATTGCCCTGCCGTGTGTTCATGGGCGCAGTTGATATGGAACGACAAGCTCCCAATGTTGATCGTATTCGTCGCCTCGGTGCCGAAGTCATTGCGGTCGAGACAGGCGACAAGACACTTCGTGCCGCTATTGACGAAGCGATGCGTGAATGGGTAACTGACCCAGATGGAATATATTATCTTTTGGGGTCTGCAGTTGGTGCGCATCCTTACCCCTATCTCGTTCGTGAATTACAGTCTGTAATTGGAGCTGAAGCACGCCAGCAAATGCTGGATCAGGCTGGCGGACTGCCCGACGCAGCATTCGCTTGTGTTGGAGGTGGTTCTAATGCAATCGGCCTTTTTTATCCTTTAATCGGCGATGATATTGAATTAATCGGTGTTGAAGCAGGCGGTATTGGTGATGGTTTGGGCGAAAATGCAGCAACACTTGCGACCGGAACACCTGGCGTACTACAGGGATCTTATACAATTATTCTTCAGGACGATGATGGGCAAGTACAAGAGACCCAGTCGATTTCTGCTGGCCTTGATTACTCTGGCGTTGGGCCAGAGCATGCTTTGTTACAAGCAACTGGTCGGGTGAAGTATATTTCGGCAAGAGATAATGAAGCACTCGAAGCGTTAGAAGAGCTTTGTGCCATGGAAGGTATGTTAACTGCTCTCGAGACGTCTCACGCTTTTGCAGCAGCACGTGAATACGCAAAACAAAATCCAGGAAAGCGAATTCTGATTGGCAATTCTGGCCGTGGTGATAAAGATATGCCTACGTTAACGAAGTACCCAGCAAGGATTCGATAATGAGTGCACATGAGAAAATTTGTTCAGCGATATCTGCGGCAAATGATTCTGGTCGAACTGCATTGGTGCCATTCATTACAGCCGGCTATCCGGAACCGAAAGACTTCATCACGACGCTAAAAAGTGTGGCATCAGTTGGTGATGTAGTTGAGATTGGTATTCCATTTTCGGACCCGATGGCGGATGGAATGACGATTCAGCGTTCAAGTTTCGTTGCCTTACAAAAAGGCGTTAGCCTTAAATGGATATTCGATGAGCTCGATTCTGTACGGGGCGAAATAGAAGCACCATTGGTCATGATGTCCTATCTAAATCCCTTACTCGCCTTTGGGTATGAAGCTCTGGCAGATCGAGCACTTGGGGCCGGTGTCTATGGATTTATCGTTCCCGATCTACCCTATGAGGAATGTGCGGAACTGCGTGCGGCATTGGAGGCTAGAGGTCTCGGACTTATTCAATTAGTCACACCCGCTACACCAGAAGATAGACTTAAAATTTTGTGCGATGCCTCACGTGGATTTGTTTATGCAGTAACGATAACTGGTATTACTGGCGGTTCAGAACTGCCCATAGACTTGGCGGACTACCTTACCAAGGTCGCTTCGCATTCGACTATCCCAGTTTGTGCCGGCTTCGGAATTCGCGAGGCGAAAGATGTAGCCGCTGTCGGTCAGTATGTAGCCGGTGCAATTGTTGGGTCAGCATTGGTAGAGGTTCTTGAGTCTGGCGAAGACCCAAAACCTTTTCTGGAAGCGCTTACTTAAGTGAAGAGTTAGAAACTCATACCCATTACAACTTTTTATTCTGATTGAGTTTTTTGTCGAGCGACTTTGGATAACACTGGAATTGACTGCCACCATGTTTTTTGGCTTCGAGCATCGCTATATCCGCTGCCTTGATTATGCACTCAGTCGTCAAACCTGAGTCCGGATATATCGCGACACCAATACTCGGCGTCGCACAGACCTCGTTATTGCCGATACTGTATTTATTCGACAGTGCTAATAATAATTTTTGAGCTGCCGCAGTTGCGTTTGTCTCTTCGCTGAAATTTTCAAGACAAACAACAAACTCATCGCCACCCCAACGACCACAGAAATCGCCAATGCGTAAATTATTTTTAAGTCGGTCAGCAAACTGACAGAGCAATGCATCGCCGATGTCATGGCCCAATGTATCGTTCACCGATTTAAATTGATCAATATCTATAAAGAGCACCGCTAGTGGAGCAGCTCTTCTTTGGTTGCGACCAATTGCACGAGACAATTGTTCCTTGAATAAGGAGCGATTCGCAAGGCTCGTTAATTCATCATATTGAGCACGCTCTTCAAGTTGGACTATTCGACGTCGAGACTCAGTAATATCGCGGAAAGTAATTATTCCACCAATGAGTTTGTGCTTGTCATCGAATAACCCCTGACCATTGATGCTCAGTACGATATCGAGCTGCTCAGGCATTCGGTAGAGAGCAATTTGGTTAGAAAACTTCTCGCCATTTCGTGCTCGCATTAGTGGTAAATCGTTGAGGTCACGATATCTATCACCTTTAGCATCGACGCAGCAGAAAGTTTGTTCCCAGGTTACGTCGGGTAGCATATGGGGATTCATTCCAAGCAAGGTACGCGCTGCTGGATTGATATCAATAACATGGCCTGCATCATCTACAACGATTACGCCATCATTGATATTGCGCAAGATGGACAGCGCGCTTACATTGTGAATAGATAAAGACATTGCTAGCTCTTTTTGGCGGTTGACTATAGTTAGATCATGATGACCACAAATATATATGACTTAAAGATGAGTTCGAAATTTTGTATACCACTGAACATCGACTCTTTCATGATTAAGCGAAAGTCAGAGAATAATGGAGGTCGTGCGGTTGACTGTATTGAAGTCATTGCGCAGGAATTAGACGATGAATGATTTTGCTTCGCGCTTGCTGCGTTGGTTTGATGAGCATGGCAGGAAAGATTTGCCATGGCAGAAAAACATCACGGCGTATCGTGTTTGGGTATCAGAGATAATGTTGCAACAAACCCAAGTGCAAACGGTAATTCCTTACTTCGATCGATTTATTGAGCGCTTTCCTACCTTAGAGGTTTTAGCGAGTGCTAGTCAAGATGATGTCCTGTCCCATTGGACGGGCCTTGGCTACTACGCTAGAGCTCGCAATCTTCATAAGGCGGCTCAACAGGTGCTTGATATTCATGGAGGCCAGTTTCCGATTTCTGTTGAAGACGTCATAGCACTGCCGGGTATTGGTCGTTCCACAGCAGGCGCCATTCTTTCGTTAGCTTATGGCCAGCGCCATGCGATCCTTGATGGTAACGTTAAGCGAGTGCTTGCCCGGCACAGGGCTTTGGCGGGCTGGCCGGGGAAGGCAGACGTTTCTGAGATGTTGTGGGAAATGTCTGAAAAAAACACACCTCTTAGCAGAGTTGCAGACTATACGCAGGCCATCATGGATCTTGGTGCGACCTTGTGCACAAGAAGTCACCCGTCATGTGATAGCTGTCCTGTTGCTGCTGATTGCATCGCACTAGAAACGCAGACCGTTGATTCCTACCCAGGTCGTAAACCAAAATCAGTTAAACCGGTTCGTACTACAACTATGGTGTTGGTGAGTATTGAAGGGCGGGTTTATCTGGAGCGACGGCCAGAGACTGGTGTATGGGGTGGTCTTTGGAGTCTTCCAGAGATTGGGGAGTGTAATCTCGATGATTGGTGCGCCGATACTTTTGGAAGCAAAGAAGCGGAAATACTGCCTTGGGATATTTTGCGCCATAGCTTCAGTCACTTCGATCTCGACATTCAGCCAATTCTTGTGCGATTTAAGTCACACACGAGTAAATTTGTCGAGTCTGATTCTAAGACATGGTATAGGCTTAATGGTGTACCGCCGGGTGGATTTTCTGCGCCGGTCAAGAAGTTAATTGATCAACAAAAGAAGAGTGAAAATGTCGCGTATCGTTAAATGTGTCATCTTAGACAAAGAGGCTGAGGGTCTCGATTATATGCCGTACCCTGGTGAGCTTGGCCAAAGAATTTATGACGGCGTATCCAAAGAGGCTTGGCAGCAATGGCTGGGTCATCAGACCATGCTCATAAATGAGTATCGATTGACACCTATTGAGCCGGAGGCTCGAAAGTTTTTGGAAACTGAAATGGAAAAGTTCTTTTTTGGAGAAGGGTCGTCTGCACCTAAAGAGTTTGTGGCGCCGTCGTAATCGAGCAAAGGACGTACTCAGGCAACTTCATATAGTGTCGAGTATTTATCTTGACTGAGGAGATGCTTGTCGGTCTAATACTCCGCTCTTCGGCCTCCTGCTAACGTCGTAGGATCCGCCATAGACATCAATCTAAGTAAGGCCAGGTAGCTCAGTTGGTAGAGCAGCGGACTGAAAATCCGCGTGTCGGCAGTTCAATTCTGCCCCTGGCCACCATATCTTGGTCTTGCGGTTGAACAGCGAGTGCTAAACTGAACGGGCGTGAAGAGGAGTCTTACGATGTTTCGGACAGAGTTACTCGTAGAGACCACCGGACGCGGAAGCTATGAGATTACGGATCGCATTAACGCGGCCGTGAGAGACACAGCGGCCGCAACGGGGATGTGCCATCTGTTCATCAGGCACACTAGCGCGTCTTTGATACTTTGTGACAATGCTGATCCGGCCGTGCATCGTGACCTCGAGACCTTCATGGCGGATCTTGTGCCGGATGGTGATGAACGTTTTACACACACGGCTGAAGGCCCCGATGATATGCCCGCGCACGTGCGCAGTGTGTTGACACAGACCGATCTAAATATCCCTGTGAAAAGCGGGAGACTCGCGTTGGGAACCTGGCAGGGCATCTATTTATGGGAGCACCGATCGGGCGGCCACTCGCGCGAGGTGCTGGTGACGATTCAGATCTGATGATGAATTCTATAATTGTACTATCGGCCTGTTTTCTGGCCTGTATCTCCATTTCAGCTACGAGAGCTGATGTTCCAGCGACAGTGGTGTTTAAAGCAGGGGAAGATGGATATAAGATTTTTCGTATTCCAGCAATCGTTCGTGCGGCGAATAACGATCTGCTCGCTTTTTGTGAAGCCCGTGAGGGTGGTGATGCCAGTGAGATCGATCTGGTTTTGAAGCGGTCATCAGATGACGGAAAGACCTGGGGCAAGATCGAGGTGGTGCAGGAGAGCGATGACTTTATTTCTTTATACGCCGATAAGGATCGAAAAATGTCTATCGGAAATCCGGCACCGGTTGTGGATCAGATGGATTTTGATCATCCGGGTCGGTTGTGGCTTCCGTTTACCTTGGAGAATGATCGTGTGTTTGTCACCTACAGTGATGACTCCGGTGAAACTTGGTCGATACGACGCGAAATCACGAAGGATGTAAAGAAAGATGAGATGGGTTGGTATGCCACTGGTCCGGTGCATGCCATTCAATTGCAGCATGTGCCTTATCGTGGACGCCTTGTTATTCCCTCGGATCATGGGATGGGAGGTGATGGTGAAGATCAAGGACCCTATGGAGCCCATGCTATTCTCAGTGATGATCATGGAAAAACTTGGCGTATTGGAGCTCTTGATGAAACCTACGAAGATGGACTCAATGCCAACGAAACAACCGTCGTAGAGCTCAATGACGGTAGCCTTTATTTCAATACTCGTGATCAGCATGGAAAAGCGCCCGGAACGCGCGGTGAGTCCTGGAGTATGGACGGCGGAGAGAGCTTTGATTCTCGTGATTCTGACTGGAAGGCATTTCGTCCCATCAAAGGAGTATTAGATTTGCCAGTTGTTCAAGGAGCCTTGTTGAGGGTTTCTGAAAACTTGATTGTGCTCTCCGGACCCGATGAAAACGGTCCGTCGGGCAAGGGTCGAAGTGATATGAGAATTCGTTATTCCACCGATGAAGCGGAAACCTGGCAGGATGGACCAATCATTCACACAGGACCAGCTGCCTACAGTGACATGGTCCTTCTTTCAGAGAGTTCCGTAGGCTTGCTTTTTGAAGCTGGGAGCCCAAATCAGAAGAGTGCTTATCAACGCATTCAATTTTCTGTGATTGAATGCGAAAAATTTCACACGAGTACAATATGCAGAAATCTATAAAATCTAAGTTATTAACTATGTTTCATAAAAGTAAGGTTTTTTCTTTTTTTCTTTTCGCATCGATTGTTATTTCAGCCTGTACTGGTCAGCCAAGTGGTACAAAAGTTGTGTCAACCTTCGAACTTGATCGATATCTTGGCACTTGGTATGAAATAGCTCGTCTCGACCATCGTTTTGAGCGTGGTTTGACAGACGTGACTGCGAACTATTCACTCCAAGATGATGGTGGTGTGCGAGTGGTAAACCGTGGATTCAGCTCGGAGATTACTGAATGGGACGAGGCAATCGGTAAGGCCTATCTAGTCGACTCGCCGGATGTTGGTCGATTAAAAGTATCTTTTTTTGGCCCCTTTTACGGCGGGTACAATATTCTCGAGTTAGATTTAGATAATTATCAGTATGCGCTTGTCGCGGGACCGAATCACTCCTATCTCTGGATACTAGCGCGCTCTCCGAATCTATCTGAAACCATTGTGCAGTCACTTGTTGAGAAAGCGAAGCGGCTCAATTTTCCGGTAGATGAATTGATTTATGTGTCCCACGATACGGTTAGAGACTGACGTGTTTTACAGTAGCCATAACATCTTATGCGTGTAGCAATTATTGGTGGAACCGGATTTGTCGGAAGTTATCTGACCGAAGCCCTATTGAGTTCTAGTTATTCAGTTTCACTGCTGGTACGGCAAGATAGTAAAAATAAAGTGCCACAGCATGAGCAAGTTTCAATAGTAAATGGCGATATCGTCGATACTGAATCCATCCGTCGTCTTCTTCAAGCATGCGATGTGGTGATTTATAACGTTGGAATATTGCGAGAAGTGCCTCGAAAAGGCATTACCTATGAGTCGACGCAATATGAGGGTTTGGTCAACACGGTTGATGCCGCAGTGGCAACTGGCGTGCAGAGGTTTCTGCTGATGAGTGCCAATGGCGCGAAAATTCCAGGAACTCAATATCAGGAAACCAAACGGCGCGCTGAGGAATACGCCCTGAAAAGTGGACTGGATGTTACTGTGTTTCGTCCATCCGTAATTTTTGGCGATCCTCACGGGGCTATGGAGTTTGCTACCCAACTATTAAATCAAATGGTTCGTCCACCAATTCCTGCGGTGAGATTTTTTTCAGGATTTGACCCAAAGAAAGATGCGGTCGTAATGTCGCCCGTCCATATAAAAGATGTGGTGAGAGTTTTTTTGGCTTCTCTTGAGAATCAAGAGTGTGTCGGAAAAACTTATATATTAGGGGGTCCAGAGGTTTTAAGTTGGACGGAAATGATTTCGAGAATTGCCGCGGCGAAAGGTTGTCGTAAGTGGTTTTTACCCATGCCAGTCGCATTAATGCGTATTGTTGCAAGATTGTTCGATTGGCTGCCATTTTTTCCAGTCACTCGCGATCAACTAACTATGCTAGAAGAGGGTAACGTTGCTGATTCCGAAATCATGCAAGCACTTACGGGCAGAGAAGCGACAACATTTAGTATCGATCATCTAAATTATCTTGGTAAATAAATTATATTTCGCAAGAAGGAAAGAAGTGAATAAGAAGCGAATTGTTGTAAATGATCTGATGCAATCGGGATATGCGTATACGCTATCAGAGCCTTGTGGAAAAAATTTTCATCCCGACTTTCGACCCGATCTAACACCGGAAGAAATGCTCAAACTCGGAGTCTTTGGTGGGAGGTATATGACGGATTGCCAAAATGAATTTCCTGCTGCTTGGTTTCATAATGCAAATCTATGCCCTGATAAGGCCGATCCAAATGTAAACTGTTTTGGCGTCAGTGCTTCTCAGCCCCTTTCTGTATGGAGAGAAAAGGGGTGGATTTGGGAGAAGGATCCCCGTGGTTGGTTTCAATGGTATTGTCGATACTATTTAGGTCGAAGGTGTGAAGACGACGAACGACAGATAAAGCGGTGGCGTGCAATGAGTCGGCACGTTGCACAAGTGAAAAAGAATTGCGAGAAATATGAGTTTGACTGTCGTCCAAAACAACGACAGGCACTACTGCAATGGGCTTATGATTCAAGAGATATCTAATATTTAAGCGATAAGCAGCAGGACAATAAATTTTTTTGTTGACGATTCAAGGAGAGCGGTCGATGGCAAATTATGTGTGGATGCTATAGTATAAATTGTAGGGGAAGTATAAAAATTACTTACAGTCTTAACCATCCCAGTCCAATCGATGGTTTGTTAATTAAAGACTTTATAATAAGAAATCTTCGTACTTAGATCATTAAATCAAAACACAGAATCTAATAATGAACATTACATTAAATAAAAGTTATTTATTTTCAGCCTTATTATTTGTATCAGTTATTGCCTCCGTACCAGCTCATTCAGATAATCTAATTGATATCGATGCTGGCGATAATCATACATGCATGCTCAACTCAAATGGCAAAGCTCATTGTTGGGGAAATAATGCAGTAGGCCAGTTAGGGGACGGCTCTATTGAGTCTAGTATGACTCCTGTTGCAGTTTCTGGAGGTTTAAAATTTAAGTCAATTAGCGTTGGCTGGGATCATACCTGTGGCATCACAGTTGATAATGATGCTTATTGTTGGGGGCGTGGAAGATATGGAAGTCTCGGAAATGGCTCTCCTGAAAACAGTACGATTCCAGTAGCTGTTTCCGGTAATTTATCCTTTGAGTCAGTTGATGCAGGATTGGCACACACTTGTGGAATTACTTCAGACGAAAAGGCTTTTTGCTGGGGAAGAGGAGAGGCTGGAATTCTTGGTGATAAAGGAGTTTCGGAAGTAGCCCGTAATTACACCAAATCTAAAAGTTCATCAGTGCCTGTTCCAGTGTCTGGTGGAATCGCTTTCAGTTCAATTAATGCAGGATCAGCAACAACATGCGGTATATCAACAAATGGTAATGCATATTGTTGGGGATCAAGCGATTTTGGTAATTTATTAGGACAGGGTAGTGATACTCGTAGTAAAGCGGCGCCAGGCCTTGTGGCTGGGGATTTTGAATTTCACCCTAATTCAATAAGTGTTGGGCTTGATCATGTATGTGCTTTAGGCACTTCAGACAAGGCTATTTGTTGGGGGCGTGGTCGATACGGCAAATTAGGTATTGGCTCCACAGGAAAATTAGGAGTTCTTGAAAACTTGAGGACGCCAAGGGAAATAAATGGAAATATATCTTTTGCTTCAATCGCTACTGGAACCTTTCAAACCTGCGGCATTGCAACCGATGGTCAAGCTTATTGTTGGGGAAGAAATGGACAAGGCCAGCTAGGTGATGGCACGACAACAATGCGGGTTGAACCTGTAGCTGTATCAGGTAACGTAAGTTTTAGAGATATTACTATTGGCACTAAACATACTTGTGCCATTTCTTCAAATGATGAAATTTACTGCTGGGGAGATGGTAAGGCCGGTAAACTTGGAACGCGTTCATCTGACAATAAACTAATTCCTACTAAGGTTAGGCTAAATAGATCGCATCGCAAATAAAGTCAGAGTTTCATAATTCGGTAACAAGCCAATTCCTACTTAAGGTTATGTAAAATTTAAATATTATTTTGATTCAAAAAAGGTTAATCAAAAAAGTTATGTCTAAAAAACTAATAGGTATTCTGACCGGACTGCTTCTAATAGTTAGCGCCAATTCACACGCACAGCGCTTACAGGAGAATCAAAAACAGTTTGAAGTTCTTTTGTTTACAAAATCTCTTGATTACCAACATCTCGCTGTCCCAAATGGGATACAGATGTTTAAGGATCTAGCTCGTGACCATCACTGGGGGCTTACTTGGACTACACAATCCAATTTTTTTGATAATCAAGAAAAGCTTAATAGTATAGATGTAATTGTTTTTATGAATACATCAGGTGATATTTTAGATGATGATGAGAGAAGGGCGTTACAGGCTTACATGCGTCAGGGAGGAAATTTTGTAGGTATACATTCGGCTACTTTCACAATGATGGAGTGGCCATGGTATGTAAGCCTAGTAGGCGGTGTATGGAACCGTCATCCAGATCCAGGCATTTGGACAGGAATTGTTGATAACGAAGACCCGAACCATCCATCAGCATTCCACATACCACCTAGATGGGTAATTACTGGAGAGTGGTATAACTATTTAGAGATGTCTGACAACATTGAAGTTGTTTTAAGTGTCGATGAAACTACCTTTCCTGGCGGAAAAATGCCGGCTTATCATCCAATAGCTTGGTATCAAGAAGATTTTGAAGGCAATGGTGGAAGATCTTTTCACACTGGTCTTGGCCACGCTGAAGGAATATATGATGAGCCTTGGTATAAGCAGCACATTCTTGGCGCTGTGTGGTGGGCTGCAACTGGTGGAAAAGCTTACGAATAGTTATAAGGAATACAGCGGTATTCCTTCATGCATTTCTTTAGGGGCTTTACAGCATCGAGAGTTGTGAAGCTCTATTGATCAGTGTCTCTGAAGATTCACTGAGGCAATCCAGTAATTGTTACGGTTAATTTGCCAGGATTAAGCCATCATATATTTCTGCGCCCCGTTCTATCATTGATTCAATGGCTCTTTCACCGTCTCCGGGGTTAACGTTTACGGCACGAATAGCGTATGTTAGCAGCACAACATCTAGGTCATTCGTTAGCGCATCGTATACTGTGTTCAGGACGCAATAGTCTGTGGCGAGGCCGCCGACAATAACTCTCTTAATACCTTTTTTATGCAGTTGATCCGAGAGATCAGTGTCCTGAAATCCGGAGTAGGCCTCTTTATCTTTGTCTGTTCCTTTGTTAATGATTGTAACGTTATTTGGAAGTGCTAGGTCTTCTGAGAACTGTGCGCCTGTGCTGCCTGCGACACAGTGTTCTGGCCACGTCCCGCCGTTTTCCACAAATGAACAATGATCAGTAGGATGCCAGTCACGAGTTGCATATATTGGCAAACCTTTTGCTTGTGATAGCTTCATACAATTATTGATCACCGGTATGACCGCATCACCGTCACTTACAGCCAGACTGCCTCCGGGAAGGAAATCGTTCTGGACATCGACGACGATTAGCGCGTCATGTTTTCCAAGTATAAGATTTCCCTCTAATGCATACGACGTTAGTATTGGACTTGCTGATATAGCCGCCATTCCTTTTAACAACTCTCTGCGTTTCATGATTCTCCTTCCTGAAGCCGTCTAATAGTCTCAGTATATTACCTGATAGTCAGGGCCTATTAATGATGTGGCACTATCTCCCCATGACGACAGTGCCTTTAGGCAAAATCGTCTTAGGAACGGACAGCAACGCAGTGTATTCGGGGTTCACAAGATTGCAGACGCGCAGTTTTCCAATCTGACTGACAAGTTGATAAGCATCCTGCGGATCCAATCCGGTCAACGTGGCAACCCATCGCACCATTTCCGCTGCGGCAACTTTGATCGCGCTTTCGAGTGGACGTCCAACGCCGATGACTCCAATGCAGGTCTGTGTTTCGATGCGGGGGAAATCAAAGGTTTCATCATCAGAGACCTTCGCTACTGCAAGACTCGAGTGAAAAGCACCCTCAATGGCCGTTCCTGCTATTTCGCCGTCGCCTTGAGCGTAGTGTCCATCGCCCAAATATAGATGACCACCATCCACATTTGCCCGCAGATAAAGCGTCGTCCCAGGGCAAAGTTCGGGCATGTCGAGATTGCCACCGAAGTCACCTGGAACAACACTGAGGCGCACTTCGCCATGGGCTGGGGCCACACCGATCGTGCCAAAGAAAGGATTAAAGGGAACCGACATCTCAGTCCCGTTTGCCGCCTTGGTTCGCAGGGTGGTGTGGTCATTATCGAGACGCCAAATCCAAACACGCTCATCACTATCAGGCTGAAGGTTCGGTGCCATCCGCGTTCCCGAAAGCAGGCCAAAATTAGGTGAAACGGTTGCGACGCCCCAATCACGCGCAGGTGTCATTGATTGAATGTGGATTGCAATGATATCGCCTTGTCGAACCCCCTCGATATGGAAGGGGCCTGCGAGCGGATTTACTCTGGGAAACGGCGCCACTTCGCGCGGTTTTCCAGTTTCAGATGTCAATTTGCCAGAGAAACAGTCTTCGGTGAACACCTCAAAGGGCGTACCAAGCACTATCCGCTGATTTGCATGATGGCCGCCGAAGCAAAATTTGAAATCACTATCCGCACTCATTGAACCACTCCCCTTGAGCAAGCCGCTCAACAATATCAACAAAGGCTACTGTTTCATCTCGATGGACGCTATGCCCTGCACCATTAAAGATCGCCAAGGATCCATCAGGTGTGTCGGCCTGTAGTCGCGCTACGTCACCGGATGGCACAAAACGGCTAACATCAGGGAGAACCCAGACGGTCGGTAGCTTCGAACTCAGCCGCGCCGCATCAGGTCGCAAATCCCACGGTGCATTTCCGACGAATGCCGCGCGTGCGTCGTCAAAAGATACTTGCTGAATCGACACCAGCTTCCACGCCGCATCAAGGGCTGTCCACCCCGGATTGGCCGCAAGCAAATCGTCGATAGTAGTTGGCAGATTGGCTTCATCCCATTCGAGCATGGCACGTGGGGTTTCTTGGTCCACAAAAACCGAAACAGGGTCTTCAAGGATTAGCGCGCCGGGCGTGAAAATGTCATTCAGCACGCCGATCTGTGCCAGCGTTCCACCAAAAGAATGGCCGAGTAGAACATCAGGAGACATCGGTAGCACCTCGGCCAAATCGCCAAGCAGAGTATCAAACGAGAAGTCCCCATTGCCTCGGCCGCTTTCGCCATGACCACGCATGTCAGCAGCGAGTACTTGCCAGCCCTTATCAGCGAGACGCCGGGCCGGTTCGCACATTGCCCCGCCATTTGAGGTGATTCCATGCAGAGCGACCATGGTGCGTGCAGCCCCCGGATCACCCCAGCGCATGACGTTCAGGGCGACCATATTATTGCCCGGCGGCCCATGCAGTCATGCGCTGCCACATTGTGGCGTAACCTTTCCAATCCAAGAACGAGGGCGGCGCCCAGTGCGGGGCACAATCGGATGCAAATGCAACGCTGCGCCCCTTGCCATGAGTGCCGATAACGATCAGCGGATCGTCCCCTACAGTCACGACAACCTCACCATCTGCCTTTGCTGTCAGCCGATTATATCCGAGCAGTTCAGGCCAGACACCTTCGATCCCAGCAACGAGGGGATGATTGACATCGCTCACTTGCGGCGTAACACCCTGAGGACATTCCACACGGTCATCATCTATTTCGAGGGTTACCGGCAAAGCCGTCTCGATCGCCGTGCCGCGATACTGCCCCTTGGCGTCAATTCCTTGGAATGTCAGCCAGCCGCCGATCATGATTAAGCCACCACCATTTTCGACATACTGACGGATCGTTTCCAATCGGTTTGGCAAGGATTTAGAGTGTGCAAATGTATCGGGGTGCAAGAGCAGCGTATTGGCACCGATATCACTTAGGATCACACAGTCATATTCGGCTAGGTCTGTCGTCTCAAATGGAAAGTCGCGAGCGGCGACATGAGCGGGTTGATAGGTAACTTCCCATCCCCCTGCCTCAAGGGCCTCACGTAGCCATTTCACACCCTCAGTGTATTCCGTGGTGGTAAAGCTATCAAAGCCTTTTTGGTGAATTGAATGAGTGTTCCAAGATTCGCCTGCGATCAGGACGCGCGGTTGTTTTGCCATGGTAGTAATCTCCGTTTTCTATATGTCTAGATTTGCGAGGCGCGTCAGCGCATCGATGAAAGTATCAAGGGTCCGGTCGCAGTCCAGCTGAGTCACGACGTCGACGTTTGCTACTGCATCGCCACGCAAGCCGAAATCAACGACAGTACGCCCATAGGTGTGACGACCAGTAAGTTCGATATCGACGCGAGCAGGCTGTGTTTGCGCTAGCTCGGGCTGCGCCGCAACAAGGCTGGCCACCGGATCGTTTAATGGCATGAATTTGGGTGCCATGGTGCTACCAGGACGAAACGTCGTGACCAGTGATTGTAACAGTTCAGTAGCAAAAGAGCCGACCGGGCCGCCAATGGCATGAGTGCGCTTAATCAGTTCAGGGGTGATGCCTACGGGGCTAAGAGCGTCTATCGGAAGCATTGTGATTGGAATGCCCGCGCCCAGCACGACATGTGCCGCTTCGGGGTCGCAGAGGATATTCCATTCCGCAGCGGCAGTCTTGTTGCCTAATCCCCATGATCCACCCAGCATGACGATTCGCTCCAGTGTGGCCGTAATCTCAGGCGTGTGGCGCAGCGCCATGGCAAGGTTCGTCAGCGGGCCGGTGGTGACGATGGTCGTGGCACCTCCCGACAGCACAGTTTGTGTGATCAGATCCATAGAATGGCGCGGGTCAAGGTCTTGTCCCTCAAGATCAGGCCTCTCAGGATCGAGCGCGGACGCCATGTCAAGAACGCCTGCGATCATGCGTTCGCGCACCAAAGGATTCAACGCGCCAGCTCCTACGGGGATGTTGGATCGGCCAGATAGGTGCAGCGTGATGGCGGCGTTGCGCGCAGTTCGGTCGCTTGCTAGATGGCCGGCGCCGGTGGTCACTGCTCGCAGATCAATTGCAGCATGACCGGCCGCTACAAAAATTCCGAGGGCATCGTCATTTCCGGGGTCGCAGTCGAGGATGATAGGTAAAGGCATAGACAAACTCACAATTTAGCTGGCTTGTTACGGACATATATCCGCCAGCGGGAAAAGGTCAGGGCAAGGATCGCCACCAAATAGGGTAGCATCAGCACGAATTGCGCGGGAATATCGAAGGCCTGTAGACGATCCCCAAGCGCACCGAAAAAGCCAAACAAAACCGCAGCACTTGCTGTCGCCCAGGGATGCCCAGCCCCAAACAACGTGGCAGCAAGGCCAATGAACCCGCGACCAGCTGTCATATTAGGGAGGAAGAAATGCAGCTTATCCATTGCAAGCTGTGCGCCGGCGAGCCCAGAAAAAAGGCCGCTGATCGTCACGGCCAGCACCTTCATCCGCACGACGTTGATACCAGCCGAGCGTGCCGCATGTTCGTCTTCACCCGCGGCGCGCAGATACGAACCTGTCGGCGTGCGATACAAAAACATCCAGCAAGCGGGCACGGCGAGAACGGTCAGCAGCACGATGATGCTTTGCCCCTCTAACGCTGGACCCAGAAGCGGAATAAAGGACAGGCTACCTTCCGGGACATGCCACATTTCAGGAAAGCCAAGCGGCCTGAGCCCGCCCGGACTGTTGTACCAACGTTCCAACGCAAATAGCGTCCCACCTGCGGCCAACAAGTTGATTCCTAACCCCGCAACGATGAACCCAGCCCCAAACCGCAAGGTGATGATCGAGAACACCAGCGAGATGCCAACCGCCCCAAAGATGCCCGCGCTGAATCCAGCTAGTGCGCTGCCTGTTGCCGACCCGACCGCAATGGCACTAAAGGCCGAGACTAGCATCATGCCTTCAACAGCCACGTTCAGAATGTTCGCGCGCAAAGTGATCATTGCCGCCAGCGCTGCCAGCACCAATGGGGTCGACTGTTCCAGTACCGAAGCAAGCAGGGATTCATATGACATGGGCGCTCCTCCTAGAATGCGTCGAATGTTTGGCTATTACTACCCTTGCGGGTCAAACGTGCTGTCATCAGCAGCACCAGTAAACCAGTGAGTAACATAACTAGTGA